>JAHFUQ010000040.1 GCA_023265045.1 Acidimicrobiia bacterium
TGATCGCCGTCGTCTGCATCGCCGCCATCAGCCTGCTGGGCACCTCGGCCAAGCAGAAGTTCTCCCAGGTCGGCAGCCAGATCTCGGGCGCCTAAGCCTCCTCAGTTCTGCGGTACGCGGCGAGCGGGCCCTCCGGGGTCCGCTCGCTGCGCGCTCGACGCAAAAATCCATCAAGTCTCAACGCGAGGGCGCCGATAGAGACGGTACAAGTCGCCCCCCGCGCGGGGGACCTCGCAACAGGAGAGATCGATGGACCTCGTGTCGTACTGGAAGGACAATTTCGCACCGTACCTGCGCGCGCTCTTCGGCCGCAGCGAGCGTGGCGCCGCCCTGGTGGAGTACGCCCTGCTCGTCGCCCTGATCGCCGTCGTCTGCATCGCCGCCATCAGCCTGCTGGGCACCTCGGCCAAGGAGAAGTTCTCCAAGGTCGGCTCCCAGATCGCCGGCACGTGAGATCCTGACCCCCCGGTCAGAAAGGAAGAGCGGGCCCTCCGGGGCCCGCTTTTCTTTTCCGTCAATGAGCCGATCGACTCAACTTCGGGAGCGATCCTGCCGACGAAAAGTGAGATGGAGCGCTGTAAGTCCCTGATGGTCAGCCTGCGAGCCCGGCTGAGCGCCGGGGATCGAGGATCGTCGCTTGTCGAGTACGTCCTGCTCGTCGGCTTGATCGCCATGGTGTGCCTCGTCGCCCTGAACATGCTCGGGCTGACGGCGTCGAACAAGTACTCCGCCGTCGCCTCAATGATGAGCCAGAGCTAAGCGCCTGCCGCCCACGCGGTGGCGTCAGTTCCGGCGGTAGACCACCCAGTCGTGGTCCTCGAAGATCTTGTGCCACTGCCCGCTCAACTCGATGACCTGGACCAGCGGCTGCTGGCGGTCCCACAGCACGATGTCGATGTCGTAGCGGTCGAGCCGCTCCAGCACCCCGGGTCGGCCCCGGAGCAGTGAGACATAGTCCTTGGACACCTTGTCCGGGTACATGTCCACCCGGTCGTCGATGAAGACGGGGACCGTGCGCCCGTAGCGCAGGGTGAGGTAGTTGCCCACAACGTCCTGGTGGGCGAGCCGGTGAGGTCCGCCGAGCAGGTCGTTGGCCTCGAGGTAGCTGATCGCCTTGACGGGGTAGCCCTTGGCGTTGATGGCGGGGGTGGTGGCCGCGGCCACCCCGAAGAGGACGAAGGCGGCGGCGATCGTCACGCCGAGGGCGCGGTTCGTCCGCAGCTGGCTCAGGGTGGGCGCGGGGCGAGGCGCGGTCCACTCCGGCTTGCGGAAGATACGGGCCATGACGGGCGCCAGGACGACGGCCAGCAAAGGCAGGTTGCGCACTGCGTACAGGCCGGCGCCGAGGAACACGACCGTGGGCACGACGTCGCGCCAGGTCAAGCGGGCCCGGAAGAGGAGCACCGCCGCCAGCAAAATGAACACCAGGGCGAACCGGTTGACCTGGAGGTGGAAGTTGGGCGACTGCCACTCGATGATCGACTCGAACGTCGACTGCTTCTTGCCCAGCGTGAGGGGGAACAACAGGAGGCGGGCCCCCAGCGGGTTGACGGCCGCCACGGCCAGGCTTCCGATGAAGGTCCAGGCGTAACGTAGCGTCTCGCGTGGCCACGCCTTCCAGTCGAGCCACTCGCCGCCGGCCCGGGCGAGGAGCCAGACGATGCCGAGCGGGAACGAGCCGTGGCTGTTGACCCAGAGCCAGACGATGGGCACGAGGAGCCACGACGTCCGGCGCCGTTCGACGACCATCACCGTCAACGCCATGCAGATGAGCCCGAACAGCAGGGGGCGGGGCGACCAGTACGGCGCGCCGATCCCGACGGCGATGCCGGCGGACAGGGCGGTGCGCAACGGTGAACCGGCCCGCGCCAGGCGCGCGACCAGCCAGGCGACGACGGCCATCAGCACCGCCTGTTCCAGGACGATGAGCCGGAAGCCGCCGAGGCGGTGGGCCCACCCGTAGGTCCACTCCGGCAGCCAGCTCTGCACCACCCAGCTGGTTCCGCGCGCGGTGAAGGAGTACGGGTCCATCCGCGGGATGCCGCTCCCGCGGACCATGTCGATGCCGGTCCGCAGGTGCGTGAACATCGAGTTGTCGCCGATGGGCAGCGTCCCCAGCCGGAAGCCGAACAGGACGAGCGCGCCGATGAAAAGGGACTCGAGCGACGGCGACCGGACGCGCTTCAACCGCGGCACGAGGGGAATGGGAGGGCTAGGGCGGGGGGCCCCAAGTGAGGGTTACTCCTCCACGCCCTCCGTGGCGCCGGGCTCGGCGACCGGCGCGGCGACCGCCTCCGAATCCGGCGCACCGCCGGCCTCGGCGGCAGCAGCCGCTTCGCGAGCGGCTTCGGCGGCGGCGTACTCGGCGGCCCAGGCCGCCTGGCCCTCGGACTCGGGCGTGAAGTCGGCGGCCGGGTAGTCGCCGATGTAGTTGCCGTGCTCGTCGTACGCGTGCTCGCCGAACGCCTCCTGGTACTCGGGAGCGACGACCCCTCCCTCGGCGGCCTGCTTGATCGAGAGGCTGATCCGGCGGCGCTGGAGGTCGAGGTCGATGATCTTGACCCACAACTCCTCGCCCGGGGTCACGACCTGCTCGGGCAGCTCGACGTGGTGCGTCGCCATCTCGGAGATGTGCACCAGGCCCTCGATCCCGTCGCCCACCTGGACGAACGAGCCGAACGGCACCAGCTTGGTGACCCGTCCGTACACCAGCTCGCCGACGCGGTGGTTGGTGGCGAACTCCTGCCACGGGTCCTGCTGGGTGGCCTTGAGGGACAGGCTGATGCGCTCGCGGTCGAGGTCGACCTCGAGCACCTCCACCTCCACCTCGTCGCCCACCGTCACGACCATCGACGGGTGGTCGACGTGCTTCCACGACAGCTCGGACACGTGGACGAGCCCGTCCATGCCGCCCAGGTCGACGAAGGCGCCGAAGTTCACGACCGACGACACCACGCCGCGGCGGCGCTCGCCGGGCTTGAGGTTGTCGAGGAACTCCTCGCGCTGCTCCTTCTGGGTCTCCTCCAGCCAGGCCCGCCGCGACAGCACCACGTTGTTGCGGTGCTTGTCGAGCTCGATGATCTTGGCTTCGAGGACCCGGCCGACGTACGGCTGGAGGTCCCGCACCCGGCGTAGCTCGACGAGGGACGCAGGCAGGAAGCCGCGCAGCCCGATGTCGAGGATCAGGCCGCCCTTGACGACCTCGATGACGGGGCCGGAGACGACGCCGTTCTGCTCCTTGATCCGCTCGATCGTCCCCCAGGCGCGCTCGTACTGCGCCCGCTTCTTGGACAGGATCAGGCGGCCTTCCTTGTCCTCCTTCTGGAGGACGAGCGCCTCGATCTCCTCGCCCACGGTGACGATCTCGCTCGGGTCGACGTCGTGGCGGATCGACAGCTCGCGGGCGGGGATCACGCCCTCGGACTTGAAGCCGATGTCGAGGAGAACCTCGTCCTTGTCGACTTTGACGATCACGCCCTTGACGATGTCGCCGTCGTCGAACTCGACGATCGTGCCGGCGATGGCGTCTTCCAAGGACATGCCCCCGAGGTCGTCGTCCGTGACCTGCCGGAAGACGTACTCCTCGTCGAGGGAACTTGACGTTGCTACTGCGGTTGCGCTGTCGGTCGGGATAGCGGCCTGGCGCTGCGCTTCGGCCTGGTCGGACATCTCTAGTTGGTTAGCCTCTTTCAGGGACGGATTCTGGTGACAACCCCCTACGGGTCACCAAACACTCCAGTCTATCGCTGAAAAGGCGCGATCTCACCCGGCGGACGCCGTCACCCTTTCGCGTCGGCCCAGCTGTCGCCCCACGAGAGGTTCACTTCCAGGGGGACGGACAGCTCGCAGACGCCGCGCATGGCGTCGAGGGTGAGCTCGGTGACGGCGTCCGCTTCAGCCGGCGGAACTTCGAGGATCACCTCGTCGTGCACCTGGAGGACGAGCTTGCTGGCGTGGCTCGCCGTCTCGAGGGCGCGGTCGAGGCGGACGAGGGCGAGCTTGAAGATGTCGGCCGCCATGCCTTGGATGCCGGCGTTCATGGCCTGGCGCTCGCCTGCCTGGCGGAGCCGGAAGTTGCTCGACGACAGCTCGGGGATGTGGCGGCGGCGCCCGAAGAGCGTCTCGGTGTAGCCCCGGTCGCGCGCCTCGTCGACGGTGCGGTCCATGTACGACCGCACGGCGGGGAAAGCCACGAAGTAGGCGTTGAGGATGTTCGCCGCTTCGTCGGTCGGGATGCCGAGGCGCTGGCCGAGGCCGTAGGACTCCATCCCGTAGGCGAGGCCGTAGGAGACCATCTTCGCCTTCGACCGCTGGCCGATGGTCACGTCGTGCGGGTCGACCGCGAAGATGCGCGATGCGGTGGCCTGGTGGATGTCCTGCCCCGTCGCGAACGCCTCGATCAGGCCCGGGTCCTGCGCCAAATGGGCGATGACGCGCAGCTCGATCTGGTTGTAGTCCGCGACCAGGAAGCGGCAGCCCTCGGCGGGGATGAACGCCCGCCGGATGCGCCGGCCCTCCTCGGTGCGGATGGGGATGTTGTGGAGGTTGGGGCGGTCGGAGCTGAGGCGGCCGGTGCGGGCCACCGTCTGGTTGAACGTGGCGTGGATGCGGCCGTCGGGGCCCACCTCGGCGACGAGCGTCTCCCCGTAGGTCGACCGGAGTTTCTCGACCTCGCGGTACCGGAGGAGGGGCTCGATGATCGCGTGCTGGCCCTTGAGCTTCTCCAGCGACGCGGCGTCGGTGGAGAAGCCGGTCTTGGTCTTTTTCTGGGGCTGCAGGCCCAGCTTGTCGAACAGGACGTGACGGAGCTGCAAGGTGGAGTTGACGAGGAACGGTTCGCCGGCGAGCTCTTGGATCTCCCGTTCGAGGCGCTTGGCCTCCTCGACCAGTCCGGCGTTGAGCGCTCGGAGCTGCTCGATGTCGACCCGCACGCCGACGTCCTCCATGCGGGCGAGGACCCGCACGAGGGGCCGCTCGATGTCGTCGTACAGCTGCCGGAGGCCCCGGGCGCCCAGGGCGTGGTCGAGCTTCTCGGCCAGCAGGCGGATGGCCACCGCCCGGCGCCCGGCGTCCGAGGCCGGGTCGGCGGCCGCGCCGCCGAGGTCGAGCTGGCCGGGCGGCGGGGCGTCCGGCGCGGTGATCTCGACGCCCAGGTAGCGCGCCGCCAGCCCCTCGATCCCGTAGCTGGTCTCCGCCGGGTCGATGAGGTACGCGGCGATCGCGGTGTCGAGGTCGAGCGACGGCACGTCGAGGCCCAGGCGGGCGAGCCCCCGCATGAGTTCCTTGCCCTGGTGGGTCACCACGTCGCCCGCCGGTGAGGTCAGGAGATCGGCGGGGATCCACGCCGCGCGGGAGGCGTCGACGGCGACCGCCGCGCCGGTGAGGGCGGATCGGCCCTCCTCGCCCGACCACCCGGCCGCCAGCGTCAGGGGGGCGTCACTGCGCAGGAGTTCGAACGCTTCGTCCCGGCTGCTGATCACGCGGGTTTCCACTTCCAGCTTTTCCGTGGGCGGCGGCGCAGTGGCCGGCTTCCCCACGGCCTCCTCCAACCGGGGCAGGAGGGAGTTGAACTCGAGGAAGCGGAAGAGGGTCCGCACTGCTTCGGGGTCGTACTGGCCCATGCGCAGGTCGTCGACGGCGACGTCGAGGGGGACGTCGCGGACCAGCGGGGTTGCGGTGGCGTTCTGGCGGACCTGGGCCTCGGACGCCCGCAGGTTCTCGCGGAGCTTGGGAGGGTTGGCGTCGACGTGGGCGAACACGCCGTCGAGGTCGCCGTAGGTGTTGATGAGCTTGGCCGCCGTCTTGGGGCCGACGCCGGGCACGCCCGGCAGGTTGTCGGACGGGTCGCCCCGGAGCGCGGCGTACTGCGGGTAGACGTCGGGCCGCACGCCGGTGCGTTCCTCGATGCCAGCCTCGTCGAGGAGCAGGTAGTCGCTCACGCCCCGGCGGTTGTAGAGAACCTTGACCAAGGGGTCCTCGACGAGCTGGAACTCGTCGCGGTCGCCGGTGACGATGAGGACCTCGTCGCCGCGGTCGCGGATCTCGGAGGCGAGGGTGGCGATCACGTCGTCGGCTTCGAAGCCCGGAGCGTCGAGCATGGGGATCCGCAAGGTCTCGACGACCTGGCGGACAAGCCCCATCTGCTGGCGCAGGATGTCGGGCGCCTCGGCCCGTCCTTCCTTGTAGGCGGGCACCAGGTCATGGCGAAAGGTGCGCTCGGGCCGGTCCCACGCGACCACGATGTGGTCGGGCTTGTGGTCCTTGATGAGGTTGATCAGCATCGACGTGAAGCCGAACACGGCGTTGGTCACCTGACCCGAGGCCGTCGCCAGGTCGGTGGGCAGGGCGAAGAAGGCCCGGTAGGCCAGCGAGTTGCCGTCGAGCAGCATGAACCGGGCCATGCCGCATCGTAGGGCTGTGGCCCCGCCTTCGCGGGCGGGCGCCCGGTACCATGCAGGGCTATGGCCGAAGGGTTCCACCCGCCCGTCGAGGAATACCTGGAAGCCATCTGGGAGCTGGAGGAGGAGGGCACCCAGGTCATCCAGGCCCGGCTGGCCGAGCACCTGGGGCATTCGGCGCCGACGGTCTCGGAAACGATCCGGCGCCTGCGGTCGGACGGCTACGTTGGCGTGGACGGCCGCATCCTGCAGCTCACGGCGGCGGGCCGCGAGCGAGCCGAGGGGTTCGTGCGCAAGCACCGGCTGGCTGAGCGCTTCCTGCTCGACGTCATCGGGATCCCGTGGTCGCAGACCCACATCGAGGCGTGCCGGTGGGAGCACGTGATGTCCGACGCGGTCGAGGCCCGGATCACGGCGATCCTCGAGAACCCGTCGACGTGCGCCCACGGCAACCCGATCCCGGGCATGAAGGGCCCGAAGCGCGACCTGCACGCCCTGGCCGACACCGAGCCGGGCGAGCGGGTGCGGCTGGAGCGGGTCACCGAGCAGGTGGAGGTCGACCAGGAGGCGCTCGAATACCTCGATACGCACGGTTTCATCCCCGGCGCTCAGGCGCAGGTCCGGGCGAAGGCGCCGGACGGCACCCTCACGCTCGATCTGGACGGAGGCACCATGGCCCTCGGACCCGCCCTGGCCGGCCTGCTCTACGTGGAGCGGGTGTGATGCGCCGGCCGGCTTCGCTGGTGGCGGCTGCCCTGCTGATCATGCTGGCGGCGTGCGGGTCGGAGTCGGCCAACGCCGCGGAGGTCGTGCGGGCCGCGCCCGCGAAGACCGCCGCCGCGGGTTCGGCCAAGGTCGCCATGAGCCTCGCCATCTCGACGGGCGGGCTCGACGGCACGCTGACGGGTGAGGGCGTGGTCGACCTGAAGAACGGCCGGGGAGCGCTGACGATCGACCTGGGATCGCTGGGCGGGAGCCTGGCCACCGGGACGGTCGAGACGGTGCTCGACAGCGACGGGATCTTCGTCAAGCTTCCCCGCGTCGCCCCCGCGGCCAAGCCGTGGATCAAGCTCGACCTGAAGGCGCTCGCCGGGCAGGCGGGCGTGAACACCGGGTCGTTGGGGCAGCTGCAGTCCGCCGACCCCAGCCAGGCGCTCGAGTTCCTCAAGGGCGCGGCCGACGACATGAAGAAGGTCGGGTCCGAGAAGGTGCGTGGCGCGGACACGACCCACTACCGCGGCGCGCTCGACCTCCAGAAGGCGGCCGCGGGCGCCCCGGCGCTCAACACCGTGGTCTCGGCGCTGGGCGCGGCGACTGTCCCCACCGACGTGTGGATCGACGGCGAGGGCCGCATGCGCAAGATGATCCTCACCGTCCCGTCGGGCAAGGCCGAGTTCGAGATGTACGACTTCGGCACGCCGGTGGACGTCGAGGAACCGCTCCCCAGCCAGGTCACCGACCTGGCCACGTTGTTCAGCGGCGGCTTGCCGAAGAAGTAGGGCGTCGACCCAAGCAGGTTCGGAGCCTTGACTACCGCCGGCGGTGGTGAAGGCTCCGAACTACGGCTCGGGCCGGAGTTCGCCGGCGAGGATCTGCTCGGCGATGATGCGCATCTTCACGCGCTGGCTCATGGCGGTGCGCTGGATGAAGGAGAAGGCGTCGGCCTCGCTCAGGCCGACCTCGTCCTGGAGGAGCCCTTGGGCGCGGTGGACGAGCCGGCGGGTCGCGAGCTGCTCCTTGAGCTCCTCGGACTCCTGCTCCAGCGCCTTGAACTCGGCGAAGCGACCGAGGGCGATCTCGATGGCGGGCACGAGCGCGCTCTTCTGGAACGGCTTGACCAGGTAGTACATGGCGCCGGCGTCGGTGGCCTGCTGGACGAGGTCGCGCTGGCTGAAGGCGGTGAGGATCAGCACGGCGGCCTTGCGGCCCGAGGAGATCTCCCGCGCCGCGGCGATGCCGTCCATGCCCGGCATCTTGATGTCGAGGATGGCGAGGTCGGGCTGGAGCTCGCGGACGAGGTTGACCGCCTCGTCGCCCCGGCCCGTCTCTCCCACGACCTCGTAGCCCTCCTCCTCGAGGGTCTCCTTGAGGTCCAGGCGGATGATGGCCTCGTCCTCGGCGATGACGACACGCACACCCATCAGGCCGCCACCTCCGGTGGCCGGCCCGCGGGGCGGCCCGCTGTTCTGGTCTGTGAGTTGCGCTCCTCGACGGCGTTCGGCCACCCAGGCGGCGCTTCGCTTCGGTGCTCGCTCATCCCGTCTCTCCCATGAGGCGGTCGAGCAGCTCGTCCTGCGTGCGGACGAGGTCGTCGATGGACGTCACGATCTCGGCCCGGCGGCGGCCCATCGCCTCCGCGTGCTTCTGGGCCTCCCGGTGCTCCTTGTCCGCCAGCGGGGTCTCCGACACGAGCGCCCGCAGGCGCGCCTCGTCGGCGGCGTCGGCCAGGAAGAGCAACTGCTCGTCGACGACGACCAGCTCGGCGCGCAGCTGCTTGATGCGCTCGGCCGACTGGGACAGCCGCTTCTCGACGAGCCAACGGGACATGGGACGAAAAGTGTACCGACGACCTGTTGGTGTTCCTGCACAGGACTACTCCTACCGGCTCGTCGCCGGCGCTGCCCTTGTGCGGGCGGGGTTGGCGCTGCTGCATGCCGGGAACCGGAGGGCTTCGGCCGCCGTCCAATCCCCGTGACTCTGAAAGAGAGGTTCCAGATGCGTCGGACGGGGACGGTGGCAGTGGCGGCGGTCGGGCTGGTGGTGGCGGCGGGGGCGCTGGTGTCGAGGACCGACTCGGTTCGGGACCGCGTCGCGCCGACGACGGCGACGGGCGCCGCCGGATCGGGCGAGATCGCCGACGCCAAGGTGGCTGCGCCTTCGGCGCCGGGGTCGGTGGGGCCGGGCGGCACGGGCGGCATGCCGGCGCCGGGGTCGATCGGGCCGGGCGGATCGTCGTCGGTGATCGCGCCCACCGGGCCGCGCATCGTGCGGACGGCCGAGCTGTCGGTCCGGGTCGGCAAGGACGGGTTCGCTGGGGCCTTCGAGCGGGTGTCGGCGATCGCCGCCGCCAACGGGGGCTACGTCACCGCCTCGAGCACGTCGACCACCGGGGGCAAGGGCAGGGCGCGGGCCGGGCAGCTGACGTTGCGGGCGCCGGTCGACAAGTTCGACGACGTGCGGCGGGCCGTGGGCCAGCTCGGGACCATCGAGTCCGAGACGTCCCAGGGCGACGACGTGAGCGGCCAGCTGGTCGACTACGACGCCCGCCTGCGCAGCCTCCAGGCCCAGGAGGACGCCCTGCGGACGCTGCTGGGCAAGGCGGCCAACGTGGGCGAGGTCCTGCAGGTGCAGAACTCGCTGTTCAACGTCCGCCAGCAGGTCGAGCAGTTGCAGGCGCAGCGCACCCAGCTCGACCAGGCCGCGAGCCTGGCGACCCTCCAAGTCTCGGTATACGAGCCCGGCGCCCTGCTCGTGGTCGACCCCGAGCCGCTGCCCGCCAAGGGCCTGGCGCACAGCTTCGAGCGGGCCGTGGACGGGGCGGTCGAAGTGGTCGGCGGGATGATCGTCGTCCTGGGCTGGCTCACCCCCATTGCCGTGCTGGGCGGGCTCGTCTGGGGCGGGACGCGGGCGCGGCGCCGGGCGACCGGGCGAGCGGCGACTGTGGCGCCGTAGCTCGGGGGTAAGTTCCCGCGGGTGTCGAGAGCAGAGGCGTGGGGCGTCGCCCTGGGGTATCACCGGACCGACGGCGCCTGGCACGAGCCCCCGCCCGAGACGGTCGACGCCATCCTCGACTCGATGGGCGCGGGCCGTGCGGATGCCCCGGCGGCCGACGGCCCGCGCTTCGCTCGCCCGGGCGACTGGGTGGGCGAGCGGACGGTCCTCACACTGGAGGACGGCGGCGAGATCGGCGTCGAAGGCGCCCTTCCCCCCGACCTGCCGTTCGGCTACCACCGCCTGGGCGAGCGCGCCCTGATCGTCAGCCCCGGACGTTGCGTCCTGCCTGCGCGTCGCGAGTGGGGATGGGCGGTGCAGCTCTACGCCGCCCGCTCGCGCGCCAGCTGGGGCATCGGGGATCTGGCCGACCTACGGCGCCTGGCCGAGTGGTCGGCGCGCGAGCAGGGTGCGGGGCTCGTGCTCGTCAACCCACTGCACGCCGCGGTTCCGGGCGTCCCCCAGCAGGCGAGCCCCTACTTCCCGAGTAGCCGCCGGTTCCGCAACCCGCTGTATTTGCGGGTCGAGGAGGTCCCGGGCGCCGAGGCGATCGACGACCTCGGCGAGCTGGCGGCCGCGGGGCACGCCTTGAACGACGACCGCCGCATCGACCGTGATGCGGTGTACAAGCACAAGCTGGCGGCCCTGGAGCAGGTCTACGAACGGTTCCGCGGCGACCCTGCCCTGGACGAGTACTGCCGGCGGGAGGGGCCGTCGCTCGAGGGCTACGCCACCTTTTGCACGATCGCGGAGGATCAGGGCTGCCCCTGGCCGCAGTGGCCCGCGCCGCTGCGGCGCCCCGGCAGTTCGGCGGTGGCCGGGTACCGCGACGCCTACTCCTCGCGCGTCCGGTTCCACATGTGGTTGCAGTGGCTCCTCGACGTCCAGCTGGAGGGGGCCGGCAGGGGCGGGGCCGCCATCGTCCACGACCTGGCCGTGGGCGTCGACCCCGGCGGCGCCGACGCGTGGCTGTGGAACGACGTCATCGTGGGCGAGATGGCCGTCGGCGCCCCGCCCGACGAGTTCAACACCCAGGGCCAGGACTGGGGCGTGCCGCCCTTCGACCCGTGGAAGCTGCGAGCGGCCGGCTACGGGCCCTTCATCGAGACCATCCGCTCGGCGCTCCGCCACGCGGGCGGCATCCGGCTCGACCACGTGATGGGCCTGTTCCGGCTCTTCTGGGTGCCGCGGGGGACCAGCGCCAAGCACGGCACCTACGTGCGTTACCCGGCGAGCGACCTCCTCGACATCGTGGCCTTGGAGAGCCACCGGGCCGGCGCCTACGTCGTCGGTGAGGACCTGGGGACAGTCGAGGACGCCGTGCGCCACGAGCTGTGGGAGCGAGACGTGCTGTCCTACCGGCTGTTGTGGTTCGAGCGGGAGTCGCCCGAACGGTGGCCGGTGAAGGCGCTGGCGGCCGTTACCACCCACGACCTGCCGACCATCGCCGGCCTGTGGTCGGGCCGCGATGTGGAGGCGCAGCGGTCGGTGGGCGCGCAGCCCAACGAGGACGCATTGGCCGCCACCCGGGCCCACCTGCAGGCGGTGAGCGGGGTCGCCTCGCCGGACGCGCCCGTCGAGGACGTGGTCGCCGGCGCGCACCGCGCCCTCGGTCGGGCCGCGTGCATGCTCGTCACCGCCGCCCTGGACGACGCCCTCGCCGTCGAGGAGCGGCCGAACATGCCGGGCACGCTCGACGAGTGGCCGAACTGGTCGATCGCCTTGCCGGCCCCGCTCGAGGAGATCGAGCGCCACCCGGGGGCGCAGGCCGTCGCCGAAGCGTTGCGACGGTAGGGTCATCCCGTGGCGATGCTGATCGAGGGGCTCCGGCTGTGGGTCGCCGGTACGAACGCGTGGATCGTGGCGGCCCACGGCCCCGGCGGGGAGTGCGTGTTGATCGACGCGCCGCCCGATCCCGGCGCCATCGTGGGCCGCCTGCGGGACAAGGGGCTGAAGCTGGTCGCCGTCTTCGCCACCCACGGCCACGTCGACCACGTCGGAGGGGTCGCCGAGGTCGTCGGGCGCCAGCCGGCGCCCGCCGAGGTGCCGGTGCGCATCCACGACCACGATCGCCACATGCTCCTCGACCCGGTCCGCACGGGCGGGACGCTGAGCGAGCTGCTCGCCTACTCCGACCTCGACCTGGACCCGCCCGAGCGGATTGAGGGGCTGGACGACGGCGAGCGCATCTCGGGCGCGGGCATGACGTTCACCGCCATCCACACGCCCGGCCACACCCAGGGCTCGACGTGCTTCCTGCTCGACGTGGACGGCGAGGAGCCGATCCTGTTCAGCGGCGACCACCTGTTCCAGGGGTCGATCGGCCGCACCGACCTGCCCGGCGGGTCGATGGAGCAACTGGTCGAGTCGATGATCGACAAGATCCTCCCCCTGCCCGACGAGGTGCGGGTCCTGCCCGGCCACGGCGACACGACGACGATCGGCCAGGAGCGCCTGACCAACCCGTTCATCAAGGCCATGGCGCGCTCCTAGACGATCCAGCCGCTGTCGCGGCACCAGTCGGCGTCGGCCACGACCTCAACCTGGGGGTCGGTGTGGCGCAGTTCGAAGCCGGTGCCGAGCAGGTTGTCCAGGGCCAGGCGGTTGTTGCGGTTGGCCTTGCGCATGAACCGGAACCGCTCCTTGGTGAGGATGATCGAGTCGGTCATGCCCTTGTCGCGCATGGCCGCCCACGCTGCCTGGCGGTCTTCGTAGGGGGGGCCGCAGTCGGGGTCGTCGTCCAACTCGACGGTCATACCGAAGTGGGCGGCCAGGATGCCGGCGATCTCGTGGCTCGTGGGGTAGACGCCGGAGACGATGTTGAAGGCGCGCCCCGGCGCCTCATCGTGGGTCGCCAGGTGGAGGGTGGCCCGCACCAGGTCGTCGATGTGGACGAGTCGCTGCTCGACGGCGGGGCGGTGCACGGCGAGGCGGTCCAGGCCCATGAAGCGCTCGATGGCCACGTCGAGGATGGCGCTGGCCAGGAGCTTGACGGCGCCCGGGCCGTGCACCGACACCGGCCTGAGCACCACTACCGCCAGCCCGGCCTCGCCGTGGCGCCACACGACCTGCTCGGTCTCGTACTTGGCCTTGCCGTAGCCGCGGCTGGGTTGCGCCCCGACGTCCTCGGGCACCGGCGACGGGAGCTGAACCTCCTCGCCGTAGACCGACGTCGAGCTCATGTGCAAAGCCCGCTCGACGGTCCCGGCGGCGGCGATGGCGGCGAACAGCCGCTCCGTCGCCACCACGTTGTTGCGGCGCATCTCGTCGTCGGAGGACTTCGAGCTCGAGGCGCCGGCCAGGTGGAAGACGTGGGTGATCCCCTCGACGAGGGCGCGCACGTCGTCCCCGTCACCGTCCACGAAGTCGACGGACCGGTACTCGGCCTCGGCCGGCAACCAGTCGGGCCGGGGGCGGCGACCGGACGCTCGCACCGACCACCCCTCGGCGACGAGGGCGGGCGCCAGGTGGGAGGCGATGAACCCGGTCGCGCCGGTCACGAGTGCAGACCGCTGAGCCATGGCTCGTAGAGTGGCACTCATGGACGTATCGGTCTATTTCAATCCAGCTTGTAGTAATTGCCAGACCACCGAGGGCATCCTGCGCGAGCGGGGGATCGACGCGGAGTACGTCCGCTACCTCGAGCAGGCGCCGACCCGGGAGGACCTGGAGGACGTGCTGGCCAAGCTCGGGACCGACGACCCACGCCAGATGGTCCGGGAGAAGGAGCCGGTCTACGAGGAGCTGAACCTGGCCGCCGCCAGCCGGGACGAGCTGCTCGACGCGATGACGAAGCACCCCATCCTCATCCAGCGGCCGATCGTGATCGTCGGGGACAGGGCCGTCATCGCCCGTCCTGCCGAGCGTTTGCTGGCGTTGCTTGACTGAGGTTCGCCCGCCTGGGGTAAGTAGCACCCGGTGCAGCTGAGTCATCCAACTGCTGTGATCGCGCCGGGCGCGGTCATCGGGGGTCGTTACCGGATCGGCGACCGGTTGGGCCGCGGGGGCATGGCCGAGGTCTACGACGGCTTCGACAGCCGCCTCCAGCGACGGGTGGCCATCAAGTTGCTGCGCCGCGAGATGGCGGCGCGCGACGACATCCGGGCCCGGTTCAAGGCCGAGGCGCTCGCCGCCGCCGGCTTGTGCCACGCCCACGCGGTGGCGGTGTACGACACGGGGGACTACGAGGGCGTGCCCTACCTCGTGATGGAGCGGCTGCCGGGCGACACGCTGGCCGACCGCATCGCCGATGGCCCCCTCGACCCCGCCTGGGTGGCCGAGGCCTCTGGCGGCCTGCTGGGGGCCCTCGCCGCGGCCCATGCTGCGGGCATCGTGCACCGGGACGTCAAGCCCGGGAACATCCTGCTCACCGAGGACGGCACGGCGAAGATCACCGACTTCGGGATCGCCAAGAGCATCCACCCGGGTGAGGAGAGCAGCGGCGACCATGTGGACCTCACCGCCACCGGCCAGTTGTTGGGCACGCCCGCGTACCTGGCGCCGGAACGGCTGGAGGGCCATCGAGCGACGCCACGCTCGGACCTGTGGGCGTTCGGCGTCGTCATGTACGAAGCGCTGACGGCGCGCAAGCCGTTCGTCGGCGTCAACCCGCTCGAAGTTGCCAACGCGGTCGTCACCGGGAGCCACGTCCACCTCGACGAAGCCCGCCCGGGCCTCGACCCCAACCTGGTCGCCACGGTCGAGCGGGCCCTGGCCACCGATCCCGATGCCCGGTTCTCGTCCGCCCACGACATGGCGGCGGCCCTCGGCGAGCCGCCCAGGGACGCGACGATGGTGATGACGGCCCCGCCCGTGGCGCGCCCGGCCCGAGCCCCGCGGCAACCCACGTCACGCGCGGGCTTGGTCTGGCTGTTGATCGGCGTCGCCGTGGTCGTCGGCGCGCTGGCCTTGGGCTGGGGCGGCCGCCCGGGCATTCCCTCGGCCGCGACGTCGAACTCCGCGCCGCCGTCGACGACCCCTATCCAGGCGCTCGCGGCCCGGATGCGGGCGCTCGCGGGCGGGCTCGAACCGGCTCGCGACGGCGCTCGTGCCCCCGACCTGGCTGCCGGGCTGCGAGGCGTCGCCACCGAGCTCGAACGCAACGCTCCCGGGGTCGCGGGCCACGCCACGGCGCTGATCGTCTCCATGAGCGACTGGTACACCGCCGGCCAGCTTCGCGACGGCGTCGCGGCGGCCGCCGCCGACCTCCTGCGCCAGGTGCCGGGCGTGCAGATACAGACTCCGGTGACGCGAGCGGCGAGGGCCCAGGCCCAGGCGCCCGCCTCGTCGGCGGCGACCGATCCGCCGACGACGGAAGCCCCGGCGGCCACAGCGCCGCCCCGGCGGGCGACCACCACCGTGGTGGACACCGGCAACGAGAACGGGAACGGCAAGGGCAAGGCCAAGGACAACTGAGCCCGGCTACTTCTCCTTGCGGACGAGCCACTTGAACTTCTTGGCGCCCTCGAAGGCGGCTTCGCCCGCCAGCTGGCCGGTGCTCGTGCTGTAGGTCGGGTAGACGTGGATGACGCTGGACACCTCGTTCAGCCGGAGGCCCTGGGTGATGGCCAGGCCCAGCTCGTGGATCATCTCGCCCGCGTAGGGGGCGAGGATGTGGGCGCCGACGACCTTGCCCTTGGCCGTCACGACGACCACCGCCCCCTCGGCCGCGTTGTCGGCTCGGGCCCGGTCGTTGTGCGCTAGATCCAGCCGGTAGACCTCGACGTCGGCGCCGTGCTGGGTCTCCGCCTCGGCGATGGTCAGGCCGGCATGGGCCAGCTCGGGGTCGGTGAACGTGCACCACGGCACGAAGTCGGTGACCTTGCCCTTGCCCGGAAAGAAGGCGTCGCGGATGGCCCGCACCGCCTCGTACCCGGCCGAGTGGGTGAACAGGTACCGGCCCGCGACGTCGCCGGAGGCATAGATCGACGGCACCGCCGTGCGCATGCGCTCGTCCACCTCGATGCCCCGCTTGCCGACCTTGACACCGACCTCCTCCAGGCCCAGCCCCTCGATATTGGGGCGGCGCCCGACGGCAACGAGCAGCTCCTCGGCTTCCCACCGGCTCGGCTCGCCGTTCTCGGTCCCGTGGACGATCTTGCGACCCTCGCTCAGGGTGACCCGGTCGGTGTTCACGTTCAGGCGGAGGTCGACGCCCTCGTCGATGAGCTTGCGGGTGAGGACCTCGACGAGCGACGGCTCGTCACGCGGCAGGATGCCGGGGCCCTTCTGGAGGACGGTCGTGCGGATGCCGAGGCGGGTGAAGCCCTGCGCCATCTCGATGGCGATCGGACCGCCGCCGATCATCACGATGCTCCTGGGCGCCCGCTCGATCTCGAACATGTTCTCGCTGGTGAGATAGCCCGCGTCCCGAAGTCCTTCGATCGGAGGGGTCGCGGGGCGGCTCCCCGTGCACAGGAGGATGATCCGCGCCTCCAGCTCGATGTCGTCGCCGCCGTCCTTGGGCGTCACTTGCACGGTGTTCGGGCCGGTGACCCGGGCCGTGCCCATGATGATCTCGACGCCCTCGGTCTTGAACCGCTCGGGGTTGTCGTCGGTCTCGGCGATCTCCTGCTGGATGGCGCGGATGCGCTTCCAGACCAGCGACGTGTCGATCTCCGGCTCGACCGCAGGAAGCCCGTAGTGGTCGGCGTGGCGCATGGTGTGCGCGGCCTTGGCTGACGCCAGGAGGGCCTTGCTCGGCACGCAGCCTGTCCACAAGCAGTCGCCGCCGACGCGGGTCCGCTCGACCACCGCCACCCGTAGCCCGATCGTCGCCGCGAACTCGGCGCCGATCATGCCCCCCGAACCCATGCCGACGATGACCAGGTCGTAACGCGCCATCTGTTCCTCCTTCCGGAGCCCCCGCCCCCGACTCTACGTCGCGGCGTGCCGGAACCGCCCTACGTCGCTGCGTGCCGGAACGGCCCTGGCGACCCTACGATCCGGGTATGCCCTTCGATCCCTCGTCGGGCGGCGTGGACATCATCCTCGGGATCGCCGCCTTGGCCACGATCGTCACGATCGCGCGGGCGTGGAAGACGTTCTGGGACGACGACTTCACCATGACCGACCGCCGGCTGGCGACCCAGGCGGCGGTGTTCGTGCTGCCCCCCGCGGTCGTCCTGCTGCACGAGTTGGGCCACTACTTCACGGCCAGAGCCCTGGACGTGCCGGTGTCGAGTTTCCATTACGGCTTCTTCGAAGGCTCGGTGGGGATCCGCTTCGCCCGCACCCTCGGACAGGTCTGGCTGATCGCCCTGGCCGGCAACGTGGTCAGCATCCTGTGCGGGCTCGCCCTGCTCGCCGCCGGCCTGCGGTGGAAGACGCGCAAGCGGCCGCTGCGGTACACGCTGTTCGTGACCGGCGTCATCGAGCTGGTCTTCAGCCTCGTGGGGTACCCGTTGCTGTCGCTGATCGCCCGCTTCGGCGACTGGGAGATCATCTACGACTTCGACCGGACGCGCGGGCTGAGCGGGGCGACGGCCGTCGTGCACGGGCTCATGCTCCTGGCCCTCTGGCGGTGGTGGCGCCGCCACGGCCGGGCCGAGCTGTTCGCGCTGGGGACGGGCGGCGAGGAGCGCCTGGCGGAGCTCCAGGCGGCTATCGACCGGGCGCCTCAGGACGCGGCGGGGTGGCTGAACATGGCCGACCACTACGCCCGGCGGGGGGAGCTGGCGTTGGCGCGGGGCACGGTCGAGGACGGGATCGCAGCGTGCGGAGACTCGTCCCGGCTCATGCTCGGCCTCACGCGGCTGAGCATGTTCCAGGGCCGGTGGAACGACGCGGTGACGGCGGCGCGGCGGGGCCTGCAGGTGGACAACGGCGACGTCCCCGAGGAGGTCCGCCAGCCCCTTTGGGCCAACCTGGCGCTGGCGCTGACGCAGATGGAGCGGCCCGACCACGCCCTCCCCGCCTACGAACACCTGACGCCGCCGCTGGCCGACGACGTGCGCGTGCGCTACGGCCGCGGCCTGGTGCGCATGGCCTCCGGGGACGGCCGGGGACGGGCCGACCTCGAGTCGGTCGTCGACCAACTGCCGGAGGAGAACCTCCTGCGCAAGTGGGCCGAGGCCCGGCTGGACGGCCATCCGCTGAAGAAGTGGGAGCCCCCGGGCCGGTCTGCCGCCTCGCGGGGCGCACCGCCGCCCGCCGCGCCGCTGGCCGGGTTGTGATGCGGCGCTGGGCGGCGGCCTTCGCGGTCGCGCTGGCCGCGTGTGGCGGTGGCGCGAAGTCGGGGTCCCTGGCCGACTGGAAGCTCCGCTACGGCGCCGTGGTTGTCGACCTGGGCGCCGCGTTGGACCGGGTGGCGGCGGCCACCAAGGAGGGCGAGCCGACCGGCATCCGCACCAGTTGCGCGGCGCTACGCGAGAGCGTCAACGAGGCCCAGCACGCCCGGCCGGTGCCCGACGAGAAGGCCCAGGCTTCGTGGCGGTCGGCCCTCGACGCCATCACCGCGGGCGTGACCGACTGCCTGGGGGCAATGGCCAGGGGCGATGCCCGCCAGCTGGAACGGTCGATCACGCAGCTGCGGGACGCCCGGCTGAAGCTGGACTCCGCCACCGCTGCCCTCGCCGCCTGACCTGTTGCATTTTGGCGTCGGAAAGCGACGCGAAATGCGACGCGGGCAACCCGAGCCAACATAGGGACGTGGTCGCCACCCTCGTCGCCCGGGAGCTCACGGTCGCGTTCGGTGAGCGCCTCGTGCTCGACGGCGTCAGCTTGACGGTGTCGCCCCGGTCGCGCGTGGGCGTCGTCGCGCCCAACGGCACGGGCAAGACGACCTTGCTGCGCGCCCTCGCCGGCCTTCGCGCGCTCGACGCCGGGACCGTCGCCCTGTCGCCGCCGACGGCCACGGTGGGCTACCTGCCCCAGGAGCCCGACGCCCGGCCGGGCGAGACAGTCCGCTTGTTCCTCGATCGCCGCACAGGTGTGGGGGCCGCCAGCGCCGAGCTCGACGCCGCCACCGCGTCCTTGGCCGCCGGCGACGAGGGCAGCGACCTTCGCTACACGGCGGCGCTGGAACGGTGGATGGCGCTCGGCGGCGATGATCTCGACACCCGCATCGGCGCCCTCTGGGCCGACTTGAGCCTGCCCGCCGGCCTCCTCGACCAGGAGATGCGGACCCTCTCCGGGGGCCAGGCCGCGCGCGCGTCCATGGCGGGCGTCATCCTCTCGGAGTTCGACGTGTTCCTGCTCGACGAGCCGACCAACGACCTCGACTTCCATGGCCTCGACCGGCTGGAGCGGTTCCTCGACACGCTGGCGGTCGGCGTCGTGATCGTGTCCCACGACCGGGCGTTCCTCGAGCGCACGATCACGTCCGTGCTCGAGCTCGACGAGCACGACCACACCGCCTCGCTGTTCGACGGCGGCTGGCAGGCCTACCTCGGCGAGCGGGCGACGGCTCGCCGCCACGCCGAGGAGTCCTTCGAGGAGTACCGGGCCAAGCGCCGCGAGCTGGAGGACCGCGTCCGGACGCAGCGCCAGTGGGCCGTGCAGGGGGTCAACAACCTCAAGAAGCGCAAGGACAACGACAAGGCCCAGCGCGGCTTCCTCACCAACCGGACCGAGAAGCAGGCGGCCAAGGTGCGCATCTCCGAGAAGGCGCTCGATCGGCTGACGCCGGTCGACAAGCCGTGGGAGGGGTGGGACCTGCGGTTCTCGGTCGCGGCTGCGGCGCGCAGCGGCGACGTCGTGGCCCGCCTCGCGGGCGCCGTCGTCGAGCGGGGGACCTTCCGCCTCGGGCCCCTCGATCTGGAGGTCGACTACGGCGACCGCGTGGCGATCGTCGGGCCCAACGGCAGTGGCAAGTCGACCCTGCTGGGGGCCCTCCTCGGGCGGCTGCCGCTGGCGGCGGGGGAGCGGTGGATGGGCCCGGGCGTCATCGTCGGCGAAATCGACCAGACCCGTGCCCGGCTGGCCGGCGACGAGCCGCTGCTGGGCGCCTTTTCGGCCGAAAGCGGGATGGTGGTGCAGGCCGAGGCCCGCTCGCTCCTCGCCAAGTTCGGGCTGGGCGCGGGCCACGTGCACCGCCCGGCGTCCTCGCTCACGCCCGGCGAACGGACCCGGGCCACGCTGGCCGTGCTGATGGCTCGCGGCGTCAACTGCCTGGTGCTCGACGAGCCCACCAACCACCTCGACCTCGCCGCCATCGAGCAATTGGAGGAGGCGCTGGAGCGGTTCGACGGCACGCTGCTGCTCGTCACCCACGATCGCCGCCTGCTCGAGGCGGTGGGGATCGACCGCCGGGTCGAGCTCGGGGCAACGGGCCCTTAGATCGGCGGCAGCTGCTTGAGGAGGGGCTCGACCTCTTCTTGGGTGGCCACGTTGTCGAAACGGGCCACGATCTTGCCATCGGCGCCGATGACCCAGACCCACGGCTCGTTGCCGGGCGCCCCGTTGGCCAGGATCCACTCGGCCGCGGCCCGGTTGACAACTTGGTTCTGCCCGTCGCGGAACACCTCGATGTGGATGAAGCTGGCCCGGTTGGCGTAGGTCTTGGCCAGGCTGTCGACCATGTCGGTGACCGGGCCGCAGAACCGGCTCTGGCAGTAGACGGGCGTTGAGATGACGAGGACGACGGGGCGCTTGGCGGCGAGGGCGGCGGCGATCGTGGTCTGGTGCAGCGACGGGTCGGGGATGTCGCCGGTGGTGGCGCGGGAGTCGACCGCCGCCTTGGGTGCATCGGTCGAGGCGAGGGTGAGGTTCTCGGTGCGGGGGGCGGCGTCGCCCGGCCCGGGTACCTGGTGCTTGTCGTTGACCGCCAGCGCGGCCGTGGCCGTGCGGTCCTTCCCGCCTACGGTGGCCGTCACCTCGACTTGGTAGTAGCCGGCCTGGGGGAAGCCGGCCTGGGCCGCGTACACGCCCCGGTTGTCGGCGCCCGAGGAGTACTGGGGGGTGGACGGGGCTGGCGTCGGCGGCTTCGTGCCCGGAACAGCCAGGAAGTGGGCGGTGACGGGCTGGCCGTACGCGCCCGCCTTGTTCTCCTGCTTGGTGCCCACATAGGCGAAGCGGAACTGGACGTCGCCGTACACCACGAACCGCTGGTCGCCGGTGTACAGCCCTACGAGGATGCGCGAGGGCGGTCCGACGGCCAGGTCGAAGCTGGCCACCTCGGCCACGATGTCGTCCTTCGAGGGCTTGCCGCCCGTCGAAGCGTTGTCCTTCGACCCTCCTCCACAGGCGGCGGCCAGGAGGGCGAGGGCGACGGCGACGAGCGGCGCGGCGAGACGGGTCCGGAAAGGCACTGGGGTCGGATCGTAGATCCTCTAGCTGGCGTGCTTGACGCGCTGGAGCACCCGGAGCGAGCCGGCTCGGGAGGGGAGGAGCTCGGCGAACTCGCCGCCTTGGAGGACGCGGCAGAAGACCTCGTAGGGCGGGCGGCCGCCGTCGGCCGGGTCGGGGAACACGTCGTGGATGGCGAGGAGCCCGCCCAGGGCGACGAAAGGCGACCAGGCGTCATAGTCGGCGTGGGCCGGCTCGTGGCCGTGGGCGCCGTCGAGGAACAGCAGGCCGAGGGGCGTGCGCCAGTGCTGCGCCACCGTCACCGAGTCGCCGACGATCGCGATGACGACCCCTTCCAGGCCCGCTTCCTCGATCGTGCGCCGGAAGTGGAGAAGGGTGTCGATGCGTCCGGTGGCGGGGTCGACCACGGCCGGGTCGTGGTGCTCCCAGCCGGGCTGGTTCTCCTCCGAGCCGCGGTGGTGGTCGACGGTGAACAGCACCGTGGCGCCCTCCCGCGCTGCCTCGCCCAGATAGACAGCCGACTTGCCGCAGTACGTCCCCACCTCCAGCAGCGGCCCGACCGTGGCGCCGACGCGGCCGGCTTGGTGCAGCGCCAGCCCCTCGTCGTCGGGCATGAACCCCCGGGCCCGGCGGGCGATGTCGAAGGTTGCGGGGCTGGCCATGCCCGGACCGTATCGCCACGTCAGGGGCCATTGGACACGGCGCGAGGATCCAACCAGCCGGGCAAGCTGCCATCTACGGTGGGGATCGCAGGTCCCGCCACCACTGGGAACGGCGGTATAGTACGAACGTACGTTCGCAGAGAAGGTTGACCGGTATGCGCGAAAGCGGTCCGACAGGCGAGAGCGGGAGACCCGTCGTTCTCGGTGACCTACTCGCGCGCAGCGCGGTTGCGGCTGCCGCGCCTGCGGCGCTCATGGCTCGTGTCGCGGCCGAGCCGCAGCGTTCCTTCCCAGCCATCGCGAAAGATCCGGGCGCGTGCGGTGTCCTCGAGGCGGCGATCCGGAGCTTGCCAACGGGCCACGTGCTGTTGAGCTCGGACAGCAGGCGGGTCGACCTGAAGCCCGAGAGCGTCGAACTGGTGGTGACCTCGCCGCCCTACTGGACGCTGAAGAAGTACAACGACCAGGAGCACCAGCTCGGCGATGTCGAGGGCTACGACGACTTCCTCGACCAGCTCGACGAGGTCTGGCGCCGGGCCTTCGACGCGCTCGTCCCCGGCGGCCGCATGGTCGTCGTGGTGGGGGACGTCAACGTGGCGCGGCGGGCCTTCGGCAGGCACTTGGTGTTCCCCCTGCACGCCAGCATCCAGGAACGCTGCCGGCTGCTCGGCTTCGACAACCTGGCGCCGATCATCTGGCACAAGATCGCCAACGCGCAGTACGAGATGGGCGGCGGTGGCTTCTACGGCAAGCCCTACGAGCCGAACGGCGTCGTCAAGAACGACATCGAGTACGTCCTGTTCCAGCGCAAGCCCGGCGGCTACCGCAAGCCCGACCTCGCCACCCGGTTGTTGTCGATCATCTCGGCCGCCGACCATGCGGAGTGGTTCCAGCAGATCTGGCGGATGGGTGGCGCGTCAACACGGAGCCATCCGGCGCCGTTCCCCCTCTCGCTCGCCGAGCGCCTGATCCGGATGTTCTCCTTCGTCGGCGACACCGTTTTCGACCCGTTCCTCGGAACTGGAACGACCTCGGCGGCAGCCGCATCGTGCGGACGGAATAGCATTGGTCACGAGGTCGACCCGTCGTACTTCGCGTTGGCGGTCGATCGCGTGCGTGGGGCCTTGACCCGACCAGACCAGGCCGCGCTCGATCTTTCGGCCTGACAATGCCGACGCCTGTCGTCCCCACCGGGCTCCCGCTCGTCGATGGGCTGTCTGGGTTGGCTCGCCCAACCATTCAGGACTACTGCCAGGCGGCGGCGCAGTACATCAGTGCGGCCTCGACCGTCGGGAGCGACAGGTCCAAGGCGGCCCAGATCCGGCTGTCGAAGGCGCTGGCTGTGGTGACGGTCGCCGATCTACGGGCCACGGGACTGACGCTGGCAAACGCGGTCGCGGGCGAGACCGAGGTCGGCGGGGGGCTGCGGGCCGTCAAAGCCGACGTCTCGGAGATCTCCGCGGCCGACGGGCTGAAGTTGGCCGTGGAGATCAAGCCGGTTCACCTCGCCATTGGCCGGGCGATCTGGAACCGCTTTGGCGACGTCCGCACGTTCGCGGTCAACATCGACCTCAAGTTCCCGTTCGCCGTCGTCGGGGGGATCCTGACCTTGCCGACGAGCGAGCGCATGAGGTCCGGGGACGACACCCAATGGCGATCGACGGAGCACTTGGTCGGCCGGGCCGTCGGCCGCTTCACGCGCGCCGGCGGTCGCCGGACCGAGGGCGATGCTCCCCACCTGCTGGAGGGGATCGCCGTCGTCGCCTTCGACCGTGAGACGGGCGCGGTCGACGCCGGGCTACCGCCGACTGCGAGCGGGATTCGCTGGGCCGACTTCATCGCCACCATGGCCGAGGCCTACGACGCCCGGTTCGGTGAGATCTAAGTGCGTGAGTCAGCCGGCGAGTCGAGAGCCTCGATCGCTTCGATGATGCACTCGTAGCCGTACTCGTTGGTGAGGCTGCCCCAGGCGGCGTCCGCGATCCACTCGGGGTCGTGGTAGCCCCGCTGGTCGGGCGCGACGGTCACGATGAGCGCGAAACGGAAAGTTCGGCTGACGGTCACGCGCCCATGATCGCTCGAGGCCCTGCGCTTGCGAGGCCCGCCTAGGTAGGGATGCCGCTGCGGCCGTCGAGGGCGGCGGGGAGGTCCTCGGGGTGGTGCACGAACATGAGCTTGTTCAGGATCACGAACTTGACGCCCCAGAGGACGCCGAAGGCGCCCAGGGAGGCGATGTTGACCACGACGGTCGTGACCAGGTGGGACTCCACGTGGGCGCGCGACCACGTTTCGGCGTAGTCGGCGGCCCAGGTCGAGAAGGCCAGGCCGATGAGGGCCATGGTCCAGAAGGGCACCACTTCCTTGAGGAAGTGGGACTTGCCGCGCTTGCCCCAGGCCCACGCCCGGTTGAGGTAGTAGGAGGGGACGGCCGACAGGCAGACGGCCCAGATGTTCGACACCCGTGCCGACCGGCCGAGCACGCCGAAGAAGAACGCCAGCAGCAGCTGGCTGATGATCACCGAGACGACCGAGACCATGCTGTAGCGGACCCACTTGCGGCCCTCGTCGGACCGGGTCCACGTCATCACGGTGTCCAGGCGCTGTCGCATCGTTCGGGAACTCTATCGGCGCCCCCCGGCCGGATATGTAGCCCCGCCCGGATAGCGTGACGCCCGATGGGTCAAGCGACCGCGGTCGAAGCGCTGGGAATCGCAGTCGCCGCCCGGGTTCCCGTCCTGCTGTGGGGGGCGCCGGGCACGGGCAAGACGTCGGCCGTGCGGGCCATGGCCCGCGCCATCGGCTGGCCGTGCGAGACCGTCATCGCCGCCATCCGGGAGCCGTCCGACTTCGCCGGATTGCCGGTGGTGACCGCGGGCGACGTCCACATGGCCCCCCCGCGCTGGGCCCAGCGGCTCGCCGCCGCCGGCCACGGCCTGCTCTTCCTCGACGAGATCTCCACCGCGCCCCCGGCCGTGCAGGCCGCGCTGCTGCGGGTGGTGCTGGAGCGGGTCGTGGGCGACCTCGACCTGCCCGAGGGGGTCGTGGTGGTGGCCGCCGCTAACCCGCCCGAGCAGGCGGCCGACGGGTGGGATCTGTCGGCGCCCCTGGCCAACCGCTTCTGCCACCTGGACTGGGTCGCGGAGCCGGCCCGGGTGGCCCAGGGGCTGGCGGGGGGCTGGGAGGCGCCGGTCGTGCCCGTCCTGCCCGACGACTGGGAGGCGGGCATACCCCAGGCTCGCGGGCTCGTCTCGGCGTTCATCACGGTGCGGCCCGGCCTGGCCGTCGACGTTCCCACCGACGCGGCCCGCTCGGGCCGGGGCTGGCCCAGCCCCCGCACCTGGGACATGGCGGCCCGGCTGCGGGCCGCGGCCGACTCTGTCAACGCCAGCGTGGAGGCGACGACCGCGCTCATCACCGGCGCGGTCGGCGAGGGCGCCGGCATCGAGCTGCTGATGTGGGAGATGGAGATGGACCTGCCCGACCCCGAGAAGGTCCTGGCCGATCCCGACTCGTTCGAGGTCCCGGAGCGGGGCGACCGGGTGTACGCCGTGCTGTCGTCGGTGGCGGCGGCGGTGGCCGCCAACCCGACGGTGGAGCGCTGGCTGGCGGGCTGGAAGGTGCTGGGCAAGGCGGGCGGGAAGACGCCCGACGTGGGCGCGGTGGCGGCCCGGGTGCTGGTGCAGTGCCGCCCGCCCAAGGCGCCGGCGCCGCCGGAGATCAAGCTGTTCGTCCCGCTGCTGAAGGACACGCGCTGGCAGAGCTGAACATCGACAAGCTGACCGTCGCCCGGCTGTGGGCGGTCAAGCGCCACCCCTACATGGCGACCGCCCTGTGGGCGTGCCACGTCGTGCCCGCCCCGGGGATCGGGACCGTCGCCACCGACGAGGCGTGGCGGCTTTTCATCGACCCCGAACTGGTGGACAGCTACAGCGTCGAGGTGCTGGGCAGCCTTTTGGTGCACCACGCCGGCCATCTGGTGCGCGACCACGCCGGGCGAGCCCGGAGCCTGGGCGTCGACCGCCGCCTGGCCAAGGACTGGGGCCTGGCGGCCGACGCCGAGATCAACGACGACCTGGTCTCGTCCGGGTTGCGCCTGCCGGAGGGCCAGGTGGAGCCGCACAAGTTGGGCTGGGCCACCGGGCGGATGGCCGAGGAGTACTTCCACCACGCACGCCACGAGGACCACGACGACGAGGAGGAGCCCGACTGCGGGAGCGGGGCCGACGCCCAGGCGCGCGACTGGGAGATGTCGGGCGACCAGCGCGGCGGGGTGCCCCCCGGCGAGCAGCGGCTCGTGCGGGCCCAGGTGGCGAGCGACGTGCTGCGGTTCCAGCGCGAGGGCGTGGGACGGCTGTCGAAGGGCTGGGAGCGGTGGGCCAAGGACCAGCTCGAGCCCCAGGTCGACTGGCGGCGGGTGCTGGCGGCGGAGATCCGCAAGGGGATAACCATGGTGGCCGGGAAGGTGGACTACACCTACACGCGTCCCTCCCGGCGGGCGAGCGCCTTCCCCGACGTCATCATGCCCGCCCTTCAGGCCCCGGTGCCCGAGATCGTGGTGCTGGTCGACACGTCCGGCTCAATGGAGGACGAGCTGCTGGCCCAGACCCTCGCCGAGGTGGACGCCCTGCTCAACGGGCTGGGCCTGGGCCGCAACCGGCTGCGGGTGATGTCGGTCGACGCCGCGGTGCACAGCGTGCAGCGGGTCGCCAGCGTCCGCCAGCTCAACCTGGTCGGCGGCGGGGGCACCGACATCGGCGTGGGCATCGAAGCGGCGGCCAAGCTGCGCCCCCGCCCGTCCATCCTGGTCGTGTTGACCGACGGGCTGACGCCGTGGCCAGCCTCCGCTCCCAAGGGGATGCAGGTCGTCGTCGGGCTCATCGAGGGCGAACTGGTGCGGCGCCAGAAGGCCTGGGCGGCGCCCGACTGGGCCCGGGTGGTGCACATCGGCGCGGTGGCCTGACGGGTGCCGGCCAAGGACCACTGGTACCAGCACGTCCCGCCCGTGAGCGCGGTGATCCCGTGCGAGGGCGACGAGCACCGGGTGACGTGGCGGTGGGGGAAGTTCAAGGTCGAGGACCACGACCTCGGCTCGGAGCGGGCCATGCTCGCCCTGGGCGGGGAGCCGTGCGGGTGCCTCCAGGCGCTCCAGCTCTGGGGCGACCAGTTCGGGATGCGGCCCGAGCAGTTCGAAGTGATGCGGCGGCAGATGGGCGCCTGGGCGGCGCTGCTGCCCAAGGCCCTGGACGGGCCGCGCGAGGTGGGGATGGCGCTGAGCCTGGAGCGGGCGTGGCGGCGGTCCCGCTACCTCGACATGCAGGGCCGCCTGCTCGAAAAGCAGGTCAAGGACAAGGCCCTCCCAGCCCTGCGCGCCCACCTGAGCGCGGCCAAGGCCGAGTTCGGCGCCCGCATGATCCGGGGTGTCGAGGTCAAGCATGTCTCCGCCGGCCAGCCGGTGCGCGTTGTGGGCCGGATCGACTCGGTGTCGGCGTCGGCCACGATCAGCCTGTCGAGCGACTGGATCGTCCACGTCTGGGGACGGGGGATCGCGGTGGTGGACGGCGCCCTGATCGTGGACGCCGCCGGCCCCAGCCCGGTGGCGGTGCGGGCGGTGCGGTGGCGGCCCTCGGCCCGGGAACCGGGCGTCGTCGAGCCCGCCATCGTGGACGCGACAGCCACGTTGACAGCTGAGGGATGGCGTCTGACCTTGTAGGCTTGTCCACCCCCTGGGCGGGACGCGCTCGCCAGGAATGAGTGAACAAGGGACCCGGAGCAACTGTCGACGCACCCCGAACTGGCGGCGGAACAGGCTGTCATCGACCGGGCGTACGCACGTCTGGACGACATGCGGAGCCGAGCGCGGGCGGTGGCCGCCGACGTCCTCGACCTGGGCAAAGGCGGGACTCACTCGGCCCGCTTCGAGCGCGACGTCCGCCTGGAGGTCACCGAGCGCCGGCTGGCGGCGCTGCGCGAGGCGGACGCCGGCCTGGTGTTCGGGCGCATGGACCGGCTCCAAGGCGAGCGGCTCTACGTGGGCCGGGTGGCGATCTCGGACGAGGAGAACGAGCCCTTGGTCGTCGACTGGCGCGCCCGGGCCGCCGCCCCGTTCTACCGCGCCACCCCGGGTGAGCCGCTGGGCCTGACCCGCCGCCGCCACTTCCTGCTGCGCGGCCGGCGGCTGGTCGGCATCGAGGACGACCTGCTGGCGGCCGAGGGCGAGGACGGCGAGCTCGACGAGGACATGGTGCTCGTGGGGGAGGCGGCCCTGCTGGCGTCCCTGCGCCGGGCCCGCACCGGCCGCATGGCCGACATCGTCGCCACCATCCAGCGGGAGCAGGACGAGATCATCCGCTCGCCGCTGCCGGGCATCCTGGTCGTGCAGGGCGGCCCGGGCACGGGCAAGACCGCGGTCGCCCTCCACCGGGCCGCCTACCTGCTCTACACCTACCGGTTCCCGCTCGAGCGGGCGGGCGTGCTGCTCATCGGCCCAAACCGGGTGTTCCTGCGCTACATCGAGCAGGTCCTCCCGTCCCTTGGCGAGCACACGGTGACCTTCGCCACGCCCGCCACCATGCTCCCGGCGGTCACCGTCAGCGCCGTCGACGCGCCCGAGGCGGTGCGGGTCAAGGGCGACGTGCGCATGGCCAAGGTCCTTGCCCGGGCGGTTCGCCAGCGCCAGCGCCCGCTGCCGCGGCCGGCCACCATCCCGCTCGGCGCCCGCCTGCTCACCCTGACGCCCGAGGCAACCCAGGCGGTGGTGAGCCAGGTGAAGCGCCGCCGGGGGTCGCACAACGCCCGGCGGGCCGCCTTCGAACGCCAGATCACCCGGATCCTCGTCGACCAGTGGCGCGAGAAGGAGCGCCTGGGGCCGGACGACCCGACTCCGCCCGACCTGGAACGCCAGTTGCACCGCCAGCGGCCGTATGTCGCCGCCGTCGAGCGGATGTGGCCGATCCTGACGCCCGGCGCCCTCCTGCACGACCTGTTCAGCGTGCCCGCGCTGCTGCGCCTCGCCGCCCACGGGGTGCTCGACGGCGACGACTGGCGGGCCTTGGCGCGGCCCCGGCAGCGCCGGCTCGCCGACGTGGCGTGGACCGAGGACGACGTCGCCCTGCTGGACGAGGCGGCGGTTCACCTGGGGCCGCTGCCGTCGCGGGCGAGGGCCGTCCAGGCCGTCGACCCGGACGAGCAGCTGCTGTTCGAGCGGGCCCTGGAGGACACGGGCGCCATCGACGAGGTCATGCGGGCCGACGTCCTCGACCACCTGGCCCGCTGGACCCGCGAGCAGGCCGAGGAGGACCAGCCCGACCTCGCCACCCGCACCTTCGGCCACGTGCTCATCGACGAGGCCCAGGACCTGTCGCCCATGCAGGCCCGGATGATCGGGCGCCGGGTGCCCAGCGGTTCGATGACGATCGTCGGCGACCTCGGCCAAGCCAGCGGGGACCACGCCGCCCGCCGCTGGGAGGACGTGGTCGCCCACCTGCCCCATCCCGAACGCACCCAGGTCACCGAGCTGTCGGTCAACTACCGGACGCCGGTCGAGGTCATGGAGCTGGCGGGCCGCGTGCTGGCCGCGGCCACCGACGGCCTGGTCCCGCCCCGCTCGGTGCGCACGACGGGCGAGGCGCCGGTGTTCACCCGCACCGAGGACCTGGTGGCGACCACCGCCCAGGTCACGGCCGCCGAGCTGGCGATCGTCGACGGCGGGCGGGTGGCGGTGATCGCGCCCTCGCCGATGCTGGAGGAGCTGCGGACGGCGCTGCATGTCCCCGATGCGGGCTCGCTGGTGCTCGAGCAGGCGATCGCGGTGTTCTCGGTCGAGGGCGCCAAGGGCCTCGAGTTCGACGGCGTGGTGGTGGTTGAACCGGCGGCCATCGTGGAGGAGCGCCGCAACGGGCTGCGGGCGCTGTACGTCGCCTTGAGCCGTACCACCAGGCGGCTGCACGTCGTCCACCAGCGCAGTCTTCCCGCACCCCTTCTTGGGGAATGATGTCGGTCATGCCCATCCCCACGTGGCGGATCGAACCCGTCGGCCCCCTGCGGGGCGACGTGCAGATCAGCGGTTCCAAGAACGTCGTCACCAAGCTCATGGTGGCGTCGCTGCTGTCGACGGAGCCGAGCCTGGTGCGCAACACGCCCCACATCGGCGACGTGCACATCACCGCGTCCATGCTCCAGGCCCTGGGGGCGGACGTCGAGGTGGACGA
>JAHFUQ010000167.1 GCA_023265045.1 Acidimicrobiia bacterium
CCGCGACACCGCGCCGCCCCGCAACGGCGCCAGGTCCTCGATGGCGCAACGAGCCAGACCCGCCAGCTCGGCGACGTCCGCCGGCTCGGCCACGCGGGTCTCCTCCACGGGTCCCTTATCCGGCACGCAGTTGGGCGACGCGCAGCAGGACCGTTTTCCGATTCGGGCCTGCCAACTCGTAGGCGCGCACCGCGTCCAGCTCGTCGGAGGACAGGCCCGGCAGGAGCTGCACGACCTGCGACGCCGACAGGCTGTCGTAGCCGGGGATGGGAAGGTCGGCCGCGGCGGGCGCGGCCTCGGCCGCGGCGGGCGCGGGCGGGGCGGGGGCGGCGTCGTCCGTAAGGTCTCGGACCGGCACCGCCACGCCCCGTTCGGCCGGCGCGGGCGGCTCGGAGCGGCGGTCGATCATGCCCCCGACCTTGCGCCGGCCCTGGGCCACCGCCATCTGGCCCACCATGTGCGCCAGCGGGGCACGGTCCGCGACGCGCTGGCGGCCCTGGGCCGCCAGCTTGGGCAGCTCCTCCCGAGCCCGCAGGGCCAGGCCCAGGGGCAGGTACAGCACCAGATCGGCGAGCCGCTCCAGCGGCTTGATCATCGGGCTCGCCACCGCCTCACGGTGCGCCGCTGTTCCCTGCGCTTCGGCGCACGCTCACACGCAGTCCCGGCACCACATGCGGGTGGAGTCGGCGAGCTGGCCTGGGTGCTTGAGGAGGAAGCAGCTCTGGCACACGAACTCGCCGGGGCGCTTGAGGAGGACTTTGGTCATGCCGTCGCCGCGGTCGTCGGCGTCCGGGGTCTCCTCGTCCTCGTCCTCGTCGTCCTCGTCCACCGCCACCAGGCGGTCCATAAGGATGACGTCGAGGCCGGCCTCCACGTCGTCGGGATCGAGGACGTCGTCGTCGTCCTCGTCGTCATCGTCGTCATCGGCGGCGGCGATGACCACCGGCCCGGCGGCGTCATCCTCGGTTGCGGCAAGGTCCACATCGTCGACATCGACGTCTTCGTCGTCGAGCACGTCGTCGTCGAGCACGTCATCGTCGAGGATGTCGTCGTCCTCGAGGGCCTCGAGATCGACGACGTCGGGGTCGTCCGGCTCCGCTAGTTCTTCGAAATCATCGTCATCAGCCATGCTGATTGGTCCTCACCTGGCGCTTGGGGCGCGGAGTGTAGACGACTGACGGCGCTAAACCGTGAGGGGCCGCGCCGACCAACTCGGCGCGCCGCCAGCAGTGGGAGCCAGGGGACCGTTGGTACCGCTCGGTAGCCTCGCGCTCGGCCGGACCACCCCGGCGAGCTTCGGTTATTGGAGCGTTCTCTACTTGGTCCCCCGACCCCGCTGCCCTTCCACCGCCCCCTCGGCACTGCCCCTCCGTACTCGGTTGCACCCGGGAACGAAGCGACGGTGTCGAGTCCCACGACCAGGGGTGGGGGCTGTCAGGGACGGGGGTTAGATTCTCCCGTCGCGGCCCACCTGTCAACTCGATCGCGCGCCCGCCACATACGCTCTGACCAGCCTCAACGCGAGAAGATGCAGGTCAGGAAGGTTGCGCGTCGGGGCTCGACAATTGGTGGACAGTTAGCTCCCGGCAGCCGCCTCGTGGCCGGTCGACTGACGCCGGGCCTCGGCCCGGCGCTCGGACTCCAGGCGCTCGAGCCCCGACTCCCCATGATCCACGAAACGCATGGCCGCCGCCACCGTGCGATGGCCGGCCTGCTCGGCGATGAGGCGGTGCATCTCCTGGCAGATCCGGCGGTAGGCGGGGTGGCCGGCGGGCTGGGTGCGCAGCTCCAGCAGGTGCAGCGCAGACCGGGCGTTCAGCTCGATCGAGTACCGGAGGCGGAAGGCCAGGGCGACCGCGTACCCGGCCTCCGCGGGGAACCGCTCGGCGAGCGCGTCGTGGAGGCCGGTGGAGATGGCCATGCCGTCCTCGAAGCGCGCCGCCAGCCCGGCCTCAGCCACCTCCTCGGGCATCACCCAGCCGTGGCGCGGCGTGAGCGGCTGCCACTGGATCGTGAGGAGCCGGTGCCGTTGGAGGTCGCGGAACGCGCCGTAGTCGGACAGGACATCGAAGCGGTAAACGAGCCGCTCCAAGGCGCGCCCCGGCTTGTGCCGCCGGTTGGTGCGCTCGCCCACCCAGGCGGCCACCAGCGCCTCACGGTCAGCCGCAGGGAGGCCCTGGGCCACCGCCCGCAGCTGGTCATCGGGCAGCTCGCTGTGGGGGTACAGGATGGCCGCCAGCAGCTTGTCCTCGCCGTCAGGGTCCCAGTCGATGAGGGTGACGGCCGGCCGGGGCTCGGGCGCCACCCCCGCCAGCAGCCGGTGGGCCACGTCTTCGGTCCCCGCCCCGGTCGCCGCCAGGTACGCGCTCCACGCCCGCCCCCGGTCGGGCCGGTCGACACGAGACAGGAACGACGGGATGACCTTGCGCAGCTCGACCAGCATGCGCTCGGCGTAGTCGCGCGCCTCAGGCAGCGGGTGGGCCCGCATGCGCAGGATCAGGTGCTCGTAGGACTGGCCGCTGCCGTAGATGCCCACGTTGGACAGGGCGGCCGCGGGCAGGAGCCCCCGCAGCGAGTCGAAGGCCTTGGCCCTGATCGACTGGCGGTAGATGAAATCGGAATCCTGGGGCTGCTGGGGGAAACGCTCCCGAAACCAGTCCTGCATGGGCCCCAGCAGCTCGGCGTAGATCCCGAAGAGGGCGTCGAGGTCGGAGACGTAGCGGGTGCCGAGCGACGACGACAGCACCCCGGGCGGGCGGTGGTAGCGGTAGCGGCCCTCCAGCCGGCTGTCGTAGGACAGGTAGCGCGTGGACTGCTCCAGGTATGCCATCAGCCGGCCCCACTCCAGAACCTTGGTGAGCAGGTTGGAAGCCTGCTCGCAGGCCAAGTGCACACCGCCCAGCTGGGCCACCGAGTCGTCGCCGTATTCGAAAAAAATCTTCTGGTACAGCTCCTCGGCCCGTTTCAGGCCCACGGTGGCGTCGATCGAGGCGTCGCCGGAGGTGTCCAACTCCCCGACGAACTCGTCCAGAAAGAGCCGGCGGAGGCTCTTGTGGGTGCGGGAGTAGCGGGCGAACAGCGCCCCCTTGACCACCTCCGGCAGGTTCACCAGGGCGAACACCGGCCCGTCGAGGTTGGTGACGTACCGGCGCAGGACGTCGGCCTCCTCGTCGGTCCAGGTCTCGCTCACGTAGGGGTGCACGGCCCGGGAGACTACGGCTCGGACGCGAACGCAGCGCGGATCTCCTCCGCCGTCCCCGGCTCGAGCCAGACGTCCACCGCCGTCAAGGCCAGGGCCGTGGCGCCGTCGCGCATCCCCGTCTCGCCTTCGGGTGAGGCCGCCCACGCCGCGAACCCGGCGGTGTGCAGCGCCACCTCGGGCGGGGACACCGCCACCAGCGGGTGGATCGACGGGACCACCAGGCTGACGTTGCCCATGTCGGTGCTGCACGTCACCTTGCGGTGGTGGTCGGGCGTCGCCACCGGCCGGCCGAGGGACTCGCTGTTGCGCCGGTACCGCTCGATGAGCGGCGCGCTGGTGTGGAGCTGCGAGTATTCGGGGGCCGTCGGCGTCACCGCCATCTCGCAGCCCGCGGCCGCCGCGCCGCCCGCCAGGCAGGCCAGGACCCGTTCCTTCAGGGTTTGGAGGGAATCGAGCGTGGGCGAGCGCACGTACCACTCGGCCACCGTGTGGTCGGGGACGATGTTGGGCTTCTCGCCCGCCTTCAGGAACACGCCGTGGATCCGCTCGTCGTGGGCGATGTGCTGGCGGAGCGCGGCGACCGCGTTGTAGCCCAGAACGGCGGCGTCCAAGGCGTTGCGCCCCCGCTCGGGGAACGCGGCGGCGTGGGCCCCCACACCCTGGTACTCGACCCGCCACGTGGCGATGGCGATCACGTCCGGCTCGCTCAGGTCGAGGCCGGCGGGGTGCACCATCATGGCCGCGTCGACGCCCTCGAACGCGCCCGCGTCGATCAGGCGGATCTTGCCGCCGCCCCCCTCCTCGGCCGGCGTCCCCAGCACGCGCAACCGGCCGCCCGCTTCGCGCACGACGGCGGCCGCCGCCAGCCCCGCGCCGAGGCCGGCGGCGGCAATCAGGTTGTGGCCGCACCCGTGGCCGATGCCGGGCAGGGCGTCGTACTCGCACAGGATGGCCACGCACGGGCCGTAACCGTCGTCCACCCGCAGCTCGAAGGCGGTCTCCACCCCGTAGGCGCCCGTCTCCACGCCGAGCTCGCCGGCCAACAGCCCCGCCGCGTACCGCTCCTCGTACAACAGCTCGGGCCGGGCGTGGATGGCCTGGGCCACCTCCCACAGCCGGGGCGCCAGCCGGTCGACTTCCTGGCGCACCCGCTGTCTGGCTGCCTCGATGTCCACCGCCCCGAGCCTAGGTCTCGGGTGGTCACCCTTCCCCGAGAGGCCGGCCTCAGTCGCCTTTGAGCTTGTCCCCCACCTTGTCGACGAAGTCCTTGACCTTCCCCTTGCCCTGGTCGATCTTGCCTTCGTTCTTCAGTTCGTCGTCGTCGGTGAGGTCGCCCACGGCTTCCTTCACCCGGCCCTTGGCTTCGTCAAAGTTGCTCATGGCTGGTTCGTTCCCGTTCGACGCCGCCGTCAACCGCATCGGCGCGCTCGGAACGCCTGCGTCGCTATGGATCACTCCAAGCGTCATGATCGCGGCGTTTTCGGGCCCGATCACGGCGCTTCGGGTGATTCAGACCACGACCTCCACCGCGTCGGGCGCAACCCGCACGACGAGCGTGGCGGTGACCGCCGTCTTGTCGCCGTCGAGGTGGACGGGCAGCGCCTTCTCCAGCTCGAGGGTGATGGCGGACGTGCGTTTCTCCTTGATGCCCGGGTGCGGGAGGTGGGCGCCGTGGTGGAGGCGCTGGCGCACCGGAAGGAGCTGGCCGAGGGCCAGGCGGACGTCGTAGGTGTCGAGCAGGCCGTCGTTGGGGTGGGCGCGTGGACCGAGGTTCCACCCCCCCCGCCACTGCGCGTTCATGGCCACGAACGCCCGCGTCCACAGCCGGTTGCGAGCGACGAGGTGGGCGACGAACAAGCGCAGCCGCCCGTCGATGATGACCTCCCCGAGGTCGACGGTGAAGCGGACGCCGCTGAGCTCGCCCCGCGTCCCGCCCAACGTCCGGTGCAAGTCGCCGCCCAGGAGCCCGAGCACCGGGAACGGCCGGCGCTCGCGTCGGGCCTGTTCGAGCACGGCCCGCGCCTCGGCGTCCGAGCCCACCCGCACGACGTCCTCCGGCACCTCGCCCGGCGCGCCGTACGGCTGACCCTTGGCGATCGGCACGGCGCGCCCGCCTACGCCGACCCCGCCACCGACGTGGCCGCCACCACGCCGTGGAACATCCGGTCGGCCGCCTCCCGCGCCGCGCGCGCCGTCGCCGGTGACGGCGCCACGTCCCCCAGTTGGCGCAGCAGGTCGATGAGCTGCTTGACGTTGCGGACGAAGTCGCCGCCCGACAGCTCCTCCTCGGCGATCACGTCGGCCAGTTCCTCGCCTGCGACCCAGCCGTAGGCGGCGGCGAAGAAGCCGGGGTCGGGACGGCGGGTGAGCGGCAGGCCGGCCTCGTCCTCGACATCGTTGAGGGCGACAGCCAGCTTCTCCAGGTCCGACCACCGCTGCTTGAACCGGGCCGACGGGAACCACGGCGCCGGGCGTTCGGCGCCCGCGGGGCCGCGGGTCTCGTAGGTGAAGCCCGACGCCAGCGCGGCCAGCGCGGCCGGGTCGAATTCGTCAAACAGGCCGGCGCGCACCGCTTCGGCGATGAGCAGGTCGGACTCGTGGTACAGCCGCGTGAGCTGTTCGCCACCGCTGGTCAGCTCCCAACCGTCCACGTACCCCCACGCCGACAGCACCCGCAGGACCCGGTCGAACTGGCGGGCCAACGACTCGGTCCGGCCGTGGATCCGCTTCTCCAGCCGGCGGACGTCCTTCTCCAACCGCTCGGCGCGGTCCAGCGCCCGCAGGTGGCTGCGGACGTCGGCGCACGCTTCGACGGGATGGAGGGGGGTGGACGCGCGGTGCGGCTGCGGCGCCCTCACCGGCGCCGAACGGATCCGGGCCCGCCCCAGGGCGTCGGACACCGCTCGCTGGAAGCCGGGGCTGCGGGGCGAGTAGGGCTGCGGCAGGGGCACGTGGCCGACGACCTCGGGCTCGGCGCTGAAGTCCCGCGACGAGAGCGACAGGTACCGCCGGGCGGGGGTCAGGGCGCCGAGGCGGGTGTCTCCCCCCGACCGCTGCGCCACCGAGATGACCACCACCGGGCCGCCCGATTTCCCCCCTTCGGCCACGATGACGTCGCCCAGCCGGATGCCGTTGAGCGTCACCGTGGGGGCCCTGGGACGGCCGCCCGACGCCTGCTGGAGCAGCCGCCGGTACTCGGCGGCGTCGCCCAGGTCGCACTCCGCCTCTTGGCGGGCGGTGGCCAGCGCCTTCTCGCTCTTCTCCAGCTGGGCCTCCAGGCGCACCACGTCGCGATCCGTCCGGTACTGCGCGAACGACAGGTTCAGCAGGTGGTGGGCCGCGTCGGGCGGGTAGCGGCGCACCAGGTTGGCGGCCATGTTGTAGGTCGGGCGGAACGACGAGGTGAGCGTGTAGGTCCGGGTCGAGGCCAGCCCCGCCACCTGGTCGAAGGGCACGAACGGCGACCACAGCACGACGGCGTAGCCCACGTCGTCGATCCCCCGCCGGCCCGCCCGGCCCGTCAGCTGGGTGTACTCCCCCGGCGTCAGGAACTCGTGGCGCTCGCCGGTGAACTTGGACAGCTTCTCGATCACCACCGAGCGGGCCGGCATGTTGATGCCTAGGGCCAAGGTCTCGGTGGCGAACACGACCTTGGCCAGTCCCGCCGAGAAGGCGGCATCGACCGCCTC
>JAHFUQ010000168.1 GCA_023265045.1 Acidimicrobiia bacterium
CCATGGAAAGACCTACCAGGTGCGGCGGTACGACGAGATCCCGCGCCTGCCCGCGGCAGGGGTCTACGACCACGCCAAGTGGCTGACCCTCGACGACCTGGTCGGGCTGCTGGGCGAGGTGGGCTTCTCCGGCATCGAGGTCTCCGGCCAGCGCCACGAGGGCGACGGCGCCCGGGTGACGATCCTCGCCGACCGCGCGTAGGTCAGCTCAGGACGCGCGCCAGCGCCCAGTCGGCGTGGTCGTAGGACGTGCCGTCGCCGCTGTCGGTCACGACGAGCTGCAGCGTGCTCTTGCCCGCCACGTTCACGTTGACGGTGCGGACCCCGCTGGCCCACGTGAGCTTCCCGCTGTCGTACACCTTGGCCCCGTCCACGAAGACCTGGAACACCACCGACCCGTCGGGGGCCACCTCGGCGTCGACGCCGACGGTGGCCTGGAACGAGGAGTACGAGCCCCCCAGGGCGTAGGTCAGCGACGAGTTGGCGTGCACGCCCAGCCCCTTGGTGTAGGTCACGCCGTTGGCGAGGCCGAGCGGGTGGCCGTCCCCCGCGGCCGCGCCGCCGTTGGCCTTGTCCCGCTCGTAGGGCCCGTAGCCGTTGGACGCCGACGTGGGGTTCAGGTCGCTCAGGTAGGTCGTCCCGCCCGTGGGGGGCGTCGTGGTGGTCGCGGCCGTCGTGGTCGGCCCTGGCGGCGCCGTCGTGGGGGTGGTCGTGGTGGCCCCGCCCCCGCTGGTGGTGACCCGGGCCAGGGCCCAGTCGGCGTGGTCGTAGGCGGTGCCGTCGCCGCCGTCGGTCACGACCAGCTGCAGGGTGCTCTTGCCCGCCACGCTGACGTTGACGGCGCGGGGGCCGCTGGCCCACGTGAGCTTCCCGCTGTCGTAGACCTTCGTCCCGTCGGTGAACACCTGGAAGCTCACCGACCCGTCCGGCTGAACCTCGGCGTCGATCCCGACGGTGGCGAGGAACGACGAGTACGAGCCGCCCAGGGCGTAGGTCAGCGACGACGGCGCGTGCACGCCCAGGCCCTTGGTGTAGGTCACGCCGTCGGCCAGGCCGAGCGGGTGGCCGTCGCCCGCGGCCGCCCCGCCGTTGGCCTTGTCCCGCTCGTAGGGCCCATAGCCGTTGGACGCGGACGTCGGGTTGAGGTCGCTCAGGTAGGTCGCGCCGCCGCCCGGCGGCGCCGTGGTGGTGGGGGCGGTGGTCGTGGCGCCGGGGGTTGTCGTGGTCGGCGAGGACGTCGCGGGGGATGCGGTCGTCGGCGGCGAGGTGCTGGTCGGGGCGGTCAGGGGCGGGGCCAGGACGCCCTGGATGCCGCCGTAGAACACGCCGGCGATCTTGGTGTGGCCCGCGGGCGTGGGGTGGTCGCCGTCGGCGATGTCCGACGGCGCCACTGCGCCGTACACGTTGACCCAGGAGATCCGCTTGCCCTGCGACGACCGGGTCCCAACAATGTTCGGGATGGCGTTGTTGTACGTCAGCAGCGCCTGCATCTGCGCTCCGCCCGAGGGGAGGTCGGTCTGGGTCGGGATCGTCCCCACGATGATCCACGTCCCCGGCCGGGCCGTGATCATCTGGTCGAGGAGGGCGGCGAGGCGGTTGCTCATGTTGGGCAGGTCGACGCTCTGGCGGATGTCGTTGGTGCCGATCATGAGCAGCACGTAGTCGGGCGCCGACGCGCTCAGCCACCCGTTGACCGAGGCCTTGATGTCGTCGATGGTGAACCCGCCGTGGCCCTCGTTGTCCTTGTCGGCGAGGGTGGCGGGGCCCTTGTTCTGCGACCCCACGAAGTCGAACGAGTACCCGCCGGCCACCAAACGATCCTCCAGCGAGTCCCGGTAGGCGGCGTCGTTGGGGTCGGTGGCGATCCCCGCCGTCAGCGAGTCGCCCAGCGGCATGATCCGCACCGGCGCGGCGGACGCGGCCGAGACCAGCGCCATCTGGGCGAGCGCGACCACAACGGCGAGCACGAGCCCCCAGCGCTTCACCGGACCTGCGACAGGGTTCACCTCCCGCCCCACGGCGGCCGAGCATACGGCAGGCGCGGCCGCCGCTCCAGGTAGCGTCGGCGGAGATGACGGACGTCATCGCGGTGATCCCCGCCCGGTTTGGAAGCACGCGGTTCCCCGGCAAGCCGCTCGCGCCCATCGCCGGAGTGCCCATGGTCGTGCGGGTCCTCCACAACGTGCAGCAGGCCGTCACCGTGGCCCGGACCCTCGTCGCCACCGACGACGAGCGCATCGCCGCCGCCGTACGCGCCGCGGGCGGAGAGGCGGTGATGACCGATCCGGGGCTGCCGTCAGGCACCGACCGGGTGTGGGCCGCCGCCTCCTCCCTCGACGCCAGCATCGTCGTCAACGTCCAGGGCGACGAGCCGCTGCTGCCCGGCGGGGTGCTGGACGCCCTCGTCCAGCAGTTGGAGGCCGACCCGGAGGCCGACATCGCCACGCCCGTCGTGGCCTGCCCCCGGGCGCGGGCGCTCTCGCCCGACATCGTGACGGTGGCCCGCGATGAAGCGGGCCGGGCGTGGTACTTCTCGCGCAGCCCCATCCCCTGGGGCGCCGACCCGGTCTGGCGCCACGTCGGCGTCTACGCCTTCCGCGCCGAGGCCCTGCGGCGGTTCGTCGGCGCTCCTCCGACCGCGTTGGAGCAGGTCGAGCGGCTGGAGCAGCTCCGGGCGCTGTCCCTCGGCCTGCGCATCGTCGCCACGCCGGTCGACGCCCCGTGCCTGGCCGTCGACCGCCCCGAGGACGTCTTGGCGGTCGAGCGCCGCCTCCTCGGCCAAACCGAGCCGCCCGCCGTACGCCTCGTCGTCCTCGATGTCGACGGCGTGCTGACGGACGGCCGCATCGTCTACCCGGGCGAGGCCGACCAGGTGCTGTCCTTCGACGTCAAGGACGGCTACGGCGTCGTCGCCTTGATCCGGGCGGGCGTGAAGGTGGCGATCCTGAGCGCCCGTGACTCCAAGGCGCTGCGCCGGCGCGCCCAGGAGCTGGGGATCGTCGAGGTGCGGGCCGGGGTGGAGGACAAGGCCGCCGCGCTGGCGCGCCTGAGCGAGGATTTGGGCATCCCCCTCGACCAGGCCTGCTACCTGGGCGACGACGAGCCCGACCTGGTGGCGATGGGGATGGTCGGGGTTTCGGCGGCCCCGGCCGACGCGGTTGCTTCGGTCCGGGCCAGGGCCGCGATCCCCCTGCAAGCCAACGGGGGGAGGGGCGCGGTGCGGGAGCTGGCCGAGCTCATCCTCAGCCAGCAGCTCCCTGTTGCCCGGAGCCCGCAGCTCCACGACCCCGGCTATGGTGCGCCCTCGTGACGGGCCGACCTGGCGCCCTCGGCGCGCCGGCGGCGACGCCCACCCCTGCATCGCCGGCGGAGGCGCCCGCGGGCGTGGAGCACGCCCGGCGCGAAGGGCTCGGCTACCGGCCCGGGCTCGACGGCCTGCGGGCCGTCGCCATCCTGAGCGTCATGGCCGGGCACACCTGGGGGTGGCTCTTCCCCGGCTCGTTCATCGGCGTCGACATCTTCTTCGTGCTGTCGGGTTTCCTTATCACGACCCTGCTGCTGGAGGAGCGGGCCCGCACCGGCCGCGTGTCCCTCCGGAAGTTCTACGCCCGCCGGGCGCTGCGGCTCCTGCCCGCGCTGGGGGCGCTCGTGGTCGCGGCGACGGTGTGGATCCTGGTCACGTCACCCACGCCGCTGCGCACGGCCAGCATCCACGGCCTCCCGGCCGTCGTCCTCTACTCGTCCAACTGGGTGTACGGCTTGCTGCACGTCGACCTCGGGATCTTCGGCCACACCTGGTCGCTGTCGCTCGAGGAGCAGTTCTACCTGCTGTGGCCCGCCATCCTGCTGCTCATCCTGGCCTGGCGGCGGGGCTCGGCCAAGACCGCCCTCACGGTCTGCCTGGCGGCCATCGCCTTCGCCACGCTGGTGCGGTGGAGGGTCGCCGGCCTCAACCCGAGCGAGGACGGCCTGCGCCGCCTGACCAACCTCCGCTTCGACATGCCCCTGGTCGGCTGCGCGCTGGCCCTCGCCGCCTCGCGGGGCTGGTTCGCCCGCATCCCGGACCGGGTCGCCACCCTCGCCACCGCCGCGAGCGTCGCCGTGCTGGTGTTCTTCGGCCTGGTCGCCCGGGGCGGGCTCACCGACGTCCGCTTCTACCGGGGCGGCTTCACCCTGGTCGCGCTGGCGGCCGCGGTGCTGATCATGCGGGTCGTCCACCTCCCGTCGCGCCCGTTGCTCGCCGTGCTGGCCAGCGCGCCCCTGGTCTGGATCGGGCGCATCTCCTACGCCCTGTACCTCTGGCACACGCCCATCCGCGACGTCCTCGACGGCTCGCTCGGGTCGAGGCCCTGGCGTGCGCTGGTGGTGTGGCCGCTGGCCTTCGCCGCCGCCACCGCCTCCTACTTCCTCATCGAGCGCCAGGCCCTGCGGTTCAAGGACCGCCTCGTCGCCCGCTGACCTCGCCTGTTGGTCCCCGGCGCAGCCGCCGGGCGACGCCCGTCAGGGCGTTGCCGACCTTCCAGGACGACGAGCCCATGAGGGCCTCGATGCGGCGCTCCAGGTCGCCGATCTTCACCCGGGCCAGGGCGAGGTCGCGATGGGCCTCGTCCGCCGGCGGCACGGGCCGGTCGGGGAGCAGTTCGAGGAGCTGCGCCAGGGCCGGTTTGACGTAGCCCGCGGCGACCGACCGCTCGACGTCCTCCGCCGACACCGCCCCCGCCTGCACAGCCTTGGCGTAGGCCGTCATCCAGAGGTGGCCGAGGGGGTTGCGGTTGGTCTTCCACGGCTGGGTGCGCACGACCGTGTAGTGCAGGAGGCGGGTGCGGCCGTGCTCGTACCGCTCGAGGTGGTTCCACTCGACGGGGATGGTGTCGGCGATCTCGTCGGGGGCGACCAGGCATTGGTCGTACACGAGCTGCTCGTAGGTGTAGCGGCCCTCGTCCAGCCCGCCCACGATCTCGTCCGCCTTCCAATCCAGCCGGGAGCAGTCGAGGAGCATGACCGCGACGTTGCGGCCCGGCCGGAACGTGTGCTTCTCGGCCCACAGCGAGGGGAGCTCGGCCTGGTAGGTGCACAGAAGGCGGTTCCCGTCGAACGGGATCTCCGCCAGTTCGGCCACGTCGCCGAACACCAGCATGTCGGCGTCGATGTACACCGCCCGGCCCTCGTAGCCGCACAGCTCAGGGATCTTGAACCGGGTGAACGAGAACCCCACCCGGGCCCGGTTGGCGGGGTTCACCGGCGTCGGCATGGGCAGGTTGAGCATCGGTGTGATCTCGACCGGGACGCTGGCGTGGGCGCGGATGGAGTGCTCCAGCACCTGGTGGGCGACGACCTGGGAGTCCTCCGTGCCGATGAAGATGCGCAGCGTCAGCGGATCTTCCCCAAGGCTCGGCGCAGGAGGCTGGGCGCCGGCGACGTCGGGGGCTTCGCGGCCTTGGCCAGGTGGCGGGGGTGGTCGGCCTCGGACATGTCGGCGCCCGCCTCGATCAGCTCGGGCCGCTCCAGCTCGTCGCACAGGCGGTGGAAGTCCATGGCGGGCTCGTCGAGCTTGAGGAACGGGCTCAGGCTCACCAGGCTCACGCCCCGCTCCCGCAGGGCGGAGCGGACCTCGGCCAGCCCCTCGTAGTACTGGCGGTAGCGCACGTCGGGCGGCTCGCCCAGCCACTTGGTGTGCTGCTGGTGGGCGTGGTGGTTCCCCTCCAGCGAGCAGTTGTCGCAGCCCACCAGGATGACGTTGCGGGCGCCCATGTTGGCGGCCAGGTTGGCGGCCGTCTGGGAGATGGACGACCACTGGTACAGCAGGTCGCCGGTCGGCCGCCGCACGTACCCCAGCTCCCGGCCCGTGTCCGTGACCCAGTCGCCGCTCCCGGAGTCCTTCCCGTGGCGGATGTCGAACGTGTAGTAGGCGGCGTCGGCCCGCTCGAACTGCTCGGGCGTCAGCTTGACCTTGGCCTTGTCCCGCTTGGTGACCCAGGTGATCTCGGGATGGGGCGCCTCGCCGTCCATGCACTCGGGGATGTTCAGGTGCGGCGCGATGGTGATGCCGTAGGTGATCGGCGCGTTCTTCCACGCCATGTTGAGGCCGACCGTGATCTTGCCCTCGAGCAGGGAGACAGGGAACACGCGCATGCTCGTGCCCGTGCCGACCACGTAGATGTCCGCGCCGGGGTGCCGTCCGTACAGCTCGGAGACGGGCTTCATCAGGGTTCGAAGCTACGTCATCTTCGCCAGGCGCCGTTGATCGAGCACGTCGATCGGCAGCCCGTCGGCCCACGCCAGGACGGTGGACAGGGCCTGCTCGCCCATGCGCTGCTCCTCCTGGGCGGTGGTGCTGGCGTGATGCGGCGTGAGGATGGCGTTGGCCGCCTGGCGCAGCGGGTGGTCCTTGGGCAGGGGCTCCTCGCCGTAGACGTCCAGGGCGGCGACGATGTCGCCCTGGGCGAGGCGCGCGAGCAGCGCGGGTTCGTCGATCAGCTCCCCCCGGGCGGCGTTGACCAGGACGGTTCCGGGCCGCAGCAGGGCCAGCTCCCGCTCGCCGAGGAACCCCCGGGTCTCGTCGGTGAGGCCCTTGTGCAGGGAGACGACCTTGGCCGCCGCCAGCGCCTCGCTCAGCGCCGCCCTCCGGGCGCCGACGGCCTCCAGCTCCTCGGCCGGCGCCGAGTCCGACACCACCAGCACCGGGCCGCCGAACGGCGCCAGCAGCTCGGCGAAGCGCCGGGCCGTGTGCCCCCAGCCGATGAGCGCCACGACCGCGCCCCGGAGGTCGGACGGCCCCCCGAGGCCTGCCTTCTTGCCGCCCCCGGCCGGCGCCGGAGGCTGCACCCGCTCCAGCATCTTGCGTTCGAGCGCGCCCAGCCGGCCGCGGATCTCGGGCGGGAGGGGCAG
>JAHFUQ010000002.1 GCA_023265045.1 Acidimicrobiia bacterium
GGGCCTAAGAGCGTCCTCACTGTCGTGGGCGTGGCCGTGCTCGTCGCGCTCGTCGTTGTCGCGGTGGTGCTCGGCGTTAGCGCGCTGGCCGGCGACACGGGCGTCAAGTACACCGACCTCAAGGCCGGCGACTGCTTCAAGCGCCCCCGCGGGAGCTTCAAGAACGTCACGACGGTCGCCTGCACCAAGTCCCACGACCTCGAGGTCTACGCGGTGCTCGACCACCCGGCCGCCCGCAAGGACGGCTTCCCGGGCATGGACGAGCTCGTGCGCTACGCGAGCCCGCTGTGCCTGGCCCAGTTCAAGGCCTACGCGGGGGTTGCGTTCGACCAGCTCAACCTGCAGGACGAGTACATCACGCCCCGGGAGTCGGCCTGGAAGGACGGTTCCCGCCGGTTGGTATGCGCCGCCGGAGCGCAGAACAACCAACCGAGCACCAAGTCGATCAAAGCCGGGTAGGCCGCCCGCCGAAGGGGCTTCAGGCGCTGGCGGAGACGCGTCCCTCGCGCTGGGCCTCCATGCGGCGGATGCGGTCGACGGGGGCGACGATCCACATCTGCTCGAGGGTGGCCTGCCAGTCGCGGAGCAGGTCGGCGGCGTGGGGGGAGCCGGTCAGCTCCTGGTGACGTTCCATGAGCCAGCGCAGCTCCTCGACCGCCTCGGCGTCGGGCCGGGCGGCCTGGACCATGGCGGCGTTGAGGCGAGCGGTGAGGCGAGCCTTGGGGTCCCAGACGAACGCCTGGCCGCCCGTCATGCCCGCGCCGAGGTTGTAGCCCACCGGCCCGAGCACGACGACGGTGCCGCCTGTCATGTACTCGCACGCGTGGTCGCCCACGCCCTCGACGACGGCCACTGCGCCCGAGTTGCGCACGCCGAAGCGCTCGCCCGCCGCGCCCGCGACGTACAGCGCCCCGCCGGTGGCGCCGTACAGGCACGTGTTGCCCGCCAGGACCGGGTCGCCGGCGTCGTTCGCAGGCGGTCGGACCACGATGCGGCCGCCGGCCATGGCCTTGCCCACGTAGTCGTTGGCCTCGCCCACCAGCTCGAGTTCGATGCCGTGAGTGAGAAACGCGCCGAAGCTCTGGCCCGCATTCCCCTCGAAGGTGGCGACCACCGTGCCCGGAGGCGGACGCTCGCCGAACTCGAGCGCCAACGCGCCGCTCAGGGCCGCGCCCACGGTGCGGTCGGCGTTGCGGATGGGGTACTTCAGGGCGATCTCGGCGCCGTCCCAGACATGGCGGTAGGCGTCGGTCAGCAGGCGGTCGCCCAGCTCCGAACGTGGCTTCTGGATGGCGACAGGGGCGACGAAGTGGCGGGCCGCGGTCGGGTCGGCGGGGGGCGTGATGAGCGGCGTGAGGTCCATGGTGTTTGCCCGCTGGGAGTCAACCTCCCTCTGGCGCAGGCATTCGACCCGCCCGATCGCCTCGTCCATCGTGCGGAACCCGAGCGACGCGAGCAGGTGGCGTACCTCCTCGGCCATGAAGAGCATGTAGGCGGCGACGCCCTCGGGCGTGCCCGCAAACTTGGCCCGCAGGTGCGGTCGCTGGGTGGCGACGCCGGTCGGGCACGTGTCCTTGTGGCAGGCGCGAGCCATGATGCAGCCTTCGGCGATCATGGCGGCGGTGCCGAACGAGTACTCGTCGGCGCCGAGCAAAGCCGCCATCAGGACGTCACGCCCCGTCATCAACCCGCCGTCCATCCGCAGCCGTACCCGGTCGCGCAAGCCGTTCTCGATGAGCGTCCGCTGGGTCTCGGCCACGCCCAGCTCCCACGGGAGCCCGGCGTGCTTGATCGACATGAGGGGCGAGGCGCCCGTGCCGCCGTTGGCGCCGGAGATGTGGATGACCTCGGCCAGCGCCTTGGCCACGCCCGCGGCGATGGTGCCGACGTTGTCCTCGGCGACGAGCTTCACCGACACGTCGGCCAGCCCGTTGACCTGCTTGAGGTCGAAGATGAGCTGGGCCAGGTCCTCGATGGAGTAGATGTCGTGGTGGGGCGGCGGGGAGATCAAGCCGATGCCGGGCTGGGTGTGGCGGAGGGTGGCGATCTCGTCGGAGACCTTGGCGCCCGGGATCTGCCCGCCCTCTCCCGGCTTCGAGCCCTGCGCCATCTTGATGTTCAGCTCGTCGGCGTAGGCGCAGTACTCGGGCGTCACACCGAAGCGGCCCGACGCGATCTGCTTGATACGGCTGTTCTTGTCGCCCGTCTCCTGGCCCCGGGTGCGGTAGCGGTACCGGGCCTCGCCGCCCTCGCCGCAGTTGGACTTGCCTCCGACCAGGTTCATGCCCTCGGCGAGGGTCTCGTGCGCCTCCCGGCTCAACGCCCCGTGCGACATGGCGCCGGTGGAGAACCGGGTCGTGATGGAACGGGCCGGCTCGACTTCGTCAAGGGGCACGGCGGGGCCGGCGGGCACGAAGTCGAGCAGGTCGTGCAGCTCGGTCGGCGGACGCGAGTTCACCATCTCGGCGAAGCGGGTGTAGTTGTCGTCGCGGCCGTCGCGCAGGGCAGACTGCAGAAGGTGGGCGGCGCGCAGCTCGTTGAGCGCCTTCACGACCGGGTCGTTGTGGGTGTGGTACTCGGCGCCCGGCTTTTTGAGGGCGCGGTAGTAACCGCCGTCGATCAGCCGGTAGCCGGCGTGGCGGGCCATGCAGTCCTCGCCCAGTTCGCCCCAGCCGATGCCGCCGACCACCGACGGCGTGCCGACGAAGCACCGGTCTACCACCTCGGGGCCGAGGCCGATGACCTCGAAGATCTGGGCGCCTCGGTAGGAGTCGACCGTCGAGATGCCCATCTTTGACATGACTTTGAGGACGCCGTCCTCCATGGCCGACTGGAGCCGCTGCTGCGCCTCGGGCCCTGACAACTCGGTGTCGTCGTTCTCATCCGCTTCGTGGGCGACCGTTTCGAGGGCGAGCCCCGGGCAGATGGCGTCGGCCCCGTAGCCGAGCAGGCAGGCGATGTAGTGGACGTCGCGGGCGTCGTCGGCGGACACGATCAGGCTGGTGTCCATGCGCAAACCGGCGGCCACCAAGCGATGGTGGATGGCGCCGACGGCCAGCAGGGCGGGGACGGGCACACGGGTGTCGGTGACGCCGCCGTCGTCGATGACGAGCAGGCCCGTGCCGGCGCGCACGTGGGTCTCGGCCTCGTCGCACAGCCGTTCGATGGCGTTCTTGAGGCCCCCAGGCCCGTCCTCCACGGGAAAGCTGGCGTCGAGATGGGCGGCGCCGAACCCGCCGTCGTGCCCGCTCAGGACGTCGACGATCATCGACGGGTAGACGAAGAACGAGCGCAGGGCGAGCAGGTGGGCCGCTTCCGGGCGCTCGGTCAGGATCGGCTTGCGAGGGCCGAGGAGCGTGCGCAGGCTCATCACCAGCCGCTCCCGCAGGTGGTCGATGGGCGGGTTCGTCACCTGGGCGAACCGCTGGCGGAGGTAGTGGTGGATGGGCCGGGGCCGCCCCGCCAGGTGGGGCAGGGGCGAGTCGTCGCCCATGGAGTAGGTCGGCTCCTTGGCTTCGTTCGCCATGGCCCGCAGCACCATGGCCAGCTCTTCGCGGCTGTAGCCGTACATCGCCTGGCGACGTTCGAGGGTGTCGGGGTCGGGCGTCTGGAGGATGGGCCGGCCCTTGGGCATCTCGCGGATCCCGTCGCCGGCCCAGCGGGAGTAGGCACCGCCGGCGGCGAGGCGCTCCTTGCAGGCATGGTCGTTGAGGAAGCCCCGGCTGGGGTCGACGAACAGCATCTGGCCCGGACCCAATCGACCCCGCTTGACCATGCCGTGGCCCGACACGTCGATCGCCCCCGCCTCGGAGCACACGGCCACGAGGCCGTCGTCGCACACCGCGTAGCGCAGGGGGCGCAGCCCGTTGCGGTCGAGGGCGGCGCCCACGCCCAAGCCGTCGGTGAACACGAGGCCGGCGGGACCGTCCCACGGCTCCATCAGCGACGCGTGGTAGCGGTAGAAGCCTCGCACCTCGGGGTCGAGGTCGCGCTCGCCCTCCCACGCCTCGGGCACGAGCATGGCGATGGCGTGGCGCACGTCGCGCCCGGCCCGGGTCAGCAGCTCGACGACGGAGTCGAGGTTGCCCGAGTCGGAGTCGTTGGGGTCGATGACGGGGTGGAACAGCTCCTCGTCGCCCAGCCCCGACTCCTCGCTGCCGAGCCGGGCGCGGGCCCGCATGCGGTTGACGTTGCCGGCGAGGGCGTTGATCTCGCCGTTGTGGCAGAGCATGCGGAACGGCTGCGCGCGTTCCCAGGTCGGGAGGGTGTTGGTCGAGAACCGCTGGTGGAAGATGGCGAACGGCGCCTCGAAGCGCTCGTCGGCCAGGTCGAGGAAGAAGTCGGCGAGCGCGTCGGCGACGACCAGGCCCTTGTAGACGACCAAACGGAACGAGCACGACGCCACGTACGTGCCCGCGGTCGTGGCGGCGATGCGGCGGCGCATGCGGAAGGCGGCCTTCTCGGCTGCGGCCGCGCTGGCGGCGGCGCCGTTGCGGGCGGCGAGCACGGCCTGGCGGAACGCCGGTTTGCTGTCGTCGGCAACCTGCCCGAGGATGGCGTCGTCGGTCGGCGGCGTCCGCCAGTCGACCACCTCGATGCCCTCCGCCGTCGCGGCCGCCTCCACGGCGGCACGGGGATCGTCGCCCCGGACGAACAGCTGGGCGAGGCCCATGCCCTCGCCGAACAAGGCGGGCGGGATGGGCACCAGCAGGCCGGAGCCGTCGGACGAGCGGGCGTCGGCGGCCATGGCGCCGCGGTGTTTGACGCACGCCAGCCCGCCGAGCGCGGTCTGGACGATCTCACGGGAGGAGCGGCCTTTGGCGTCGGCGACGAAACCGATGCCGCAAGCGTCGAGCTCGGGGGCCATGGGCCTTCCTTGGGACGCGGGACAAAAAGACTGTTGGGGGCGCCGAACTGGGGGAACTTCCTCTTCGAAGAGGCGACGCTGCCTGGCCCAGGTGGTGGCGAAGGATACAACGTTTCCGGCCTGAACGCGCGGAGTAAACGCGCAGGGCGGTCTAGTCACTACGCACGGTAAAGTTTTGCCGCGTCCCGACCGACAAGGGGCTTGTGACACCGCCCGCTCGATCACGACGACCCATGCGCAGCTTCCTTGCCGCTGGCGCCTGCGTCGTCGTGGTCGCGGTCGCTGGCCGGGACGTGGGGTGGGCCGTCCAGCCGCCATCACAGGCGGTCCCCCCCTTGTCCTCAACGCCTGCCCAAACGCCTGCCGACGACGCCGGCCGGGGCTTGCGCTACGGCGGGCTGCAGCGCAGCGCTGGTTCGGGAGCGTGCCGAGGCCAGTTCGAGATGCGGCTGTCCGACGGCGCCACCGGGTGCACCCACGGGCCCGATCCTGCCCCCGACGGTGTCGACGTGCGACAGGCGGCGCCGGTCGCGTCGGTGTCGGCCGAGGCCGCCACCGCGCTGGCCGCGATGGCCTGCCAGGGCGACGGCGTCACGGGGCCCCGGGTCCAACTTGTGTACGCCCATGCCGCGGGGGTCACGGACCGGTACGCGTCCCTGCTGGCGAATTTGCAGTTGTGGGCGGCCCAGGTGGACGACGTGTTCAACCTGAGCGCGGCCGAGACGGGCGGTACGCGCCACGTCCGGTACGTGCACGACGGGTTGTGCGTCCCCACCGTCGCCAGCGTCACCCTGACCGCGACCGGCGACGACTCGTTCACCAACACCATCAACGAGCTGCGTGCCCAGGGCTACAACCGCAGCGACCGCAAGTACTTGGTCTGGGTCGACGCCAACGTCTACTGCGGCATCGCCCAGGTGTACAACGACGATCGGTCGGGCCAGGACAACCCCAACAACGGCCGCGGCGACGTCCCCGGGATGGTCGCCCGGGTCGACAACGGCTGCTGGGGCGGGTCGAACCTGGTCGAGGCGCACGAGCTCACCCACAGCCTCGGCGGGGTACAGCCGACCGCCCCGAACGCCACCGCCAACGACCACTGCACCGACGACTACGACCGCATGTGCTATGTCGACGCCGCCGGCGTGACGATGCGGATCGTCTGCTCGGCCACGTCCCACGAGAACCGCCTCGACTGCAACCACGACGACTACTTTTCGACCGCGCCCACCGCCGGCAGCTACCTGGCCACCCACTGGAACACGGCCAACAGCGTCTTCCTCGCAGGCGGGGGAGGCACGCCGCCGCCAACCACCGTGCCGCCGCCGACGACGACCACGACCACGGTCCCGCCGACCACGACGACGGTCCCGCCGACCACGACGACGACGAAACCGCCGGCGACCACCACCAGCACGACGACGACGACGGCGCCGCCACCGCCGGCATCACAGGCGACCCGTTTCGTCCAGGCCGCCTACCTCGACCTCCTCGGCCGGGCGCCCTCGGCGGCGGACACCACGACGTGGGTCAACCTGCTGAACGGCGGGCTCTCGCGGGACGCGATGGCCGGGGCGATCGTGACCAGCACCGAGTACCGCCGCCGGGTGGTGTCGAACTACTACCAGACCTACCTGGGACGGGCGGCGACGGCCGGCGAACAGGACACGCTGCTCGGCGTCATCTCCAATGGCTGGCTGCTGGAGTGGGTCCAGGCCGCCATCCTGGCCACCCCCGAGTTTTACGGCCGGCGGGGTTCGACGGCCGGCGGCTACGTCGACGGGTTGTACAGCCTGGTGCTGGGCATGACGCCGTCCGCAACGGACCGCGCCTTCTGGGTCACCCAGCTGACGACGATCGGGCTGGACCGGATGACGGTGGCGCTGGCGTTCACCACGTCGGCGCTGGCCCAAACCCAGGCCGTGAACTTCGCCTACACGACGTTCCTCCGGCGGGCGGCCGACGCCGCTGGCGCCACGTTCTGGACCGGCCAACTCGCGGGCGGGCTGCGCCAGGAGTACATGTACGCCTTCTTCGTGGGGTGCACCGAGTACTACGCCCGGGTTTGAAACGCTTCCGGAGCCGAGGTGACGCTGTGGTCACTTCGGCTCCGGGGAAGCTCGGCGGCGCCTCAGGGCCAACGCTTGCCGGCGGACGAGCTGCGGCGCTTGTGGTCCCCGAGCGCCCACGACCGCCGCCAAGCGCCGGCGTCGGGACCGCCCAACGACGGGGTGGTGTTGTCGGCGGCGCGGCGGCGGGCGGTCCACCAGTCACTGGCGCCTTCGTCGGCCAAGATTGCGACGGTGGCCTCCAGCCGCGCGGCGAGGCGGCGGGCGTCCTCGCCCTCGCGCGGTCGCAGCGGCGGGCCGAACGTCACGTGCACGCCCGGCCCCCGACCGAGTGGGCCGCCCACGGGGGTCGGCAGCTTCTTACCCTTCTTCTGGACCTTGCGGGTGCCCTCGATGTGCACCGGCACCAGCGGCCGCCCGCACCGGATGGCGAGGTACGCGGCGCCGCCGCGGAAGTCCTGCGCCCACCCGTCGGGGCTGCGACCGCCCTCGGGGAAGATCACGAGGCTCCAGCCGTCGTCGAGCAGGTCGGCGGCGAGGTCGGAGGACCGGCGGTTGATCCGGGTGCGCTCCATGGGAATGGCGCCGAGGGTGAGGGCCGACGCCGCGCTCTTGACCCGACTGTCGAAGAAGTAGTCGGCGGCCGCCGCGACCTGGGCCTTGTGGCGGAACCGGTCGGGGAGCGAGGTCAACAACAGCGGTGTGTCGAGGTGGCTGTGGTGGTTGGCGGCGAAGACGGCCGGCGCGTCGAGGTCCTGGATGCGGTCCAAGCCGTGGACCGTGGGCGACCCGAGGACGTGGACGAGCGGCCGCAGCACGTCGTCGAGGATCACCGCCCGGGCGAGCCGGGCCGCGTAGCTGCGGGACCAGTCGGTGTCGTAGTGCACGCCGGTGCGCTTCTCGACCGGCGGCCGGGGCACGCTCGTGGGCCAGCTCGGCTTGCCCAGAGGGAACGGCGCCCGGAGCCGCACGTTCACGCCGCGGCTCGCGTCGACTTCATGCCCGCCCACGCGGCGGCGCCGACCACGACCATCGAGGCCAGGTCGGCGACGACGGCGCCCGCCACGTTGCCGGCGCGGGCGTCCTCCTCGCCAAGGAGGGTGAGGTCGACCACGACGGCGGCGAGCGTTAGCAGCGCCAGCGTCTCGCTTCCGCCGTCGCCGCTACCGAAGTCGAGGGTGAGCCCGACGATCAGGGCGCCCACCATCGTCAGCGCGGTCCCCGCCAGGATGGCGGTCGCGGCCGCGCCGCCGATCGGATCGCCGTCGCCGTTGCTCATCCGGTTCTCCTTTACGCCGTCACGTCCGCCATGACCAGCGGCGGGCACTTGAGGTGCATGATCGAAGGGTCGCGGCCTACGACGTCGCCCGCCATCTCCAGCGCGTCGCGGAAGGTCGAAGCGGGTTTGAACCCGAGCCGGCGCACAGCCTTGGCGTCGCCGCCCACGATGATGACGCCGTTGGGGTGGAGGTGTTGCAAGGCGTGCGCGCCCCAGTACCACATGTAGAACGGGTGGACGCCGTGGTAGGCGTAGCTCGTCCGGTACAGGTGGATGTACCACGGGTCGGTGGCGAAGTCCTCCTCGTACTTGGCTTCAATCTCCAGCGGGTCAGTGGTCTCCGTGAGCACCTGCTCGAAGAAGTCGATGTAGCTCGGGTGGTGGACGGGGTGGAACTCCCACGGCGTGGGGTGGCTCATGATCACGACCCCGTTCTGGCGAACCAGGGGCTTGCCCCGGTACAGGTTGAAGAAGTAGCCGAGCCCGAGGCACATGACGAGGATGGGGTTCATCACCGAGTTGACGTTGTACGGGCAAATGTACGGGAGGCCCATCGTCAGGATGTCGGCCTGACCCTCGACGGGCACCATCTGCTGGCGGTAGACGGCTTCGGTCGTGACGGCGTGTACCGCCTCCACGTCGCCCGCGTTCACGCCCGTCATCCGGTGCGGCGCCTTGATGGACGAGAAGATCTGGCGCGACATCGGGCGCGGCGTGCGCTCGAGCGACTTCGACACCGCCAGGTAGGACGCCCGGTCGCGCGCCGCCCACTCCCACTCCCGTCGTTGCAGGAACCGGAATGCGGACGGGAAGGTGTCGTTGTTCAGGGTGGTCTCGATCTGGAAGACCTTCACGCCTTCGGTCTTCAACAACCGGCCCATGCGCCAGTTCGACGAGTGCAGCTCGGAGCGCTTCTGGTCCATGACCGAGCGGCTCTCCTGCAGGGTGCGGACATTGTGGTGGTGGCGCAGGCTGCGGTAGCTGGTGAGGCCGGTGCCCAGGCTCTTGTGCCCGCCGTCCATCGACACCAGGTTGATGTTGACGTAGACGAGCAGGTCGCTGGTCGCCGCCCGCTTGTTCATCTCCACCAGTTCGCCGTGTGCCGTCTGGCCCACGACCACGAGGTTGCTCGGGTCCTCGCCGTCGTGCTGTTGGAGGAGGCCGTGGGGCGCGAAGGCGTCGTAGATGCGGTCGCCCAAGGCATGGCGGAGCTCGGCCTCGGTCATGCGGCGGTGAAGGCCAAGGGCGGCGATCAGCACGACGTCGTCGACGTGGGCCTCGGCCGCCATCTCCAGCACCGCTTCGATCACGCGCTGGCGGTTGTCGGGCCGGCGCATCGGCGGCAGGGGCAGGGACAGGTCGTCGAACGCGATCGTGAGCTTCATGCCCGGCTTCAGGAGGGCGGGCAAGGGCTCGCTGTCACCGAGCGGGTTGAGCAGGGCGTAGCGGATCGCCGCGTCGGGGTCTTCGAGCGGGGGCAACGGCTCGTTGGGGTACAACACCCGGCTGCCCACGGGCAGCTTTTCGAGGTGGAAGCCCTCGCCGGCGTGGAAGAGGACGGGCGGCGTCGACCGGTCGACCTCCAAGACGAACCCGGGCCGGGTGTGCTGCCGGTGGTCGCTCATCTGGCTGTCGCCGAGCTCTCCGCGCAGTTGGTGGCGATGAGGCCCAATTGCGCGGAAACGTCGCTCTGGCGGTGGCGGTAGGTCACCGGCGCTTCTCTCCTCGTAGGTCGAAGGCCACTTTCACTGCGCCGCGGCGGCCGGCGTTGGCGGCGTGTTCGATGGCTTCACGGTAGCGGTCGAGCGGGTAGGTAGCCGTGACCAGGCGCTCCAAGCGGGCCTCGGTGACCAGCTCGAAGGCCATCTCGAAGGTGGACCGGCCGGAGGGTTCGCGGCCGTACGCGTAGGACCCGCGCAAGGTGATCTGGCGCTGCCAGAGCGGCGTGAGGTCGACGGTGACCGTCGACGGCATGCCCAGCAGCACGACCAGGCCGCCCGGGCGCACGACGGCCCAATCTTCGGCCACCGACGCCTCGGTGCCCACGCAGTCGATCACCACGTCGGCGCCCCCCGAGAGCCGGCCGCCGACGCGCAGCGACCCGGTGGTCCGCCGCACCGCCCGCCGGGTCTCGTCCGCTCCCACGACAACATCGGCGCCCAGCTCCGACGCCAACCGGCGCTGCTCGGGGTGTTTGGCGACGGCCAGCACGGTGCCCGGCGTCGAGAACCGCCGCAGGGCAGCGATGGTGCACAGGCCGAGGGTGCCGGCGCCGAGGACCAGCACCGTGCCGCCGTTGACCGCCCCGGCGCCGTGGATCGCGCACGCGGCGGGCTCCACCATCACCGCGGCCTCGTCGCTCATACCCTCGGGGACGGCGTGGAGCTGGCTCTCGTGGGCCACCAAGCCGGTCGACCACCCGCCCCCGGTGTCGGTGCAGTACCCGATCTGCAGCCCGGGCTCGATGGACCCGAACGAGATCCGCTCGCAGCAGTCGTGTCGACCTGTCGCGCAGGCGGCGCACCGCGGCTGCACCCCCCGCGCCACGCACCCCAGCACCGGCTCGAGCACAACCCGCTGGGAGGCGTCGCCGTCCAGCTCGCCGACAACCTCGTGGCCAGGCACGAACGGGAACGACACGACCGGCTCGAAGTAGCGCGACACGTGGCCGTCGATGGTCGCCAGGTCGGACCCGCATATGCCCGCGAGCCGGGGACGCACCCGGCGCCATCCCGGCCCGGGCAGCGGCGGCTCGTCGATCTCGGTCAATGTCAGCGGCCCCACCCGCGCCCCCAGCCCGGGCGCCAGCGATCCCGCGACCCACGCCGCCGCGTACCGCGGCAGCGACCGTTCGAACCGCAGGGCGCGGGTCATACCCGCTCCGCCCGGTCGCCGCGGAGGCGGCCCCGCAGGTCCACCGGGCGCGGCGCCAACGGCAGCGGGGGGCGCAGCGGCCCGGCCGGGGCCTTGGTCCACTGCTCCACGTGCCAGCCCCGCTTGCGGGCGATGGCGGCCAGCTTCGGTTCGGCGTTGACGGCCACAGGGAACCCGACCGCCTCCAGCATGGGGAGGTCGCTGGCCGAGTCGGCGTAGGCGACCGACTCCGACATCAGCAAGTCGCGTGCCGCCGCATATTCGGCCATGACCAGGGCCCGGGCCTCGCCCGTCGGCGGGACGTCGACCAGCTCGCCGGTGAGCTTGCCGTCCTTCTCGGCCATCGTCGCGCACACCACGTCGTCGAACAGCGGCCGCAGCGGCTCGATGGCGAAGTCAAGCGCCCCCGTGATGAGGACGGTCTTGGTGCCCGCCCGGCGGTGCTCGCGCACCCGGCGGAACCCGGCCGGGAACGACTTGGTGAGCAGGAGGTCGCTGAACAGCTCCCACGCGTCCTCCCGCAGGCGGGCCACCGTCGCGCCTTCGTACCGCCGGTAGAAGTGGCGCAGGAAGTCGCCCCGGTCCTTGCGGTCCAGCGCCCACAGGCTGGGCGCGGCGCGCAGCATGCGGGCCACGAAGCGCGTGCGCTCCTCGTCGGGCATGCGGCGGGTGGCGAGCCATGCGTACGACTCGACGACGTTGGACGCGATCAGGGTGTTCTCGAGGTCGAAGGCGGCGAAGTGCCGTTCGGGCGAGAGGACGGCGCGGCGGGTGCGTTCCTCGCGTGACAACCCTTCCCGCTTGGCGCCCGAAGTCCGCACCCGAGCCTGCTTGACGATGGACGGCATGTGGATCGTCTGGACGTAGCGGGCCCAGTCGATGACAGCGGTGTCGAAGGCGAACTCGGCCTGGTCCGCCTCGTCGAGCCCGTCCCACAACGCCCGCAGGCGAGCGTCGTCGAAGATCGCCTCGGTCTCCGCGTACGCGCCGTAGAGCTTGACGTAGCCGCGGGCCCGCTCGGCGTCGCTGCGCTTCTCCTCGACCCGTCCGCTGACCTCGGCCCGCTCGCCCCTGATGGGCAAGGCGCCGAGCGCCCTCTCGGCGCCCTTGAGGAGCTTGATGCCCTGCTCCAGCTGGCGCTGCACCCGCCCCCGCCCGCCGAAGGACCATTTGGGGACGACGATGGGCTGCCCGCGCGTGTCGTACAGCGGGTGCGCGCCGAAGTACTCGCGGACGAGGTCGACCAATTCGTCGTAGCGCAACGGGTTCCGGGCGCCCGTGGCGACCTGGTAGACCTCGACATCCCCGCTTGGCGCTGGGCCCCGCGCCGCCACGGCCAACAACGCCGAGACGACGAAGTCGACCGGGATCACGTCGACCACGCTTTCGGGGATGCCGGGGAACTCCTTCAGCAGGCCCCGGCCGTACGAGATGATCACCGGCTCGGCCATGCGGAAGCCGCGGATCCAGCCCGGGTGCGGGTCCGCCCACGCCGACTCGATGATCGACGGACGGACGATCGTGAGGGGTACGTCGCCGCGCGTCTCGACCGCGGCCCGTTCGGCCAGCGCCTTGGTGTAGGCGTAGGCGTCTGGCCACCCCAGCGTCTGCGCCCGCGCCCGGCCCATTTCGACCAAGCGGTCGGCGACCCACTGTTCGCGCAGGCGCTCGGCCTTGGTGGCGAGCAGCGGAGGACCGGCGGCGCCCAGCTCTTGGCGCGCCTCCTTGGCGAACTGCTCCAGCAACTCGGGACGGCGGCTCTCGGCCTCGCTGTCGCCCCGAGCCCGGCGGGCGGCGTCGACCTCGCCGCGCCAGGCCACGTCGGTCGAGAACGGCGTCTCCGAGAGCACCGCCTCCGGCGCCCGGCCTCGGCGGGTCCCCGCCACATAGGCGGTCGAGACGGCGACCAGGTGCGGCGTCGCGCCCGCCTCGTTCAACACGTCGAGGACCCGTTTGGACCCGAGGAGGTTGACCTCGACGGCCCGGTCCAGGGGAGCGTCGAAGCTCACCAGGGCGGCGGAATGGATGACCGTGTCGCAGCCGGCCAGGGCGGCGCGGCCCTCGTCGTCCAGGCCCAGCCCGTCGACGGCCACGTCGCCGGCGATGACCTGAACGCGGGAGGCGATCTCGGCGTCGAACCGGTCGCCCAGCGCGGCCTTCAGCCGGGCGAACGCGTCGTTGCCGAAGATCTCCCGTCTGGCCCGCTGAGCCGGCGTGGTGCGCCGCCCGGCGCGGACGACGAGCACGAGCTGGCAGCCGGGCACGGCCCGCAGCAGACGCTCGACCAACGCCGTGCCGAGGAAGCCGGTGGCCCCCGTAATCGCGACTCGTCGCCCGTTCAGGGTGTCCTGGATCACTCCCGCATCTCTAGCAGGACCCACCGCAGCCCGTCGGCGTTACATAATGGCGGGCTTGGAGGGGACCCGGCGGGGATGGGGTCGGCTGGTTCTAGCCGGCGCGCTCCTGAACGCGTCCCCTGCCGCCTGCACGACCAGGCTGGCGAGCGAAGAGGCGATCTCGGCCACCACCTCCACCACTCAGCTCGCCACGCCCTCGACATCGGCGGCGACATCGGCGGCTACATCGGCGGCGACCGCGAGCGCCCCTCCGCCCGCGGCGGTCCGGGCCGCCGCCACCCCGGCGCCCGTCGTTCCCGGCCTGCTCACCTTCCGCGGCAACGCCACCCGTACCTACTACGGCCAGGGACCGGTGCCGGCGGCGCCGAGCGTCCTGCGCCGGTTCCCCGACCAGCCGATGTGCTCGGACTCGCTCGACTACGGCGTCGTCCTGAAGTGGTGCGGGACGGGCTGGACCGGCCAGCCCGCCGTCTTCGAGCGCCAGGGCAAGACGTGGCTGGTCTTCGGGGCGTACGACGGGGCGGTGCACTTCCTCGACGCCGACACGGGCCAGCGCCTCCTCGCCGACTTCCCCACCGGGGACCTCATCAAGGGGTCGGTCACCGTCGACCCCGACGGGTACCCGCTGATCTACATCGGCTCCCGCGACAACTACCTCCGGGTCATCGCCCTCGACCGGCCCGCCCCGACCGAACTGTGGAAGCTGAACGCCTACGCCGTCAGCCCGACGCTGTGGAACGACGACTGGGACGGCTCGCCTCTCGTGAAGGACGACTACCTCTTCGAGGGCGGCGAGAACAGCCAGCTGCACATCGTCAAGCTTCACCGGGCCTACGGCGCCGACGGCAAGGTCACCGTGGCCCCCGAACTCGTCTTCCATGCCCCCGGTTGGGACGACGAGCTCCTTGCCGACGTGGGCGACGGCGACGTCTCGATCGAAAGCTCGGTCGCTCTCTTCGGCAACACCCTGTACTTCGCCAACTCCGGCGGCCTGGTGCAGGGGTGGGACATCTCCGGCCTCAAAGACGGCGTCGCGCCCACCCGCACGTTCCGGTTCTGGACCGGCGACGACACCGACGCCACCGTTGTCGTCGACAACGAGGGAATGCTCTACGTCGCGTCCGAATGGGAACGCCACAACACGCGGTCCCGCCAGGTGGGCCAGATCATCAAACTCGACCCCCGGCGGGAGCGGCCGCTGGTGTGGTCGATTGCGGACCAGGGGACCGGGGACGAGGACGCCGGTGTCTGGGCCACGCCCGCGCTCTACCGAGACCTCGTCATCGTCCCGACCAACGGCGGCCGGCTCCTTGGCATCGACCGCCAGACCGGCGCCATCCGGTGGACGAAGGCGCTGGCCGACCCGACGTGGCAGTCACCCGTGGTGGTCGACGCGGTGCTCATCCAGGGGGACTGCAACGGCGTCCTGCACGCTTACGACCTCGCGAACACCGCGATCGACCCGCCCGAGCTGTGGACGCTGCGGCTGGGCGGGTGCATCGAGTCGACGCCCGCCGTCTGGAAGGGCCGGATCTACGTCGGCACCCGCGCCGGGTTCGTCCTCACCGCCGGCGACCGGTGATCACGCGGCGGGGGCAGGCGTGCGGTCGCGCCGCGACAGCAGGAAGACGACCCCCATCGCCAGGCCCATGCCGATGGCGATGCCAGCGGCGATGAGGATCGGGCTCGGCACGCCGGAGTCCTTCTTCTTGGCGGCCCCGAAGGCGGCGTCGTCGAACACGATCGTGGCGAAGTAGGTGTCGTCGGCCGAGGCCGCGTTGAGGCCGTTGCGGCTGTCCTGCCAGGTGATGTAGGCGGCGTCGTCGGTGGAGGCGAGGCTCAGGGGGCCGTGGACGTGGTTGTTGTTCGACCACACGCCGTAGTTGCGGTCGATGATCCGGTCGTTGACCTTGAGCTCCTTCGACCACGTCTTGCCGGCGTCGGTGGAGTACCGGTGGTAGATGTCCTGCATGCCGCCGCAGTTGCCGCCGGGGCAGTCTCCTTCCGGGGCCGGGCTGTTGCGGAAGTCGTACCACGCGATGTCGATGCGGCCGTTGGGCGCGACGGCGAGACCCGGGTCGTAGTGCTGGACGTTGACCAGCGCCGAGTCGGTGTTGATCACTTGCCGGTCGGTCCAGGTCTTGCCTGAGTCGTAGGACGCCCGGAAGTAGATGTCGCGGTCGTCCGCGGGGCGGACGGCACGCGGGTTGGGGTTGCCGTACCAGGTCACGTACAGGTTGTTGTTGGCCGGGTCGGCCCTGAGGGCCCACTTCCGGTCGAAGGAGAAGCCGGCGTTGCCCTGGTCGACCTCGTTGGCGTCGGTCCACGTGGCGCCGTGGTCAGACGAGGCGCGGTGGAGCACGGTGCGGATCGGCGCCGGCGCGGCGGGGTCAGTGCCCGCCGGCACCCGGCCGCGGCCGGGGAAGACGACGTGGACGACGCCCTTGCCGTCGACCGCGGGGCGGGCGTCGTAGGACCCTTGGGGGTCGCCCTCGCGCAGGCTGAACGGCTTGGCGAAGGTCTTGCCGCCGTCGGACGACGAGGCGATGAGGGCCTTGTTGCCGGAAGGGTTGTCGTCGTTGGTGTGGAACTGCATCCACGAGACGTAGACGAACCGCGGGTCGTTGGGGTCGACGGCCACCCACGGGCGGTCGTTGCGCTTGAGCCCGCGGTCGGCTTCGGGGGCCTCCGGCGCGTCCCACACCTTGACGGTCGTGAACGTGGCGCCGTCGTCGTTCGACTTGGCCAGGAAGACGTGCATGGGCCGGTCCGGCTTCGGCAGGTTGCTGAAGCGGGGGTCGTTGGCCTGGAAGGCCATGTAAAGGACCCCGTTCTTGTCGTACGCCATGGTGTGGTCGATGTTTGAGTCCGGGTTGCCGCACGCGTCGACCCACGGCTTGGTCATGGGGTCCCCGCCCGGCTCCCAGGACCGGCCATTGGTCGTCGACCGGTAGACGTTGAGGACCTTCTTGTTCCTGGCGTCACAGTCGGCGATCACGAGGATCCCGTTGTTCGGGTTCCGCGCGATCTGGGGCGTGGAGTACCCCCGAGTCGGGTTGGGATCGGTGCTCACCTGCACCGCCGCCGTGACCCACGGGTCCTTGGTGGCCACCGCTCCGGAGGCGCCCGGTATGACGGCCGACGCCACGATCATCCCCGCCGCCACCGCCGTCCACGAACGCACCAATGGACGCATTTCAATCCCCCCTGCGTTGCCCACCAATGGCGCGCACGCTAGCGAACGCGCCGCCAGCGCGCCCAGGGCGCCCGGGTTGGGTGTCACGCCTGCGGCCAGGCGGCCGTGCGGGTGGGCTGGCGAACGGTTCCCCTGTTGCGGGCGTGGCTCCAGTTGGCTGCTGTTGCTGGTGTTGCTACCGTGCACGGAGTGGGTAGAGGGGGGCGGATCGTGGCCGGCCTGGTTACGGGCGCGCTCGCGCTGGCCGTCGTCCACGCGCCGCCGGCCGGGTCCGCCCTGCCGACCGGCGGCGCGGTCCGTTTCGACACCGACGAGGCGTCGTCGCCCGACGAAGCCCGCCTGCTGAAGCAGGTCGAGGACTCGCTGGCCCGCAAGAAGGGCCTCGACGCCCAGATCGGCGACCTGGACAGCAAGCTGCAGACCACCCAGGGCAACCTGCGCAACGCCCGCAACGTCCTCGGTGTGGCCATGGCGCGCCAGCGGGGTGTGGAAATCAAGCTGGTCGACATCCAGCGCCAGCTCGTGGCCGCCGAGGATGGCCTGCGCGCCCAGGCGATCTCGGCCTACATCGGCCGTCCGACCGGTAGCTCGATCGCCGACCTCCTCCACACGGCCTCGATCGACCAGTTCGCGACCAAGCAGACCTACATCCGGCTCGTGGCCGAGACCCAGTCGGACCTGATCCTCGACCGCGAACACCTCCAGGACAAGAACAACGACCTGCTGGGCGAGCTCGACGCGGCTCGGGCCACGGCGCAGCGCGCCACCGACACCATCGCGGCGCAGAATGCGGCGCTGGCTGCCGACCGCAGCGCCCAGGCCGCCGCCCGCTATCAGCTCAGCGTCGAGATCGCCAACAGCAACGACGCACTGCAGGAGATCCTTTCGCGGCGAGACGAGTTCCAGGCGCAGGCGAGGGAGCTCGAAGCGCAGTCGGCGGCCATCGCCGAGTCCCTCGGGCGCAGCACCTCGTCGTCGTCGGCGTCGAGCGCCTCATCGTCGTCCGGCGGCCGGCTCGCCGACCCGCTGCCGAGCATCAGCGTGGCCTCGAGCTACGGATGGCGGGTACATCCGATCTACGGCGACTGGCGTCTCCACACCGGTGTCGACCTGAACGCCAACTCGGGAGCGCCCATCCGAGCCGCCGGGGACGGAACCGTCGTCAGCGCCGGTTGGCTCGGGGGGTACGGCAACGCCACCATCATCGACCACGGCGGGGGGCTGGCGACGCTCTACGGCCACCAGAGCCAGCTCCTGGTGAGCGCCGGCCAGCGCGTCAAGAAGGGCCAGGTCATCGGCAAGGTGGGCTGCACGGGAAGCTGCACCGGCCCGCACCTGCATTTCGAGGTGCGCATCAACGGCGAGCCGGTCGACCCCATGCCGTACCTCTGACGAACCGACGAGACCTCACGGATCCCTCACAGCCGGCTCACGCCCGCGCCATGGACGGGGACGAACCTTCATGGCGACGGGCCCGGTTGGCGGGCCGCCGAACGATGGAGGTCTCCATGAAACGGGTACTTGCAGCCGTGGGCGCGTTGGGTGTGGGCGCCCTTTTGTTGTCGGCGCCGGCGGGCGCGGCGACGAGCTCGCCGGGAAGTGTGCGCGCGGGCGAGGCGTCGGGCGCGCCCGACGCGGCCAGGGTTCGATGTGACGAGGGACGGTGGCCGCTCACCGTCGAGGGCGAACCACGCAACTTCAACCCCGGCGACCCCGCCGGCTACCGGATCTGGCACGACGGGACCGGCTGGCACCTGCGCACCACCACGCCCACCGACGGCGATCACGTCTTCCGCGGCGTGATCCGGTCGGCGGACGACGTCGTCGTCGTGAACGAGGTGCGCGACGAGCCGGCCGACATCGTGCGGTCCGAAGGACATCTCATCGCCTTCGAGTTCCACACCCACGACCACATCGACGGGCTCGACTTCCGGGTCGGTTGCACCGACCACGTGAGCTTCAACCTGCAGGCCAACGGGGCGCAGGTCCCGGCGGCGCGCATCTGGCTGGGCAAGGTGGGACGGGCGCCGGGCAACCCCTTCACCGTCTTCCGGGGTCGCTGACGCGGCTGAGGCGCCGCCGCTCAGGCCAGACTGAGCGGCGGTGCCGAACGACGACTACCTGTACCGCCTCTTTCGCAAGATCGGGCTTTCGGATTTTGGCGCTGACACCGTCGCCGCGGTGATCCGAGGCCCGGTCTCGATCCTGGTCATCGTCCTTGCCGCAGCGGTGGTCTCGCGCTTCGCCGGCCGGCTGGTGCGACGGTCCGTGCAGGGCCTGGTCGTCCGGTCGCGTGGGGAGAGCGCCCACCTCGCCAAGCGGGCGGAAACGCTGTCGGGGGTGGCGGCCAGCCTGGTGCGCATTGCGGTCTGGACGATCGCGGCGCTCCTTGTCATCGACAAGATGGGCGTCAACCCCGGCCCCGCCCTGGCTGGCGCCAGCATCGTCGGCGTGGCCGTCGGTTTCGGCGCCCAAAGCCTGGTCAAGGACTTTCTTTCCGGCTTCTTCGTGCTCGCCGAGGACCAGTTCGGCGTGGGCGACGTGATCACCGTGAGCGATGTCACGGGCACCGTCGAGGAGGTGAACCTCCGGGTCACGCGGTTGCGGGCCAACGATGGGACGGTGTGGTTCGTGCCCAACGGCGAGATGCGCAAAGTCGGCAACGCGGCCAAGGAGTGGTCGCGTGCGATCGTCGACGTGACCATCCCCATCGTGGCTGACGTCGCCGTCTCGATGGCGGCGATCTCGGACGAGGCCGAGCGGCTGGCCGCCGATGCCAGCTGGAGCGAGCTTGTCATCGAAGCGCCCGATGTGCTCGGGGTCGAGTCGATAACGGTGGACGGAGTCACCATCCGCGTGCAGGTGAAGACGCAGGCCGCGAAACACGGCCGCGTTGCCCGCGAGCTGCGTTCGCGCATCGGCGCCCGTCTCCACCGCGACGGGATCGTGCCGGTGCGCACCGCGACGGCGGCGCCGTCCCCACCCGATGGCGATGTCAGGGAGGGGTCTGAGGGTCAGCCATAGTGGGGGCGTGAAAACCGCGATCGTCTCGACCTATCCGCCGCGGTCTTGCGGTATCGGCACCTTCGCCAGAGACCTCCGCCAGGCGTTGTTGAGGGCGCCGCAGATCGACGACGTGGGGATCGTGTCGATCGTTCGCGAGGACACCGAACGGGCGCCTGAAGTCGTCCATCTGATCCGCCAAGACGTGCGCGGCGACTATGCGGCCGCCGCCCGGGCGCTCTGGCAGGGCGGCGCCGACGTCGTCATCCTGGAGCACGAGTACGGGATCTTCGGGGGGACCGACGGCGCCTATGTGCTGTCCCTGGCGGCGGAGCTCGGGCAGCCGTTCATCGTCACCTTGCACACCATCCTGTCGATGCCAACGCCCAGCCAGGCGTCGATCGTCCGCGCCCTGGCCGACCGGGCGACGTTGGTCACCGTCTTCACCGAGACGGCGCGCAGCATGATGATCGAGGCCAACCTGGTCGACGACGCCAAGATCAGGGTCGTGCCCCACGGCGGGCCTGAACGGCTGGCCACGGGCGCGTCCGGCAACGTCAAGCGCCGTCTGCGGTTGCCGTGGGGATCGAACTGGCTGGTCAGCGGCGACCAGGCCGCTTCGCTCACCGTGCTGGCGACGTTCGGACTGATCGGGCCGGGCAAGGGGATCGAGGTCGCCATCGAGGCGATGGCCACGATCGTGAGGAAGTATCCCGACACCGTCTACGTGATCGCGGGTCGCACCCACCCGGAGGTGGCGCGCCACGACGGCGAGCGCTACCGGCTGTCGCTCGAGCGCCTGGCGCGCCGGCTGGGCGTCTCCGACCACGTCCATTTCGACGACCGCTTCCTCAACATGGAGGACCTGGCGACCCTGCTGGCGGCTACCGACATCTACGTCACGCCCTACGGGTCCAAGGAGCAGATCGTCTCGGGCTCGCTCACGTTCGCGCTGGCGGCCGGGTGCCCGGTCGTGTCGACGCCCTACTTCTACGCCACCGACATGCTGGCGTCCGGCGCTGGCGTCCTCTTTCCCTTTGGCGACGCCGACGCGATGGCCGCGGCGGTGATCGAGCTCCTCGACGATCCCCATCGCTTAGAAAAGGCGCGGCTGGAAGCCGGGTCGATCGGCCACGAGCTGCTGTGGCCGACGGTCGGCCGGCGGATGGCGGAGGTGCTCGAGGAGGCAGTGGAGATCGGCGCGCAGGCCGAGCATGTCGCGTTTCGGGAACCGGCGGCCGAACCCCTCGCCGTCCTCCTGCCCCAGATCTGCCTCGACCATTTCTTCACCCTTGTCGACAGCGTCGGGATCATCCAGCACGCCGAGGGCTCGGTGCCCAACCGCCGGACGGGGTACTGCGTGGACGACAGCGCCCGGCTCGCCATCGTCGCCGAGGGCCTGCGGCGGACGACCGGGCAGGCGAAGTTCTCACGGATCCTCGCCGAGTCGATCGGGTTCCTGCAGTACGCGTACGACGCGCCCGCCATGGGTATGCGCAACTTCATGTCCTACGACCGGCGCTGGTTGGACGAGCCCCACCTCGGCGACCACGTAGGCCGGGCCGTGTGGGGGCTGGGCGAGGTCATCGTCGGTTGCCGCCAGGCATCCATCGCCGAGCCTGCGATCCGGCTGTTCGACGAGTTGCTCCCGTCGGTCGAGCGCTGCGAATTCCCTCGCTCCATCGCCTACGGCTTGCTCGGGATCGCGCGTGCGTCAGAGCTGCTCGGCGACCGGCTGGACGACCTGCAACGCCGCCTCGCCAACCGCTTGCTCGACGCCTACCGCGAGCATCGCACCGCCGCCTGGCGGTGGTTCGAGCCGATGCTCACCTACGACAACGCACGCCTGTCGCAGGCCCTCATCGCCTCCGGACGCCGCCTCGGCGACCACCAGATGATGGACATCGGAGTGGAGACACTTGAATGGTGCGCAGGCCAATGCGGTGTCGGCGGCGACTACATTCGGCTCGTCGGCAACGAGTGGCGCTCGAAGGGCGACCCCACCTTCAACGCCGGCGACGAGCAGCCGCTTGACGCGGCGGCGCTCGTCGAGGCGGAGGTTGAAGCGTTCCTCGTCACCAACGATCGCGCCCACGGTACCCACGCCCTGCAGGCGTTCGACTGGTTCCTCGGACGCAACCACTACGGCGTCCCTGTCTACGACTTTGCGACCGGAGGTTGCCACGATGGCATCGGACCGGGCGGCTTGAACCCCAACGAGGGCGCCGAGTCCACTCTTGCGTTCCTGTCCTCTCTGCTCGTCCTTGACGCCGCCGGCCTGCGCGCCACGGTGCCCGTGCAATGACCGAGGCGCCGGCCCCCACGGGTCTTTTCGTCCGGTCGCCAGGAAACCCGATCCTCGATCCGTCGCGCTGGCCGTATCTTGTCAACGCGGTCATGAACCCGGCGGCGACCATCGTCGGCGCAGAAACGCTGCTCGTGTGTCGCGTCGAGGATTGCCGCGGCATCTCGCACTTGACCGTGGCCCGTTCGCCCGACGGGTACACCAACTGGCTCGTCGCCGACCACCCACTTCTTGCGCCGGACGAGAAGGTCGAAGGCGAGAAGTGGGGCCTCGAGGACCCGCGGGTGACACGTGTCGACGAGCTGGACCGGTGGGTCATCGCGTTCACGACGTACGGGGTGGGCGGGCCCAGCCTGTCGTTGGCGACGACATCGGACTTCCAAGCCGTCGAGCGCCTGGGCATGGTCATGGCGCCTGAGGACAAGAACGGCGCCCTGCTGCCGAGGCGGGCCGGCGGGGACTGGGTGCTGTTCCATCGGCCGGTCTCGGCCATGAACATGCGGGCCGACATCTGGCTCTCGCGTTCGAACGATCTCGGCAGTTGGACGGCGCCCCAGCACGTCATGTCGGCGCGTGAGGGGGCGTGGTGGGACTCAGCCCGGATCGGGGTGGGACCGCCACCCATCGAGACGAGCGAGGGCTGGCTGATGGTGTACCACGGCGTCCGGGTAACCGTCGCGGGCGCGCTCTACCGGGTGGGGCTGGCGCTCCTCGATCTCGACGATCCCAGCCAGGTGATCCGCCGTGCCGACGAGTGGGTGCTCGGGCCGAGGGCCGAGTACGAGCTGTCGGGCGACGTGCCCGGTGTGGTGTTCCCGTGCGGGATGACCCACGACGCCGCGACCGACGAACTGCGGCTCTACTACGGCGCGGCGGACACGTCGGTGGGCATGGCGACGGCGCCGCTCGCGGACGTCCTCGAGTACGTCATGCAGCCAAGTTAAGCGCCCGCCATTAACGTCAGGCCATGCCCGCACCGCATGCGCCGTGGTCGCTCACCGGCGAGTGCGTACTGGCGTGGGCTCGCGGGCGAGGTCCGCACGGGAGCGAGCTGCCGGCCGATCTGCGGGCGTTGCCCGGGCCGTGCTGGGTCACGGCCGCCCGCTTCGAGACTTCGCCGGTGGGCCCGTACCTTGAGTTCGCCGTGAGCGAGCCCGCGCGCCTCGGGGCGCGGCCGGGGATGTGCGTGACGACGATGGTGGTCGACTCGCCGGACTCCCGTGTCGGCGGGCGCATGAACTGGGGCTTTCCCAAGGAGCTGGGCAAGCTTGTCTGGGAGGCGTCTGGTGACGAGCGGACCCTGACGTGGGAGGAGCGGGGCTTGCGGGTGCGCGCCGTGCCGGGCGGGCCAGCGGTGCCCGTGTTCCTCCCCATGCGCGCGTTGCAACGGCGCGCCGACGGGATGGTCGTCGTCCCCGCCCGGCTTCGCGGCCGGGCCCGAGTCAGCCGCATCGAGATCGAGACGGCCGAGGACGACCCCCTCGGCGGCCTCGCCGGTCCCCACCGCGGTCTCCTCGTCGCCGGCCTCAAGCTCGTCGTCGACCCCGCCCGCCGCCCCCACGGCTTCGCCGCCACCCTCCGTGCCCCGCTGCGAGCGCCCGAGCCTGCACTATCGTTGGGCGGTCACAACGGCCATCGGGGCGATTAGCTCAGCGGCAGAGCGCTGCCTTCACACGGCAGAGGTCGGGGGATCAAAACCCTCATCGCCCACTGTAAAAGTCCTGGTCAAAGCCTATGCTAGCTCTAGGCTAATGGCACTGACGCCGATTCACCCCGCGAAAACCCCGCGGGATTTTTCGACACTGGCAGTGCGAGGAGGTCACCGGCGGGCTCTGGCGGTGTCTTGGCGAAGCCGTCCAGGGCCGCCAGCACCGCCTCCTCGTGGCCCGGCAGGAGGTGCCCGTAGCGGTCGAGGACGAGCGCGACCGAGGTGTGCCCGGCCCATGTTGCGATCTGCTTGGGGCTCGCGCCGGCGGCGATCCAGAGCGAGACCGCCGTGTGGCGAAGGTCGTGCGGGCGCAGCGGAGCGAGGCGCGCTGCTTTGATCGCCGGCTGCCAATGCCGAGCACGCCACGCGTTGACACGGAGCGCGCCGCCGTCGGCTCCGGGGAAGACGAGATCATCCGGGCCTCCGCTTGAGAAGCGGCCGAGGTGCTCTGCAAGCGCGCTCGCAACCGACGCCGGGACCGGCACGGTGCGGTTGCCGGCGGAGGTCTTCGGTGCGTTGAAGATCAGCTCGCCCTTCACCTCGACGGCCGTCTCGATCACACGGACCTGGCGGCGAAGCAGGTCGACGCGGCCGCAGCGGAGACCGGCCAGCTCGCCCATTCGGAGACCGCAGTACCCGTCGAAGATCACCATCGCTCGATAGCGGGCGGGCATGGCGTCGGCAAGGGCGACGATCTCGCCCGGCGTCAGGAACCGCATCTCTTCTCGCTCGATCCTGGGAAGGTCGACGTTCCGGCACGGTGACTGAGCGATGAGGTCGCCGTCGACCGCAGCGCGCATGACCTTGGCGAGCGTCTGGTACGCCTTGTGGACAGTGGCTGGCGCGAGGCCCGACGCCGTCAGGTCGGCGACCCACGCGCGTACGTCAAGCTGCGAGATGCGTCCCAAGGCGTGGGTGCCAAACGCCGGCAGGACGTGGTTGCGCATGTACGACTCGTCGCGTGCTCGCGAGGACGGGCGGAGGTTCACGGTCGTCGCCCACCACCGCTCGACCCATTCGTCGAGGCGAGTGCGCGCTTGCACGGGGTCGCGCCAGTCGCCGCGCTGCACGTCTGTGCCGACCCTCTCCAAGAAGCGCACGGCCTCTCGCTTGGTCGGGAAGGTCTGGCACCGCTCCCGCCCGTCGGGAGCCCGATAACGGGCCTCCCAGCGGCCGCTGGGGGCCTTCCGAACGTGACTCATGTCGCCACCTTCCCTGAGGCAGTACGGCGATTGTACCGGCGGGCGGTGACAGCCCACCGCGCGCTCAAAGCCGCGGCGGCCTACGCGCGTTGTCGATCCATGCCTCGATCTCGCTCGGGTCGAACCGCAAAAGATGCCCCCACTTGACGAGCGGAATTCGCTCCTCGGCAACGAGGCGTCGGACGTGCCGCACCGTTACGCCGAGTCTTGCGGCGACCCAGTTGATGTCGACGAGTTCTTTCTCTGAGGTCGCCCCACGAGCCACTGATCTCCTCGATCGGGCTGCTTGGCCGTTCATCACCCTGCCTCCTCCAAGCGTCTCCGTGACGCTCTACCCCTCACTACTGGTGTCCGAGAAGCCCAAATCAGACAGAGAAATCCAAGAATCTTCGGAATCGCGATGGCGACGCAACAACCGTCGATGTCGACGACGCGAAGTCGCGCGCCGACGGAGGTCGTCGCGCCGACCCGACGACCGGCTATCCCGACCGGCATCGAGCGCCCGCTGCTGTCCGAGCCTGACCAGTACGCACTGTCACTGACCATAGATGCCAAAGACAGACTTCTCAGCACCGCAACATACCGTGCCGTACCGCGGCAACATAGAGTCTTTACACCGCGGCAAGCTTGCCACCATACTGACGAATGAAGGGGACACGATTGCAAGGCGTCGCCTTGCAGGAAGGGCGTCGCCGGCGTGGCGTGGATGCGGATGATGGGCGTCGACTCGGTCGAGTACCACCGTGCCACGGTGCTCGCGCGCGGTGACGACCACCCCGGCCAGGCCCTCGCGTACTACGCCTCGCGAGGCGAGACGCCGCTCGTGTGGGGCGGCGCGGGAGCCCGCGGCCTCGGCCTGACCGGCGCCGTCACCGACGAGCAATACGAGGCGATCTACGGCCCGGGCGGGGCGTGCGACCCGACCACCGGCGAGCGTCTGGCCCACACCCGCCGTCCCGGGCTGGAGCTGGTGATCTCGGCCCACAAGTCCGTCGCCGAGCTGGGCGTGGTGGGACGGGCCGAGCACATGCACCAGATCATGGACGCCGAGCGCGACGCCACCCTGGCCTACCTCGACGAGCTGACCCAGCGGGTGGGCGGCCGGCGCGGCGCGCAGGCGACGCGCGTCGGCGCCGAGGGCCTCGTCTACGCCACGGCCCGCCACGCCACCAGCCGCGCCGGCGACCCCTGCCCGCACGACCACGCGCTGGTGGCCAACGTTCTGCGCATGGACGACGACGGGGGATGGAAGGCGGCCGACACCGCGCTCTGGCGCGAGCACCTGCACGCCGCCACCATGGCGGGGCGGATGGCGTCGGCGGCCAAGGCGGTCGAGCTGGGCTACGCCGTCGTCGCCGACCCCGGCCCCACGGGACGCCTCGGGCACTGGGCGGTGGCCGGCGTTCCCGACGAGGTCATGGACGTCCACTCCAAGCGGGCGGCGGAGATCCAGGCCGAGGTGGAGCGCACCGGCCACGACTCCTACCAGGCCCGCAACGTGGCCGCACGCGCCACCCGGGACCCCAAGCGCCACACGCCGGTGGGCGAGCTGATGGGCCGGTGGACGGCCGAAATCGAGGCGACGGGCTGGAGCGTCGAGGACCTGCGGGCCACGATCGACGCCGCAGCCCGGACCTGGGAGCCGCCCCGGCCATGGCTCCGAGACGACGAGCTGCGGCAGGCGGTGGCCGAGGCCCTCGCCCCCGACGGCCCCCTGGCGGCCCGCAAGGTGTTCTCCCGCCGGGACGTGGTGGTGGCCGTCGCCCCGTCGCTCTACGGCCGCCGGGCGTCGGAGCTGGAGCGGGTGGTCGACGCCACGCTGGCCCACGCCGAGGCCGTCCCATTGCTGCGGGTGGCGGGGGCGATCGAGCGCCCCTACGCCACCGCGACCACCATCGCCAGGGAGCAGGCGATCGCCGCCGAGGTCGACGCCCTGGCCCGGCGGGCCGACGCCCCGGCCGTGTCCCGGCCGGACGCGTGGGCGGCGCTGGCCCGGGGCCAGGTGGCGCTGGGCCGCCCCTTCACCCCCGGGCAGCGGGAGGCGGTGGAGGCGGCCCTCACCTCGGGCCGGGGGGTGGACCTGGTCGTCGGGGTGGCGGGCTCGGGCAAGACCACGGCCCTGGCCGCCGTCCGGGACGGCTTCGAGCGGGCCGGCTACCAGGTCATCGGGGCCTCGACGTCGGGTCAGGCGGCCCGCGCCCTGGGCCGCGAGGCGGGCATCGAGGAGAGCCGCACGCTGGCGTCGCTGCGCGGGCGGCTGGAGCGGGGGACGACCGCCCTCGGACCGCGCCACGTGGCCATCCTGGACGAGACGGCCATGACCGACGACGCCGACCTGCTCGCCTTCTTGGCCGCGGCGCGGGAGGCGAGGGCCAAGGTGGTGCTGGTGGGCGACCACCGCCAGCTCTCCTCCGTCGGCCCCGGCGGCGGCTTCGAGGCCCTGCTGCGCCGCCACCGCGACGCCGTGCACGTGCTCGGGGAGAACGTCCGCCAGCGGGACCCCGGTGAGCGGGCCGCCCTGGAGCGACTGCGGGCGGGCGACGTGGCCGAGGCGGTGGAGTGGTGCGCCGCCAACGGACGGATCGTGGCCGCCCCCGACCGGGAGGCCGCCCTCGACGCCGCGGTGGCGGGATGGGCGGCCGACGTGGGCGTCGGCGCGCACACCGCCTTGTACGCGTGGCGGCGGGCCAACGTCGCCGATCTCAACCGCCGGGGCCGGGCGGAGTGGGACGCCATGGGCCGGCTGTCGGGCCCGGAGCTGGTCGCCCCCGGCGGCGCCGCCTACCGGGCCGGCGACCGCATCGTCACCCTCGCCCCCGGCCAGCGGGGCAAGAGCGTGACCTCGGAGTGCGGGACCGTGCTGGCCGTCGACGTCCGCCGGGGCGAGCTGGCGGCGGTGATGGACGACGACGGCCGGGTCGTCCATTTCGGCGGCGACGAGGTCGACGGCGATCATCTGGCCCACAGCTACGCCGTCACCGTCCACCGGAGTCAGGGATCGACGGTGGAGCGGGCCCACGTCCTGGAGGACGGCGGCGGCCGGGAGCTGGCCTACGTGAAGATGAGCCGGGCCAAGGAGCGCTCCGTCGTCTACGCGGTGGCGGACGACCACGAGCAGGCGGTCGAGGACCTCGTCCGGGGCTGGTCGTCCTCCCGCCGGCTGCGCTGGGCCATCGACACGGGAATCCCGGCGCCCGAGCTCGAGGAGGCCGTCGCGCGCACGCCCGGCCTCGACCCCAGGACGGCGGCGGCGCTGCGCCGCGGGCGGCTGGTGGCCGAGCGCGACGCCGTCGTGGCCGCCGCGCCGGCGGACTGGCGGCCGCGGGTCATGCGCAACCTCGACGAGATCCTGGACCTCGGCCGTCGGCGCGACGACCTGGCACGCGGGACGGGCCGCTACGCCGACACCCCGGCCGGGGAGGCGGCGAGAGACCTGGCCGCGGCCACGCGCCGCCGCGAATGGGAGGAGCGCATGGCCGCGTCGCCGACGACGTCGCGATGGAGGCGGCGGTCCCACGCCCGGGAGGCGGAGGCGTGGGGCGGCCGCGAGGTGGAGGCCAAGAGCCGCTGGGAGCGCCTGGCCGGGCCCGAGCTGGCCCGCCTGGGCGTCGAGGAGGCGACGCTGCGCAGGGCCGACGAGGCGTTGCGCAACGGCGTGCGGATCCGCGGCGACTGGCTGGAGCAGCACCCCGAGGCGGCCCGGCGCGTCGCCCGCCTCGAGTCGGAGATCGATCGCCTGGAGCGGGTCATCGACCCGGAGGCGGCCACGATGGCGCAAGAGGTGGGCCGGACGCCGTGGGCCAGGGCGCCGGAGCGGGCTCACGTGCTCGAGGGTCCCGTGCTCGAACTGTGAGAACGCGGCCAAGCCCGCCGCCACGGCGGTGGGCCGTCTCAATTGTCTTCTCGGGGGTGTCCCGCCGGCGTCAAGGCCACAGCCCTCCGGGCGGCGGCGGCGCCGCCGGCCTTGACCCCGCTGGCCGGTTTGCCCCGAGCACGACCCGCTGATCCGTCTGAGCGTCGGCGACGAGAAATCGGTGCGCGGAATCACTCAAGGCCGTTGCGCCGCCGTCCGATACCTGTAGATGCGCCCCGAACGGGGGCGACTGGCGGAGCGGGCTCCTGGCCCCCTCGGCGTACAGGGAGGCTGACATGGCAAAGCAGTCGAAGAGACGCGCCCACGCGACCCAGTGGAGGTCCCGGTTCCGGCCTTGCGCCGTCCTCGCCATCGTCGCCACTCTTTGTTCGTTGCCGGTCATCGTCGTCGCGGGACCCGCCTCGGCGGCGACTACAGCTCCCGCGACATCGCCGAACTCGCCCGCCAGTCCGGCCGCCAAGCTGCCCACCCCTGGCCCCGCCACGCTGCCGGCCCCCGCAGGCGCCCCCAACCCGGCGACGCCGAGCGCCCTCGTGGCCGCCGACGTCAAACTCCCGGGACTCCCGGCCTCGGCGCCGAAGGTGGCCACGAGCGACAGCTACACCGCCTTCACCCACACCGCCACCCACAACGACGGCTCCGCCACCGTCGAGGTCAGCGCCAAGCCCGCCCACTACCAGGACGCCAAGGGCGTCTGGCACGACGTCGACACCACCCTTGTGGCGGCCGCCGACGGCGCCTACGTCGCCAAGGCGGCCGCGACCTCGGCCAAGGTGGCGGCCCACGCGGGGTCGGCGAGCGTCAACGTCCCCACCAAGGCGGGCGCGATCGCGGCGGGTCAGTCGGCGGCCGCCCCGGTCGCCGCCACTGTGGCCGGCGACCAGGCCAGCTTCAAGGGCGCGCTGGGGGCCAACGACGTGGCCGAGAAGGTCACCGCCGACGGCTACGAGGAGACGATCACAATCGCCGCCCCCGGCGGGCCGTCGTCCTACACCGACCAGTTCACGCTGCCGGCGGGCGTGACAGCCCGCAACGGGGGCCTCGGCGTCGAGTTCGTCGACTCGTCGGGCTCGGTCGTGGCCAGCTTCGGCGGGGTGAAGGCCGAGGACTCGGCCGCCGGCCCGTCGGGCGGCGCGGTCGCGCCGGGCACGGCCCGCGTCGCCACCACGAACGGGAACGTCGTCACCGTGGACGTGTCCGTCGACGCCGCGTGGGCGTCCGACCCGGCCAGGGTCTACCCGATCTCCCTCGACCCGACCATGACGACGATCTACACCGACGGCTCCTCCTCCTACGACGGCTACGTGGACGGCGACTACCCGACCTCCAATTACGGCTGGACCGACCCCGAGCTGGCCGCCGGCTACGCGGGGCCGGCCTCGTCGGGCGGCTCCTACGCCCGCACCCTCCTCTACTTCGCCCTCGGCGGCCTGGCGGGCTCGGGGGCGGCGGTGTCGGAGGCCCACCTCGCCGTCGACAACCAGCACTCGTGGGTGTGCAACCCGCCGGGGTCGCAGATCAACCTCGTGGGCGTGGCGTCGCACTTCGACTTTTCGACGACCTGGAACACCCAGCCCGGCCTGGACGGCTACGCGTACACGACCAGCGCCCCGTTCTCCTTCGGCGACACCTGTGGCGGCGCCGGGTGGGTGAACCTGGACGCCACCGCCCTCGTCCAGCGCTGGCTCAACGTCGGCGGCGAGGCCAACAACGGCCTCGAGCTGAACGGCGTCTACCAGGGCGACGAGATGAACAACTACGGCTGGAAGGAGTTCTGGTCCGAGCGCGGCGGCCCCGCCCCCGCCCTGGTCGTCAACTACACGCCCGCCGCCGTCCCCGGCCCGCCGACCAACGTGGTCGCCACCGTCGGCAACGCCACCGCCACCGTGAGCTGGGTGCGCCCGGCCAACGCCGGCACCCCGGCCCTCGACGGGTACTACCTCTACGCCTACAACTACCCCGCCATGACCCTGGCGGGCTCGGCCGTCGTGGGCTCGGGGACGACCAGCTCGACGGGGCCCGCCACCAACGGCCAGGCCTACGTGTGGGCCGTCTACGCCCACAACGCCAAGGGCTTCAGCCCGGCGGCGTGGTCCAACGTGGTCACCCCCGCGGCGCCGCCGAGCACGCCCCAGAACGTCGTCGGCAACGGCGGGAACACGGCCGGGGCGGTGCGCTGGGCCCCGCCGGCCTCCAGCGGCGGGGTGCCCGAGGACCTCTACCTGGTCGCCCTCTACGACCTGGGGACGAATCCGGCGACGCTGGTGAGCTACTTCACCGTGTGCGGCACGTGCACGTTCACCCCCTATCCCGGGCTGGTGAACGGCCACGCCTACGAGTACGCGGTGTGGGGCCACAATGGGCCCGGCGGCTACGGGCAGCCGTCGCTGTCCAACATCTTCTCCTCCTCGGCCGCCGACCCCATGGCGGGGGCGGGCGACCGCTCCTACTTCAGCTACCAGAGCTTCGCCCTTGACGACCGGATGGCGGGCAAGGTGAACATCGGCACCGGCGACCTGCAGGTGTCCATGACCGACCTCGCCGTGCCCATGGTGGGCGGGGGCCTGTCCCTCACCCGCACCTACAACAGCATGGAGGCGGCGCTGGGGGCGCGCGTCGACTACTCCGGCCAGTTCGGCTACCTGTGGTCGTCCAACCAGACCCCCGACGTGCGTCTGGTGCCCACGCCGGACCCGGGCACGGTCATGATCGTGTCGCCCACGGGCGGCGCCGCCATCTTCGTGGGGACGGCGGGAGCGAGCTCGACCGCCTACACGACGCCGCCGGGCCTGGACTCCACGCTGGCCCGCAACGCGACCGACGGGACCTACACGCTCACCGTGCACGCCAGCCAGGAGGTCCTGCGCTTCGGGGCCGACGGGCAGCTCCTGTCCGACACCGACGCCAACGGCAACGCCCTGACCTTCACCTACGCCGACGGACGGCGGGAGGCCTCCATCGTCGGCACGGCCGGCTCCTCCCCGGGGAACACGATCAGCTTCGTCTACGGCGGCCCGGCCGGCCAGATCTCCTCGGTCTCCCAGACCGCCGCCGACGTGGCCACCCGCACCGTGAGCTACACGTACAACCCCTCCAACGACGCCATCAACCAGGTCACCGACCCCAGCGGGCGGGTCACGACCTTCCAGTACGACGCCAACAACAACCTGTCCAAGATCACGGTCAAGGCCAACTCGACCGCCCCCGACTACCAGGTGACCACCTTCGGCTACGACTCGTCCCACCGGGTCACGTCGGTCGACCGGGCCATCTCCAACCCGACCCAAGCCGACGCCGTCTGGCGCTACGACTACTCGACGCCGGGCCAGACCAAGGTCACCGACGCCGACGGGCACCCGCCGGTGGTGTACGCGATCGACGGGTTCGGGCGGGCGACGTCGGTCGCAGACCCCAAGAACGCGCCCAAGGCGGCGACGACCACATTCACCTCGGATTACAAGGTGGCCACGGTCCAGGGCGCGACGAACTGGGGGACCGGCCTGAAGACGGTCAACGATTGGTCCGCCAACGGCGGGGAGAGCCTCACGAGCAGCACGAACCCGATCCTGGCGGTGACGGCGAACACGTTCCTCGGGCCGATGGCGTACTTGGCGGACAAGTCCGACGACTCCATGGACCACTGGACCAAGTTCACGTACGGCCCGAACGTCAACACCCTCACGGCCACCGACCCCGTCACCGGCGCGATGGCGATCACCCTCCACAACCCCGACGGCACCGTCGCGCTCTCGGCCGACCCCAACAACACGACACAGACGGACCCCCTGCACCCCGAGACGCAGCCGCCGGCCAAGTCGACGACGTTCGCGTACTTCCCCACGCACCAGCTCTCCACCGTCACCCCGCCGACGGGCAACTCCCTCGCCACACAGAGCTTCACCTACGACGGCGTCGGCCGGCTGAAGACGGCCCGCAGCGGCAACGGCGTGACAACCACGTACACCTACGACGCCCTCGACCGGGTGAGCGGTGAGACCTTCAGCGACGCCACGCACGCGGTGACCCTCGGCTACGACACGCTGGGGAACCCCAGCACCCGCTCGGACGCCTCGGGCCAGACGTCGTGGTCCTATGACACCGCCAACCGCCTGCAGACCAAGACGCTCCCTGGCGGCGCGCAGCTGATCTACCAGTACGACTCCGTCGGCAACCTGACGTTCGTCAACGACGGCGGCGTGATCACCCGTTACCAGTACGACAAGGTCAACGAGCTCGACCAGGTGCTGGAGCCCTCCGGCCGCTACGACGTCTTCGCCTACGACGCCGACCACCGCCGAACGGACACCTGGTACGGGACGCCCGCCGGCGTCGTCTACGACGCCAGCGGCAACAACGTCGTGGCCCCGGCGTCCTTCGCCGCCCACATCCACAGCGCCTACGATCCCGCCGGCAACCTGGCGGAGATCCGGACCACACGGGCGAGCTCGGACGCCCCCGCCAACCGACTGGCCGACATCTCCTACGCCTACATCGTGCCCGGCGGCTCGACCTGCGCCACCGCCGGCAAGGTGACCACGCTGCGGCAGACCTCCACCGACGTGATCACGAACGCGGTCACGTCCTATTGCTACGACTCGGCCGGGCGCCTCACCCAGGCGGCCGCCGCCGGAGGGCCGACCTACACCTACGTGTACGACCGAGACGGCAACCGCATCCTGGACGCGGCGGGCACGCACACCTTCAACACCGCCAACCAGCTCACGGACACGGGCTACGTCTACGACCCCGACGGGAACCTGACGGCCTCCCCGGCGATCTCGGCTCTGGCCTACAACGGCGTCGACCAGACCACGTCCATGACCAAGGCCGGAATCCCGAGCAGCTTCGCCTACGCAGGCACGGGCCAAGCGGAGCGCACCTCCGCCGGCTCCACGACGGCCCAGAACGGCGCCTTGGGCGTGGAGACCGAGACCACGGCAGGGGCCACGACGACCTACGTGAGGGATCCGTCGGGAACGCTCATCTACGAGCACACGCCGGCGGCGGGGGACTTCTACTACTACTTCGACGGGCTGGGCTCGGTCGTCGGGCTCGTCAACCCGGCGGGCCAGCAGCGGGCGGCGTACACTTATGACCCCTACGGTTCAAACGCCACCGCCACCGCCGTGAACGGATCCCTTCCGTCCAACCCCTGGCGCTTCACGGGCGGCTACTTCGACGCCGCCACCGGCTTGTACCACCTCGGGGCCCGGTACTACGACCCTACGACCGGCCGTTTCACGCAACCCGAGGGGACTGGCTACCTCTACGTGGGCGACAACCCCGTCAACGGCACGGACCTCTCCGGAGCCAAGAAGAAGAAACTGAGCCCGGACGAGGAGGCGCGGGTCGCTGCGACCATCGATGGCTGTGTGAACACGCCAGACATCGCGTACTCGAATTCATCCTTCTGCATCAACTTCATCACGGCATGGAGCCAGGGAGATCTCACTGACTACGGCTTCGGGTTTGTACCGAAGGGATCCAGTAAGTGTTCGTCGTTTCTGCGGACCGCAGCGGGCCTTCTTGGTGTCGGCGGATACGCCCGGGCCGCGCAGGATGCCGCAAAGGGCAACTACTCGGGTGCCGTGAAGGAGGTGGTTGGCACAAAGTGGATCAGCGGTCGGGAGGCCTTCTTCCTTGGTCGGATGGCCACGCCCCTTTCATTGGTAGCGACGGCCGTGGATTCCGCCTGTTCCATTAACCCATAGAGATATGTAGGTGTAAGATGATGAAGATCCTCCAGGCCTTCTTGCTGTTCGCTATATCGACGCTGTTGTTGGGGACCGTGGCCTACGTTCTGAAGGCGCAGGACCTTGGTGCATCGCTCTCAGAAACCTTTATAGTCATGGGGATCTTCAGTGCAATTGGAACGGTCGTTCGATATATCATCTCAGAAGACGACTAAGGGCACCGCCCACCTAACGAGAGCGAGGGGTTGGTTGATGATCTCGCTGCTGCCCTCGAACGGGCCTTGGCCACCAATGGTAGCGGATGACTTCGCACATTCTTAAGATCCTTGGTGGGATCGCCTGCGTGGTGATCGTTGTGGTCGCCCAACTCATAAAGACCAACCGCTGGCCGCCGCGGCGATACCCACGTAAGGACTGACGACCGAAGCAAGCTAGGCAACAAATGGCACCCGACTTCGGCCGTGAATCGGTCGTCGTTCCTTCTCCGGCGGACGGGATTGACTGGAAAGAGTTGGCGACGGCATCGTCCTCGCTGAGACGGATTTAGGATCACACACTGGATGGTCCATGAGGACAAAAGCGTGGCCCGCGCTGGAGGGCTTACTGTTGGGCACTGGGATCGCGCTGACGAGCTATTACTCTGATGTCGACCCATGGTTCTATCACCATGCCATCTTGTCGACGTTTTGGGGCGCGTTCTTCGCAGCCGCCGTTTTCCTCGTTCGATCGAAGCGATGCCGAAATCGTCGCAGCTCTCAATGACCCATGGATCGGCGGATCGACTCTCAGCCGATTGTTCGATTCGCTGCTTGCTAGCGAGTAGGCTCGTTAGCCAAAAAGCGCGTGGCGAGGGACGGACGGATCGGCGACTTGGCAGGACCCGACCCGCGAACGTCAATATCCCAGGAAATGTCCGAGCAACTGCGTCGAGCGTGGCCAACCACCACCGTCGAACGGGCACTTGGTACGCGAACTCGTTACGGCGCCATCTTACACGATGCCAGCGCCAACGGCGTCGACGCCTATGAGCTCCTTCGACCGCCTGAGTATCTGGTGGCGATTTCTTCTCGGGGTCGTCATCCTCGGGCCTTTGGTTTACGCCCTTAAAGCTCGTCAACGGGGCTACTCGATTTGGGCAAGTCTGATCGCCGCTGGCGTGTTCAGCGCAGCTGTGCTGACGCTCGAGGCAATCGTGCGGCGCTACCGGAGCCGAGACTGACGTTTTCGCCCGATTGGTTTCCTCCAAGCCATCGGCGATGGCGGCCTGTTGCCGGCCGGATTGGTTTGCAAACGGCTCGGCAGGTTGACTCGCCATGGTTCGGCGGCAAACGATGGTCACTTTGCCGAGCTCGGGTATACGAGCGACCCCGGCCCCGAAGGAACCGGCGTCGAACGGCCGCAGGAGATCCTGATCAATCGCGTGTGAGGGCCGTCGGCAACCTGCCGGACGCGCTGGTTCGCCGGCAGCCGGGACTGCCCGGACCGGTGCCTACGTGTCTTCCTGCCAACGAGGCCGGCGCCGGCCAGCCGGAGCGCCGCGGTAGACGACTCCCGGGAAGCGTCGATGCTGAGGCCCCTCGAGCAGACCGGAGAGGAGAATTGTCACGCTCGACCCGGTGTGCGCTGCTTCCTCCTCGAGCCCCCTTGGGGGAGGTCTGCCGGCAAACAGAAGGAGGTCGGTCGCACCATGGCGTCTTGTAGTAGGGGGGTTGCGCCACGTGTAGCGCACCACGGGCGGGACCACGGGATGAGAACAAGTCTCAACACAGGCCTCCGCACCCCGCGGATACCCCGCGGAATTTCGGAGAACGGCGGCGAATGTCGGTCATCGGCGGACAAGGAAAATGGCCTCTGACCTGCTATGTCGCGCTTCAAACGCACGTCAGAGACTCGGGCAATTGGCCTTCACACGGCAGAGGTCGGGGGATCAAGACCCTCATCGCCCACGCCAAACCTGTCGACAAACGACGGAGTGAGCAAGGTACGAGAGGTCGTTCGCCGCAACCGGACGGTCTTGACGGCGATCGAAGGACATCGCTCGGGCGTCCGATCGGCTCTATCCAGTGAACGCTGCCGTGTCAGAGTTGACCCGTGGGGCTAGCGGCAACCAGCGAAAGCAGGGTGGTCGACTCTGCGCCTTCCCCGTTCGTCTGTTCCAAACTTTCAAGCCCCGAATGGGTCCACGGGCGGCAACCGCCGCCGCTAGTGATCGTTTCACCCCTAGCCGCATCGATCGCCGGGCATGGTCGTCTTCCACTCAAGCCGACTGGGCTCCCCGCGGGATGTTCGCCGTCCCTCGCCGCCCGACAGCCGCACGTCGGGAGTTAACTTCCGATCACCTTGACCACGCCGCCGTACATGCCGGTGCCGCAGCTGTAGCCGATGTCGCCGGCGGTGACGACCCCGAGATCCACCGTCGTGTCGCCACCCGGCTTGAGGCCCTTCTCCAGGCCCCTCTTGGGCATGACCACGACGCTGGCGCACCCGAGGTCGCTGTCGGCGTGGAAGACCAATCGCGTCGGCAGGCCGGCCTTGGCCTGGATGATCGCCGGTGCGAAGGGGGCGCCGCCGCCATTGGAGTCGCCGTAGGAGACGTTGATGTCGACGACCTGGACTCCATCCTCTCCGACTTTGGCCATGGGCGGGGGCTGGTCGGTGTTCGAGGCCTGGCCGCTGAGACCAGCGGTGGCGGCTTTACCACCGCCGAGCGCCGACGGGACTGCGGCCGCCACTCGCGGAGCAACCTTCTGGAGGGTGACGCTCGAGCCGATCAGCACGAGCCCGCTGTTGATCGACAGAGCGCCGGCGATGGCGACGGCGACGGCCGCCAGCTTGGTCAGGTGCCCGCCCAGAACGGCGCCCGCCCGCCGCACCGCATAGCCGATGGCCGCGAACAGCGGGGTGGTGCCCAGCACGAAGGCGCCCATGGCTGCCGCTCCGGTGAAGACGGAGCCGTTGGCGATGACCAGGAACTCGATGCTCAGGGTCACGCCGCAGGGAACAAGGACCGTGAGGAAGCCGACCACCAGCGGCGTGAAGGTCGACTCGGCGCGAGCGCTGCGCCGGAGCAGCCTGGTGAACGAGGCGGGAGGGGCGATCACGAACGAGCGCTTGCCCAGGAGGCCGAACATGTTGGCCGCCATGAGGATCATCAGCCCCCCGGCGGCCATCTGCATGTAGGCCCGCACACGGAAGTTGGGTTGCAGGGCCGCGCCGAAGAGCCCGAGCAGGGCGCCGAAGGCGACATGCGACACGAGCTTGCCGGCGATGAATCCGCCCACGGGCACGGCGTCTTCGACCAGAGCGGGACGGGCGGGACGGGTCAGCACGGCCACGTTGCCAGGACCCGAGTCGCCGGCGCCGACTACGGCGTCACCGACGTCATCGATGAGCGACGGCTGTTCCGCCGGTGCGTGACGGCCGTCGATCGGCGCGTCCGACGCGACGGGCTCGGCGGGACGCGCGTCATCGGTCGGCCGGCGGCGGGCGACCGCGCCGGCCAGCAGCCCACCCTGCACGGCGGCGCAGGACGCGCCTCCTGCGAACAGGCCCGTGACGAAGACGCTCCATATGTTCAACGTGGACCCCCGTAACGTCGGAAACGATGGCGAGCTTTGGCGTGCAACTATCGACTAGGGCAATGGTCGGCTGGGGCGGATCGCAATCGTCGTGACGGCCCGGTCGACTCGCTGGAGCACCGCCGCCGAGCTCGGCGCGAAGTATCCGTCCCCGGCGTAGCGGGCCGTCACCGGCCCGGTTCCGGGCAGCCGCGTGACCCAAGGGGCCGACCCCTGCCCCACGGCGTTCAGGTTGATGGTGGCGATGACGGTGTCCTCCGACGCGACGACCACCGAGCCGGTGGGAACGCCGGCGCCGCCCCCGCCCACTTCGACGGTGATTTGGACCGGCTCGCCGAAGGACGAGGGATTGGGCCGGCACGCGAGCGTGGTGGTCGTCGGGACCCGCACGACCAGGGTGAGCGCCGCACCGGCGGGGGCGAAGTTCTCGTCGCCCTCGTAGGCCGCGGTCACCGCGACGCTTCCGAGTCCGAGACACGACGCCGTCATGAGCGCTTGACCGACCTCGTCGAGCGCCAGAGCGTCCTCGATGTCGCCGCCAATCGAGAGCCGCACCGTCCCGGTCGGTCTGGCGACGCCGTCGGGACCCCGCACGGTGACGACGAGACCCACCGGTTGGCCCAGCGTCGCCGGGTTTTCCGAAGCCGCCAGCGCGACGGCGGGCGTCGCCCGCTCGACGGTCTGCGTGAGCGACGCGGAACTCGGTTCGAACCGCTCGTCGCCCGAGTACTCGGCGGTGATGAGCTGCGTACCGGCGCCCAGCGACGACGTCGTGGCCTGGGCGACGCCCTGCTCGTCGACGCCGACTTCGGCCAGGCACGTGGGGCCGTCCGAGAACGTCACCTGCCCGGTCATGCCGCCACCTGTGGCCGAGCCGACGGTGGCGACGAAGGTGACAGCCTCGGCATAGACGGAGGGATTGACCGAGGATTCCGCCGCGCCGGCCGGCGCTTGCTCGGCCTCCGCCGGCGGGGTGTCGTCGGCCCGCTCGACATCCCTCGGAGCCGACCCCGCGGCCCGAGCCGACGTAGCGAGCGCCGGCCGGCGTACACCCCGGAAGCGGGCCAAGCGCAGGCTGTTGGACACGACCGACACGCTGGAGGTGGCCATGGCCGCGCCCGCGATGATCGGGTTGAGAAGGCCGGCTGCGGCCAGGGGGATGAGGGCCACGTTGTAGCCGAAGGCCCACCCGAGGTTCTGCAGGATGGTTCGGAACGTCCGGCGCGACAACAGGATGGCCGTGGCCACGCCGTCGAGGTCGCCCGACAGCAGCGTGATGTCGGAGGACTCGATGGCGACGTCGGTCCCGGTCCCGATGGCGATGCCCAGGTCGGCCGCCACCAGCGCGGGGGCGTCATTGATCCCGTCGCCGACCATGGCCACCACCCGCCCCTCGGCCTGCAGGCGACGGACCTCGCCGACCTTGTCGGCGGGGAGGACCTCCGCCAGGACGCGTTCGATGCCGAGCGCGGCCGCGATCGACTCCGCCGTGGCCCGGTTGTCGCCGGTGATCATGGCCACGCCCACGCCGAGGCGCCGGAGGGCGTCGACCGCGCCGGGCGCGTCGTCCCTGACGGTGTCGGCCACCGCCAGCACTCCTCGGACCCGGCCGTCCCACCCGGCGAAGACCACGGTGCGGCCTTCGGCCTCCAGGGTCGCGGCCGCGTCCTCGAGCTCCGGGTCGATGGCCAGGCCCGCTTCGGCGGCGAGCTTGCGCCGTCCGACGTGGACCATGACCCCTTCCACCATCGCCCGCACGCCGTGGCCCGCGACGGCGGAGAAGGCGGTGGCGGCGAGCACGGGGACGGCTCGCTCCCGGGCGCCGTCGACGATGGCGCGGCCCACCGGGTGCTCCGACCCCGCCTCGACGGCGGCCGCCCTTCGCAGCAGCTCGCCCTCATCCACCCCGGCGCCGACCACCATGTCGGTGAGGGCCATCTCGCCCTTTGTCAGGGTGCCGGTCTTGTCGAACACGATGGTGTCGATGCGCTTGGAGCGCTCCAGGACCTCGCCGCCCTTGATCAACACGCCCATGGATGCGCCCCGGCCGGTGCCGACGAGGATGGCGGTGGGGGTGGCCAGGCCCAGGGCGCACGGGCAGGCGATGATCAGTACGGCCACGGCCGCCACCAGTCCCTTGGTCGGGTCGCCCTCGATGAGCCACCACCCGGCCAGGGTGCCCACGGCGATGAGGGCCACCACTGGGACGAAGACGCCCGAGATGCGGTCTGCCAGCCGCTGCACCGGGGCCTTGGCGCCCTGCGCCTGCTCGATGAGGCTGACGATCTGGGCCAAGGCGGTGTCGGCGCCCACGGCGCTGGCGCGCACCGTGAGCACGCCGTGGGTGTTGAGGGTGGCGCCCGCCACCTTGTCGCCCGGGCCCTTATCGACCGGCGCCGACTCGCCGGTGAGCATGGACTCGTCCACGGCGGACGAGCCGTCGGTGACGACGCCGTCGACCGGGACCTTCTCGCCCGGGCGCACCCGCACCACGTCGCCGAGGCGCACCGCCTCGACGGGCACGGTCCGTTCCTCGCCGTCCACGACGAGACGGGCCTCCTTGGCCCCCAGCTCGAGGAGCTTGCGGATGGCGCTCGACGCCTTCCCCTTGGCCCGCGCCTCGAAGTACCGGCCCAGCAGGAGGAACGCGATGATCAGCGCCGAGGAGTCGAAGTAGAGGTCCGAGTGCGGGCGCCCGAGGGCCACCTGGTAGGTGGAGAACCCGAACGCGGCCAGCGTGCCCATGGCGATGAGCGTGTCCATGCTGGCCTGGAGGGCCCGAGCCCGCATGGCGGCCTGGCGAAGGAACGGCCAGCCCGCCCAGAACTGGACCGGGAGGGTGAGGGCAAAGGCGCTCCAGCGGGCCCACGGCCGGTGCATGTACAGCATCGACAGCACCAGCACGGCGATCCCGAGCGGCCAGGCCACGAGCACACGCCGCAGCCACATCGACTGCACGCGGGCCTCGGCGTCGCCCTCGTCGGCCTGCGCGTCGGTCTGCAGCGGCGTGAGGGCGTAGCCGATCTTGGCGGTCGACGCGACCAGGTCCTCGACCGACACCTTCGAGGCGTCGTAGCGGACGCTGGCGCGGGCCACGGCGAAGTTCACGTCGGCCTGCGTCACCCCGGGCTGTTTGGCCAGGGTGCGCTGCACTCGCGCCGCGCACGAGCCGCACGTCATGCCCGAGACGGTCAGCTCCAGCTCCGTCAGGTCGTCGGTGGGCGACTGCCCCCGTGCCGCCGTGTGCTGGCTCATCGGCTCAGGGCCGCGGCTTCGCTCATCTCCAGCTCAGCGGCCGGGCCCATCGCGATCTTGTCGTAGCGCAGGGCCTCCATCAGCTCGTCGACGATCTCGGAGGTCCGCCCCGCCTGCATGGCCGCGGCCACGCAGGTCTCCAGGTGGTTGCGCAGCACGATGCGGTTGGCCCGCTCCAGCGATCCCTGCACAGCCGAGAGCTGCTTCATGATCTCGGGGCAGTAGGTCTCGTCCTCGACCATGCGCACCACGGCGTCGAGGTGGCCGCGGGCGGTCTTGAGCCGGTTGAGGACGGCGGTCTGGTGGATGCTCTTCATAGGGTCGGAACCCTACCCCTACCCGGGTGGGGATCGCCACCCCACCCCGGGTGGGCAGAGAACCGGGCAACTGCTACCGTCGCACACCGTGAAGCGGGCCTTTTTCATCGCGCTGGTGGTCGTGGTCATCCTGACCGGGCTCCCCCTCGTCGTGGGAATGCCCGGGATGTCCTGTCCCGACTGCGGTTCGGCCACCGTAACGGGATCGGCCTGTGCGGTCCTGGTGGCGGCATTGGGGCTGTTCATCGCCATGACCTTCGAGCAGCTGCGGGCCCGCCGGCCGCCGGGGCTGGGGCGATTGCACGTGACCACCGTCGAACGACCTCCACGCCTGGCCTAGCGCAGCCCGCGCTCTCGGTGCCGCCAGGCCCGAGGTCAGTCCAGGTTCACGACGGGGCGATCGCGCCCGGATCGGAGGTAGACAGATGAGAACGCTGCTCGGCGCGCTGCCCCTTCTTGGTTGCGCCGCCATGTGCGTTGGCTGCGCACGGATGATGAGCCGCCGCCCCCGCTCGACCGAAACGACAAGCGAGGGCGACAACCCCCTCGCCGGCGGCGACGGAAGCGAGACGTCGCCGGGCGGGGAAGGCCGGCCGTGACCTTGTGGGGGGTGTTCGTCACCGGGCTGGTGGCGGGGGGCGCCTCGTGCGCGGCCGTCCAAGGAGGCCTGTTGGCGGGACTCCTGGCGCGGCGACGGCCGGACGCTGTGAGGCCGGGCGCCGGGCCTGTCGGCAGGCGCACGCGACTGGACGACGCCGTTCCCGTGGGCGGGTTCCTCGCCGGCAAGCTGGTGTCGCACACCCTTCTGGGCGCCGCGCTCGGATTGGTGGGCGATGCCGTCCAGGTCAGCTTCCGCACCCGCGCTCTCCTGCAGATCGTCGCGGGCGTTCTCATGCTGACGATGGGCGCCCACCTGCTCGGCGTGCGGTCGTTGGCCCGCCTCGTACCCGAGCCTCCGCCGAGGTGGTCCGCCCTGGTGCGCCGCAACGCCCGTTCGGCCAGCGCCGGCGCCCCGGCCCTGCTCGGCTTGGCCAGCGTGCTCATCCCGTGCGGGGTGACGCTGAGCGTCGAGTTCCTGGCCGTAGCCTCTGGCTCCGCTGTCACCGGCGCGGCCACCATGGCCGCCTTCGTGCTGGGGACCGCGCCGCTCTTCGGGGCCCTCGGCTACGCCGCCCGGCGCTCCGCGACCGTCCTGCGCGGACACCTCGCCAAAGTCGCGGCCGTCGCGGTTGTCGTCACCGGGCTGGTCTCGATCAACGCCGGGCTGGTGCTCTCGGGGTCGAACACGACGCTGGCGAGCCTGTGGGCCTCCGTCACCGGGCACGACTCTGACGCACCGACGGCCGCCGCCGGCCCTGCGACGCCGCTGTCGGCTGACGGAGTGCAGGAGGTGGTCGTGGCCGTACGCGACACGGGGTACTCCCCGTCGGTGGTTACGGTGAGGGCCGGGGCGCCCACCCGGTTGACGTTCCGCACGGCCGGCACGCAGGGCTGCACCCGCACCGTGGTCGTCCCCAGCCTGAGAGTCAACCGTCTGCTCCCGAGCACGGGCGACACCACGCTGGAGCTGGGAACGCTGAAACCGGGTCGGCTGCGCTACACATGCGGCATGGGCATGTACTCCGGGACGATCGAAGCGGTATGAGCGCGTCGGCCGCCGTCAAGGCGACGTTTGCCGTAAGAGGGATGCATTGCGCGAGCTGCGGGATCCTCATCGACGAGGTCGTCGAGGAACTCGACGGCGTGTCCGCGTCGGCCACCAGCGTGCGGCGCAGCCGGACGGTTGTCACCTACGACCCGGCTCGGGCCAGCGCGGCCGACATCACCGCCGCGATCGCCCGCGCCGGGAGCTACCAGGCCCAGCTCCTCGACGGGCCGCCGCCGTAGGGCCATGGTCGAGCGGGCAGCGGTTGAGGACGTTGCCCCGCGGCCGGCGGCCTCCGCCAGTGCGACATTACGCGCCGTTGGGCGCGGTTCCTCGACGGTCCTACGCCGGGAGGCCGTCCTCGGCGGCCGTGGCGGCGGGCGATGAAGCCCTCCCGGCGTAGGGATCGTTGTGATCCGACGCGAGGAGGCCCAGCTCCGCCGGCGACGCCAGCCATCCCCATGCGCCGGCGGCCATGAGCACCACGCCGCCCATGAGGTAGACGGCGCGGATGCCGAACGTGTCCGCCAGCACGCCGCCGAGGCCGATGCTCGCCAGCCTCGCCGCCTGCCACAGGGTGTCGTAGAACGAGAACACGCGACCCCTGAGGCGGTCGGGCACGGTCGCCTGCAGCACCGAGTTGTAGGTCACGGCGCCTGTGGACGTCCCGACCCCGTACGCGACGAGCGCGCCGGCGGCCACCGCGAACGCCGAGAAGGCGGCCAGGACGAGGTCGACCAGGCCCCGCAGGAGGTAGGGCCCGTAGAGCAGGGCGGGGCGGCGGGCGTCGGAGACGTACCGCTGCAACGCCAATGGACCGGAGCCGGCGCCGACGCCGATGGCTGCCAGCAACAGGCCGAACCGCCCGGCGCCGACGTCGAGGTGGCGCTGGGCGAGGACCACCAGCAGCGCCGAGGTGGCCCCGGCCGACAGCGCGGCCAGGCCCTGAACCCCGGCCAGCACCGAGAGGAACCGGCTGGAGCGGATCGCCCGCAGTCCTTCGACCACGTCCGCGACATGCTGGGCGGGCGGCGCCAGCGGGCGCTCCGGTATGGGCAAGCGATGGAGCAGCGCCGCCGACAGGACGAACGAGGCGGCGTTGATCCCAAACGCCGGCCCCGCCCCCGCGAAGGCCACCAGCGCGCCGGCCGCCGGCGCGAGGACGATCTGGGAGATGACGGCGGCCGACCACAGACCGGAGTTGGCTGCGACGAGGTCCTCGGCGGCGACGAGCGTCGGCACCACGCTCGCGGCCGCGGGCTTGAAGAAGACGGTGAAGGCGGAGAAGCCGAGCGCGGCGGCGTAGACGATCCCCAGGCGGTCGCCCCACACCACCAGGGCCAAGGCGATGGCGGCCCGGCCCAGGTCGGCCACGACCATGACCCGGCGGCGGGGGAGGCGGTCGACCACCGCCCCGGCCACGAAGCCCAGCAGCAGGACGGGGGCGATCTCGAACGCCACCGTCGTCCCCACCTTCAGGCCCGAGCCCGTGAGCCGGTACACCAGCAGCACCAGTGCGACGGCGTTGAAGGTGTCGCCCCAGCGCGACACCGTCTGGGCGACGAACAGCCGCCGGAACCCCGTCGACGCCAGCGCACGCCCAAGGCTCGAACGCCGCCGCGGGGACGACCCGGCGGCGCGCCCGCGTCGTCGCCGGGTCACAAGCCCGCGGGCGACGGCGGCCCGGTTCGAGGCGCGGAGCGCACGGGACGATCCAACAGCTTCCCGCCGCTGGAACGTCAAGCCCCCGGTCGTAGCCTTCAGGCGGGACGGAGAATCTACGATCGCGCCCGTGACGACCGGGACGTTCATGGTCGGCCGCGAGCCGGCCCGCTGACGGGAGGAGTCCAGATGCGCATCGGCGAGCTGGCCGACCTCGTCGGCGTCAATCCGAAGGCGATCCGCTACTACGAGGGCATCGGCCTTCTCCCCAGCCCCCAGCGCGCTCCGTCGGGGTACCGGGACTACACGTCGGCCGACGTCGAGCGCCTCAGGTTCGTCTCGACGGCGCGGCGGCTGAACCTGTCGTTGTCGGAGATCGCGGAGATCCTCGGCTTTCGCGAGCGCGCGGAACGGCCCTGCGACTACGTGCTCGGCGTCCTCGACCGCCAGGTGGAGGACATCGACCGGCGCATGGCGCAGATGGCGCGGCTCCGTGCTGAGCTGGTCTCGATCAGGGCGCACGCCGACCCCGTGCCCCGGGACGAGGGGTGCTACTGCGCGGTCATCGAGCACGCCGCCGTGGGCCGCGACCGGCGCGCTGGGGCGGCGATGGGCGAAGGCGGCCGCCCGTCGCGCCCCTCGCCTCCCGCCCGCAACCAGCCCGCGCCGGCGGCTCCTTGACATTCCCATCGCTGGAAGGTGTAGAGCAGGGCCGACGGGGGGGAGGCAGCCGAATCGATGAGCGCGATACCGGCGGGGACGCACATGCGGAGGACTTACGCCGGGGCGGCGCTCCTGCTGGCGGTGGCCTTCGGCGCGTGCGGCGGCGGAGGGGCGGCCAAGGACGACCCCCTGGCGCTCCAGGGCAAGCCGTCGGACGCCTGCGGCCAGGCCATCATGGACGGCCACAACATGGAGGCGGCGGGCAGGTCCGCGCCCTTCCTCCCCTCCGTGCGGGTGTGCGGGTCCCTCGCGGCCTGGACGGCGGCGGCGAACGCGTTCGGGATCGACCTCAAGGGCCGCGAGGCGCAGTTCGTCGACAACACGTGCAACGCCGCCGGCGACGAGGTGAAGGCGCTCAACATCTGCCGAGAGGCCAAGGCGGCCCTGAGCGACCCGCGCCGCATTCCGTGAGGCACAGGGCCTCGGGCCTCTCGGATCCCGAGGCCGCCGCCTTCGCCGCCCTTGTGGAGCGGCTCGGCGACCCGGATCGGCGCCGGTTCATGCGGACGGCGCTCGGCGCGGGCGCGGGCGTCGGGGCCGCGGCGGCTCTCGTCCTGCTCCTTGTCTGGCGCTGGCCCTGGGCGGCGGTCATGTCCTTCGCACTGACGTTCGTGGTCGGCATGGCCACGGGGTCGCTGCTCGTGGGTCGAGCCTCTCCCGCAGGCTCCGGTGATCGCCACGAGCGCGCTGCGCCGCTCGGGGGCCGCGATCAACCGTCGTTCGGTTGTCGTAGCGGCGCTGCTGATGTTCGGCGCATGCGGCGGATCGACGTCGACGTCCGAGCCGACGCCCCCGCCCGCCGTCCAGCACCACGACCTGAAGGCCGACGGCCTGTCCCGCGCCTACCGCCTCTTCGTGCCGCTGTCGGTCGACCGGAGCCGCGCCACGCCGCTGGTGATCGTCCTGGCCGGGGTCGGCAACACGGCGAGAGCATGGTCGAGGCGACGCGTTTCGACCGCGTAGCCGAGCGCGAGGGGTTCGTCGTGGCCTACCCGAGGGCGTCGACAAGACATGGAACGCGGGCTACTGCTGCCTGGGACGGGCGACGAGCGGCCCGGACGACGTGGGGTTCCTGGGCCGTCTCATCGACGACGTCGAGGCCAACAACAAGATCGACGTCAACCGGGTGTACGCCGTCGGCGTCTCGGCCGGGGCGATGATGGCCTACCGCCTGGGCTGCGAGCTTTCGGCACGCATCGCCGGGGTGGGCTCGGTGGCCGCGGCCATGGTCCTCGACGACTGCCGTCCCGCCCGGCCCGTCTCGGTCATCGAGATCCACGGCACGGCCGACGGGCTCGTCCCCTACCAGGGGGGCCGCACCGCCGGAGGGGCGACGCAGCCGTCGCCCCCCACGCCGGCCGTCCTGCAGCGCTGGGCCGACCTGGACGCCTGCCCCTCAGCCGCGGCGACGAAGACCGACGGCGCAGTGTCGACATCGACCTGGACCGGTTGCGGCGCGGGAACGGCCGTGAAGCTCATCACGATCGACGGCGGCGGCCACACGTGGTTCGCCGAGGGGCTCGGCCCCGTGAGCGGGGCGGTCGACGCCACGAGCGAAATCTGGGCCTTCCTCAGCGCCGCTCGCCGGACGGCCTAGGCGAGCACCCCCCGCAGCGCGCCCAGGCGCTCGGGCACCGCGCGGTACCAGACCCACCGGCCCCGCTTGTCGCCGGCGATGAGGCCGGCGTCGCTGAGGATCTTCAGGTGGTGCGACACCGTGGGCTGCGACCGCGCCAGCGGATCGACGAGCTCACACACGCACGCCTCGCCCGCAGGCGCCGAGGCCAGCATGCTCAGGAGGCGCAGGCGCACCGGGTCCGACAGGACGGCGAAGTCGCGCGCGAGCTCCGCCGCCCGCGGCTCGGACAGCGGCGACGACAACACCGCGGGGCAGCACTGGTCGTCTTGCGGGACCGCCACGGGTCGTTGCGCCCTCGTCGCCACAATTCCTCCATTGACAATCGTCGATGAATCAGGTTGACTGATCGAGGAGAGTCTATATATCAGGAGGGATTGATGTCACGAGTGCAGCTGGCCCTGAACGTGGACGACCTGGACGCCGCGGTGGACTTCTACTCGAAGCTGTTCGCCACCCCGCCGGCCAAGCGGCGCGACGGCTACGCCAACTTCGCCATCGCCGAGCCGCCGCTCAAGCTCGTGCTGTTCGAGCAGCCCGGCAAGGGGGGCACCATCAACCACCTGGGCGTCGAGGTCGAGAGCACCGAGCTGGTCGGCGCGGCCCAGGCCCGCCTAGCGGGGGAGGGGCTGGCCACGGCGACGGAGGACGGCGTCGCTTGCTGTTACGCCCGCCAGGACAAGGTGTGGGTGGACGGGCCCTCGGGCGAGCCGTGGGAGATCTACACCGTCCTCGAGGACGTCGAGATGCCCGCAGGCCAGCTTCGCACCGTCGACCCCGAGACGGGCGCCGTGTGTTGCGCGACCGTCGGCGACGACGGCCTGGTCGTGGCCAGCTCCGCGCCGTGCTGCTGACGCGCCGTTGACGCCGTCGCTCCCTCGGCGCGCCTTCGCTCCCTCGGCGCGCCTTCGCCGAAGCGCTCGGCGCGGCCCTGCTGGTCCTCGCCGTCGTCGGGTCCGGGATCGCCGCCCAGCGGCTCTCACCCGGCGACGCGGGCCTGCAGCTGTTGGAGAACGCGGCCGCGACCGCCGCCGCCCTGGTCGCCATCATCCTCGCCGTGGGGCCGGTGTCGGGGGCCCACCTGAACCCTGTCGTGACCTTGGCCGACAGGGCCTTTGGCGGGCTCTCGACCAATGACGCGGCCGCCTACATCGGCGCCCAGGTCGTAGGCGGCGGCGCGGGGGCGGTTGTCGCCAACGTGATCTTCTCCCTGCCCGCCGTCGAGCTGTCGACGCACACCAGGAGCTCGGGCGGGCTGTGGGCGAGCGAGGTCGTCGCCACCTTCGGCCTGCTCCTCGTCGTGTTCGGCGTGGTCCGCTCGCGACGGGCCGCGCTGGCGCCGTTCGCGGTCGGCGCGTACATCGGAGGCGCGTACTTCTTCACCTCGTCGACGAGCTTCGCCAACCCGGCGGTGACCCTGGCTCGAACCCTGTCGAACAGCTTCGCCGGCATCGCGCCGGGATCGGTTCCCGCCTTCGTCGTGGCCCAGCTGGTCGGGGCCGCCCTCGCCGTCGCCACGATCCGCGTGCTGTATCCCTCTATGACCGACTGCGCCGCCGCCGTCGCCGTCGCCGTGCCGCACGCCGAGTTGCCCGCGAGCGGCCCTCGTGAACCTGCATTGTCCCGGGCGCAGCGCCCTGAAACGACAAGGAGCCCCTGATGTCCGATATCGGAACCGTTCCCCTCGAGCAGCGGCCGATGCTCAGGTCCGCCGCGCATCGACTCGCCGCCGAGTTCCAGGGCACGTTCGGCGAGGAGACCATCGAGCTGTTCCTCTTCACCAGCTACGACCAGTTCGCGGCGGGGGCGAAGGTAGCTACCTTCCTGCCGCTGTTGGCCGAGCGCTTCGCCCGCCAGCGCCTCCAGGCCCTCGCTCGTGTCGAGGGCAAGGCCAACGACGGGACGCCCGTTGTCCTTTTCCTCTGTGTGCACAACGCCGGGCGCTCCCAGATGGCCCTCGGGTGGTTCAACCACTTGGCCGGCGAACGGGCCTTGGCCTGGTCGGGCGGTTCAGAGCCGGGCACGGAGGTCAACCCGGCTGCCATCGCGGCGATGGCCGAGATCGGCATCGACATCTCCGAGGAGTTCCCGAAGCCGTGGACCGACGAGATCGTCCGAGCGGCGGACGTGGTGGTGACGATGGGCTGCGGCGACGCTTGCCCGCTGTTCCCGGGCAAACGCTACGAGGACTGGGTGCTCGACGATCCCTTCGGCAAGGCCGTCGAGGAGGTGCGGCCGGTGCGCGACGAGATCGGCCGGCGCGTGCGGGCCCTGCTCGCCGAGCTGGGAGTCAGCACGCACTCGTAGCTTGACGTGACCGAGATTGGGAACCGGCCCATTCGGTGACGCGTTGCGCTTGCCGCGGTGGCGGTCCGGCATGACAGGCTCGATGAATTCGGCTGGCTCACCGCCGCGTCGGCGAACGGCCCGGTCAACGCCGCCAACCGCCTTCATTTCGGGAAGGCAACCTTCGCAACGGCGCGCAATTTTCGCCGCCGTGCCGTTGCAGTGACCCCTTGAGCCGCCCCGTATGTCCTTCCGGAGCACCTGGTCGTTCACGTACGCACGCGGATCGGGATCGCCGAGGTCGTGCTCGGCGGCCGGTCCGCACCAGGCAATGTGGACCCGGAGCCGCATGGCCCTTAGCCTCCAAGACGCCCGGTCGTCGCCGTCGTCGGGGGTGACCACCCGGAGCGCTCGCTCGCCAGCCGGCGGCAAGCCAAACGGGACTGCCAACCGGCTTTTGGTCCATCCACTCAGGAGACCGAGGACAGCCCTGGCGCGGCCGCCGTTCGAGAGCTGCGTCACGAGATGAGTCGGCAAGCCTGTCGGGCCGCGACGTGAAGGCGGCCGCGATTGTTAGGGGCGGTTCCAATCGCCGCGCGGAGCCATGGCACGCCTGGATGGCGACCCAGGTCAGCGACAGCGACCGCTTCTCGGAGGCCGAACGTGGCCAATCCTGAGCACCGACGACAACAGGCGGCTTGGCTGCCTGACACCTGCCGTGTATCGGTGAGCAAAGAGTGAGCGAAACAACGGGCAAACACCGGCAGGAACGGCCCTCGACGGACATAGCCCCATGTGACTCTACCTGCGGATACACAGCCGTTCGGAGTCGTTAATGGACCTGGCTGCCCGTGGGTTCTAAGGCCGACACCTGTCTTCCCACGGCAGAGGTCGGGGGATCAAATCCCTCATCGCCGACTGTAAGATCGCAGGTCCGAGCCGATGCGCCCTGCCCATCGTGCGAGATCGCCGACTTGGGTGGCGCAGGAATGGCGCGAAAATGGCGCGGCCCATTCGTCGGCGGCCCCTCGTGCGTTGGTCGACGAGTGAGGAACATCGTTGAGCCGCCGGGCTCCGTGTCGCTTACTCCCTATTTGGTCGCCGAACGCAGTCGGTAGGCTCGGCTCAGCAGCATCTCGCCGCGTACCACGAAGGTGTGGTACGTTCGGCTATGGAGATCGAAGAGGTCCTCGACAAGATCACCGCGCTCCTCGATGCCGACGACCATGGCACCGTCAACACGTCCATGCGGATACCGGCAGCGTTGCGCGACGCCGCGTCGCTTGCGGTCGCACATCTGGGCGTCGCCTCCTCCACGACGGCGCTCACCTCAGTTGCAATCCGCGCCACGATCGAGACGGCGGTGATGGCCGCGGCACTCGAGGCTCACTATCGGGTGGTCCCTGACGCTCGACCGACCCTTGCCGAAACTGCGCTTGCGCTTGCCGCGCAGGACGGGTCGCCGCTCGCCGCCCGCCAGGATCTCGTCGAGCGGGCTGCCGCAGCTGTCCTCGCCCGTCGGCCCGACGCAGACGCCGACGACGTCCTGCTCTGGGCCGAGGCTCAGCAGGCGGTCGGCGCGTGAGGACCGTCGTCCTCGACAACGAGGCCGTGCAGGCACTTGTCGACGCCGATCACCCGAAGCACCGAGCGGTCATCGCGCACCTCGCCGGCGTGGTCACGCGCCGCAGGAGGGGTCCGGCGGTGGACGTCGTCGTGCCGACAGCGGTACGGGTGGAGGCGGGCTGGGACCGATCTGAGCGGAGTGCCGCGCCGGCCAACCGACTCAGAGTCCGTGACGAGGATCTCGGCACGCAGTCGGCAAACCTTGCGGCGAGGATCCGGATCGCCAGCGGCGTCAGCGTCGCCGACGCCCATGCGGGGGCGCTGATGCGCTCCCTGACCAGTGACGACATCGTCGTCCTCACCAGCGACCCTGAGGACATGGAGCGCGCATCGGCGCCAAGGCGGATCACCGCGGTCAGGATCTGATGGGCTCGTTCCCGCGTGCGGCAAGCAGCTTGACGGTTGGGGTTGAGGGGTTTCCGCATTGCGCGAGCGATCCGGCGCTTTCGCTCGTTCTCGGCTCGGCGCTTCCTCAACCACGACGGTCGCAATCGCTTGCGGCGTGAACGCGGGCCGGTCGATACTGCACCAACTGTCGCTCTGGCCCGGTGACACCTGCCGTGCAGTAATGGCGCGGAAATGGCGCGAAACCAAGGGCAAGGATAGGCAGATTGGCATACCGACGGACGTGGGGTCAGCGCCGCAACCTGCGAGAACACGTCCGTTGAGCGCCGTTGACAACCCTTCTGCACACCCTGTTCCACGCGGAACTCAGTCTTCACACGGCAGAGGAACGCGGATCAACACCCCGATCGCCCACACAAAATCTGTCCACAGACAACCGAGTGAGCAGAAGTTGAGAGTCGTTCCCGGAACCTGCGGGTAGCAATGGCCATCGACAGACATCCGCGCGGGCCTCGGTGCATGAATCCGAGCGAACGCTGCCGTGCGTGAGTTGAGGTCGCGGCCGGTTTCGGTAGGGCAACAGCAATTCAACCAACTCCCGTTACACGGTTGAGGTCGGAAATAGGCGCCCGGCGCGGCGACTCTGGACTTACCGTCGATGGCGTGATGACGGGTCCAACGCATCCCGAAGCCCGTCGCCGACGAGGTTCACGCTCAACACGACCAGTGCGATGACGAGTCCTGGAAAGTAGAACAGCCAGGGCCGAGTGGTGGCGGCGCCTTGGGCGTTGGCGACGAGCGCGCCGAGCGACGTGTCCGGCGGGCTGATCCCGAGGCCGAGGTAGGACAGCCCCGTCTCGGCGAAGATCGCCGCGCCGATGCTGAACGTCGCTTTGATGATGATGAGCCCGATCGTCTGGGGCAGCAGGTGACGGAACAGGATGCGGATGTTCCCGGCGCCGATCGCCCGGGCCGCCTCCACGAATTCCTGCTCGCGGAGCGAGAGAACCATCCCCCGGACGACTCGTGCGATCGTCGTCCACGACAGGCCGGCGATGATGAGCGCGATGGCGACCCAGTTTCCCGGGCCGCGCACCGATCCGGCCAGCACCATGAGGACGGCGATTCCAGGCACGGTCAGCACGAGGTCAGTCAACCGCATCAGCACGGTGTCGACCCATCGGCGGTAGAAGCCCGCAACCGCCCCGATCACCGACCCCACCGTCGTCGAGACCAGCGCGGCCAGGAGTCCAACTTGCACGGACTTTTGCGCTCCTCTCAACACCCGCGCCAGCCCGTCGTGGCCGACACTGTCGGTCCCCATGGGATGGCGCCACGAGGGAGCCGTCGAGAATTCGGACGTGATATCGGCGTAGCCGTAGTGCCAGAGCCGGCCTCCGACGAGCGCGGCCGCCACGACAAGGAACAGCACGGCGAGCGCCGCGAGCGACAACGGCTGGGAGGCGAAGCGTCGGAGCGCTAGGCGCCACGGGCGGGAGGGAAGAGTCCGCCCCAGCGCAGACTGGGGCGGCGTACGCGCCACCGTCATCGCCGCGTCCCGATCAGTCGCCAACGGTCTGGTCTCGCGGATGTCAGTCATAGCGAACCCGCGGGTCGAGCCATCCGTAGGCCAAGTCGGCAAGCAGGTTGAAGACCGTCACCGTGGTCGCGGTGACCATCAGCCATGCCAACACGACGTTCGTGTCCACCGTCACCACGCCGTCGACCAACATCTGGCCCATACCCTGCCAAGAGAACACCCGCTCGACGATCACGGCCCCTGCGAAGAGGTGACCGAAGTGGAGGCCCAGCAACGTGGTCAGGGGAATGAGCGCGTTGCGCAGGCCGTGGCCGATCACAACGCGCGTCTCCGAGAGCCCCTTGGCCCGAGCCGTCCGCATGTAATCCCGACCCAGGACGTCGAGCATCGAGCTCCTGAGGTACCGGCTCCACACCGCGATGGGCGCAAGGACGAGCGTGATCGTCGGCAGGACGAGGTGGCCCGAGTAGTTCGCCAGGCGATGAAAGAGCCCGCCGGTCAGGTTCGGGTCCGCCTCGCCCACGGTGAAGATGATCTGGTGGCCGAGGAGGCGATTGAGCCGGATGGCGGCGTACTCCTTGAGCAGCCCGCCCACCCAGAAGATGGGGAGCGCCAGGAAGAGATACGTCACGAGCCGGGCGCCGCGATCGAACGCCGAATCGCGACGCACGGCGCCCGTTGCTCCGAGCACTACGGAGATGCCGATCGCGATGACCGTCGCAGTCGTGACCATCCGCAAGGTGACCTGAAGGCGCGCCCAGAGCAACTCCCTCACGTCGCTGCCCCCGACGGACTTGCCGAGGTCACCCCTGACGAACCGGGTGAGCCACTCGCCGTACCGCTGCATGACCGGCCGGTCGAGGTGCATCTCATGGCGACGGGCCTCGATCACCTCGCGCGTCACGTCGGGCTGGTTTCTCAGAGCCGCAAGCGGGTCGCCGGCGTTCGCCACCAGCACGAAGACCAGCACCGATGCGGCGAACACGAGCAGAACCGCCCACAGGAGCCGCCGGAGGAGGAAGGCGGCCAAGGCCTATGCCGAAACCGTGTCGGCGACGTTCCCGGACAGGATCACGGGTCAGCGCCGCGTCGTGCGGGCCCAGCGCTCGGCGTTCCAGGACACCCCGCCGCCGACGTTGCGCTCCACCCCGACGAAAGTGTCCCGGACGGCGAGGAGCATCGGCGCATGGAACAGCGGGAGGCTGGGCATGTCCTCCCAGATCAGGCGGTCGGCTTCCTCCAGGAGCTGCGCCTGCCGCCCCTGATCGAGCTCCTCGGCCACCTGCGCCACCAACTGGTTGAGGCGGACGTTCGAGTAGCCCCAGTTCCCGCCTCCAGGCCGGAACTGCGCGGGCACCGCGCCGTCGGCTCGTTTGCCGTAGGAAGTGATCTCCAGGTCCAAATTTCCATTCGCCAACTCGGTCGTGATCGCTGGGAACGGGAGGTTGTCGGGGCGCGCCTCGATGCCGGCCCGTTTGAGCTGGTCCTGGACGAGCTCCTCGATCACGAGCCGTCCCTGGTCGCCGCTCGAGGTCGAGATCCGGAACGACAGTCGCTGGTCGCCGCGGGCGTAGACACCGTCCCCGCCCAGGCGAAAGCCGGCCCGCTCGAGGAGTGACTTGGCGCCGGCCACGTCCGGGCGGTCGTACCGGCCGCCGCGGGTGTCCCGATACCAAGGCTGACCGTCGGCGAACAGGTGGTTGTTGGCCAGCGCCAGCTCCACTCCGACCCCTCGGAACCGGGCGAGGATGGCAGGCCGGTCCACGGCGAGGGCAATCGCCCGCCGGACGTCAGGAATGGCCAGGAACTCGTTGCGGAGGTTGAACCCGAGCTGGTGCTGGGCCAGCCCGCCGAACACGTCCGTGCGCAGGCCGGGGATCCGGCGCAGGCGTGCGACATCGTCCGCGGGGGCGTCCCTCGCCACCAGGTCGATCTCACCGTTCCCCAGCGCGGGGATGGGGTCGGAGACGATGCGATAGACGATGGACTCGAGGCTGGCTGGTCGTCCCCAGTACCTCTCGTTGCGAACGAGCGTCAGGTCCTTGCCCGGGTTGTTGCTCGCGATGCGAAACGGCCCTCCGGAGACGAGGGCATCGGGATCGAACCGATCGAAGCCGTGGTTCCACCCCACCCTCCGGGCGATGTGGGCGGGAACGAGCGCCTGAGCGCCCCAGAGCATTGCCTGCCAGAGCCGGTAGGGCCGCTTGTAGACGAGGGTGACGGTCCTGCCGTCGTCGGCCCCGGTGATGCTCTCGATCGGCTCAGCCACGTCGGGGAAGCGGATCGCCTCGGCTGGGCTGCCGTCGATGTCGGTCGCGCCCGGGAGGCGCATCTTCCAGTTGTAGATGAAGTCGTCGGCGGTGATCGGAACCCCGTCAGACCACACCGCCTTGGGGTTGATCCGGTAGACGACCGTCTGAGGGCTGGCGTTCGTCATCTCCACGCTGTCCAACAGGTCACGGTCCCAGGCCAACGATCCGTCCGGCGCCCGCGCTGCCGGGGAGGGCCACACGCGTAGCATCAGCTGCCCGAGCATCCCGACGTTGTGGCGCGCCAGGGCGATGTTGAAGCCGGCTACATCGCCGGCCCCCCCGACTACGAGCGTCCTGCCGGGCACCGTCACCGGCGTCTTCTCCGTCGCCGGCGTGCCGCGCCCGTCTCCGCCGGCACAGGCGGTGCAGCTGAGCAGGAGGAGCGCGGTTGTCAACTCGCTCACGAACCGCGGGGCCCGGCCCGGCGGCTCAGCGTCGGCGCCACCTACCTGCCAGCCTTTCGGGCCCAGCGCTCCAGGTTCCAGAACGGAGAAGCCCCCGGCGCCGCCGGATTGGGCTCGACGTTCACGAACGTGCTGCGAACGGCCATCAGGCCGGGGAGCTGGTAGAGCGGCACAATCGGCAGGTCGTCCCAGAGGATTCGATCGGCTTCATCCAGAATGGCCTGTCGCTCGGCGTCGTCGAGCTCGAGGTTCGACTGGGCGACCAGCTCGTTCGGTCTCGGGTTGGCGTAGCCCCACCGGTTGCCGGGCCGGAACTGGTTGACGCTTCCGAACAGGTTCTTGCCGTAGAGGGTGACCTCCACGTCGAAGTCCCCATTGCTCAGCTGGGGGCCGAGGACGCTGTCCGGGGCGTTCTCGATCCGCAGCTCGATGCCGGCCTGCTTGACCTGGGCCTGCACGAGCTGGAGCTCGGCCTCGTGGGGAAACTCGGGAAAGGTGCGGGCCCGAAGCGCCAGCCGTTTGCCGTCACGGGCGTAGACACCGTCCGCTCCGAGCGAAAACCCTGCCTCCTCGAGCAGTCTCTTCGCGCCCGCCACGTCGGGCCGGTCGTAGCGGCCCCCGCTCGTGTCCCGATAGGCGGGCTGGCGGTCGGAGCGCAGGAAGCTGTTGACCACGTTGACGGTCGGGTCGCGGTCGACCATGCGGTCGACGGCCAGCGCAAACGCCTTGCGCACGGCCGGCAGGGCAAGGAGCTCGTTGCGCAGGTTGAACCCCACGTACTCCTGGGACAGCGTCGGCGTGACTCTTGTCGTGATGTCCCGTGTCTGCCTGAGCTGGGCGATGAGGTCGGGGACGGCGTGGCCCACGAGAAGGTCTCCCTCGCCGCTCTTGAGGGCCGTGGCGCCCGCCTCCTCCCCGGTGAACCGGAAGACGACGCGGTCCAGCGTCGCCGGCGCGCCCCAGAAGCGCTCGTTGCGAACGAGAGTCAGGTCCCGGCCGGGGTTGAAGCTCCCGATCTTGTATGGGCCGTTGGACACTTCGAGCGTCGGGTCGAACCGGGCGAAGCCGGAATTGAACCCGACCCGCCGGGCGACATGGGCCGGGATCAGATAGTTGAAGAGGAGCCCCGCCTTCCACTGCACGTTGCGCGCCTTGTACACGACGGTCACGGTCCTGCCCCCGTCCGAGCCGGTGACGCTGGCGATGGGATCCCCCCCGCCGGGAAGCGCAACCGACTGCGTCGGCGTGCCGTCGGCATCCCTAGCGCCGGGGCGGGCCGTCTCCCAGTTGTAGATGAAGTCGTCGGCGTCGACGGGGGCCCCGTCGGACCAAACGGCCCTGGGGTTGATCTTGTAGACGACCGTCTGGGGGTCCGTGTTGATCATTTCCGCGCTCGTGAGGAGATCGGTGTTGAGCGCGAACTGGAAATCGGGCCGTACGATCCATGCTCCCCGCCATAGGGCGGACATGACGGCAAGGTTCGTGGCGGACTGCTTGTCGGGGATCTTGACGTTGAAGCCGGCGGGCTCCTCGGCCCCGACAACGGTGAGGGTTCCTCCTACCTGCGTCCCGGCGGTGCCAGTCGATCGCGAGTCCGTCCGGCCATCGCCGCACCCAGCTGTCGCGAGCACCAGCCCCAAGCCGATCGCACCGCTGGTTGCCGATGAGAAGGTCCTGGGTCTTCTTGCTTTCACTCTCCGCTCCCTCCCCGGGCTGACGAGTCGAGGTGCCTTCGCCGGCCTGTTGTCCCAAGCAGTGCTGCGGCCGCCTCGACGGTGAGCTCCGATCCATGGCTCTCGCGGGCGTGCGCCTGGGCTGCCGCAATGAGCTGGTCGCGATCGTCCCCGACCGTTTCGAATCCACAATCGCAGCGAAGAACCCCGTGCGCGCCCATGTCCATCCGTGAGCGTGACGGTACGAAGCGGGCGTTGATGCAGCGTTGATGACGCGGTCATCAGCGGACCGTCAGCTGCTCGACCTGGGCTGTAAGGGCGGTCATGCCGAGCTGCTCGGCCGTCCTGCCAGCCGCGGTGAGCAGCTCGGTCGATCGGTCCCGGTCGCCCCCTGGACGCTGGCGGAGCGCGCGGCCGTACCAATACTGGGTCCGGCAGAGTAGGGGCGGGGCCGACAGGCCGGCGTCGACGGGCAGGGCGTTCTCGAAGTGCCCTTCGGCGTCGTCCCAGCGTTCGAGCGTCGCGGCCAGCATGCCCAGGTGGCGGTCCACCGATCCGAAGCAGTAAGCGGGCATCCCCGTCACGACCTGACCGGCGTAGGGCAGCAACCTGCCGTAAAGGCGGCCGGCGTGGTCTCGATCATGCAGTGCAGTCGCCACCTCCACCAGGTTCGCGAGGAGGCCCATCTGCATCACTCGCCGCGTGCCCGGGAGGGCGTCCGTCAGGTCAGTGAGATCGGCTCTCGCACCCTCGCTATCGCCGGTGCCGGCCCTCGCCACCGCCAACCACCCACGGTAAACCGGCGCAAAGTCTTGTCCCCCGGTAGCGCCGCGTCGGCTGACCTCGAGCAGGTCCTGGAATCGGCCCTGGTTCCACAGCAGGGTCGACGCGCGGTGGCTTGCCGGACGTCGCGTCCGCTTTTCGGCGAAGACCTCGTCCGCGCGGTCGGCGAGGGCTTGGACCTCCTCGAATCGACCGTCCATGTCCGCCTGCACCACGCGCCAACGGGCGGCGTTCGACCGGGGACCCCAGGCGCGAGTCTCCCGACCGAGCCGCTCGAGCAGCTGCACATCGGCGTCGAACCCGGCCCGGTCCCCGTTGATGAGACGGGAGATAACTCGCTCGTCGTAGCCGAAGCCTGGGTGCTGGTCGTTGGTGTGGAGAGTCACAAGCTCCTCGGCGATGGCCAGGAGGCCGGCCGCATCCGGCGTTCCGAGGAGGACGGTCCATCTTCGGTAGAGCACGTAGCCGAGCGCGACCTCGTCGCCGACGGCGTAGGCGAGCTCGAGAGCTTCCTCGCTGAGACGGTCGGAGACCTCGTCGAACGGCACCCGAACGGTTGCCAGCGCGGCCAGCAGGCGGGCACGGAGGCTCGGCGAGCGGTCCCCGAGAGCATCGAGCGCCTCCCCGATCGGCTCCTGTCGCTGTCCTTGGCCACCGACGCCGACGGCCTGGAGGCAGGCGGCCTCCGCCAGCTCGTCGACCATCCCGTAGGCGCCTGCCTCGCCCGCCGCGAGACGGGCCACGTCCCGCCCTTCGTCGTTCCGGCCGTCGCGATAGAGGGCCTGCGACAACGCCAGCAGCACGGCGACCCGCCGCTGATGGTCGGGCGGACGAAGAGCGTCGAGAGCGCCGAGCCCACGCTGGAGGATGGCCACGGCGGCGTCGGCCGCGGGCAAGGCGAGGGCGTGGTCCGCCGCCGCCACGGCGTAGTCGGCGGCCTTCTCGGCGCAGCCCGCGGTGGCCGCCTCCGCGAAATGGTGGGCCAACGCCGGTAGGCGGTCGCCGTCTTCGCCGGAGCCGGACTCGATGGCCTCCCCCACGAGCCGGTGCAGGCGCGCCCGGCGGGCGGCCCCGAGGCGGCCGCACAAGGCATCGCGCACCAGTGCATGGGCGAAGCGGTAGGAGCCAGGGGTCCCGACTTCGACCACCAGGCGGGCGGCGACGCCCTCCTCCACGGCGTCGAGGGTGGCGTCGCTCTCCGCCTGGCCGGCGGCGCGCTCGAGCACGTCCAGGTCGAAGTCGATACCTACCACCGCGGCCAAGGTGAGCGCCCTGTTGGCGTCTTCGGACAGCCGTCCCAGGCGGCGCCCGACGACATCCACGACGCCGGCTGGAACGTCAAGCTGAGCGTCGCCCGAGTAGTACCGCCACGGGCCCGCACGGCGGAACACCGCTCCGGTCTCCCCCAAGTGGCGGAGGAGCTCACCGACGAAGAACGGATTGCCGGCGGTGTGCGACCACAACGCCCTGGCCAGGGGCGCGGGGTCCTCCGCGTCCCCGCTGGTGGCGGCCACGAACGCCTCCACCCCGGCCTCGTCGAGGCCCCGCAGCGAAAGCCACTCGACGCCGGGCTGCCGGCGGAGGTCAGCCAGCGCAGCGGTGAGCGGGTGGTCCCGGCCGACCTCGGAGTCGCGGTAGGTGACCACCACCAGAAGGCGCTCGGCGTCGTCCGACGCCAGGAGGTGGCGCAGGAGCTGCAACGTCGCCGGGGCGGCCCAGTGGAGATCGTCGAGCACGAGCACGACCGGTGCGGCCACGGCGGCTCGGCGCAGCAGCCCGACGACCGCTTCGAACAGTCGCCAGCGATCCGAGTCAGCGTCGACGCTGTACGGCGGGGCCGTGCCCGGCAGGCGGCGGGCGAGCGCCGGAACGAGCCGCATGAGCTCACCCCCGTGCGCGGCCACGTGATCGATGAGCTCGCCGACGGGTGCACCGAGCACGTACTGGGCGAGGGCCTGTGCAAAGGGCTGGTACGCCACGCCGAGGTCCTCGTCGCAGCGCCCGTAGAGGACGCGCGCGCCCTCGCCGTAGGCCAGCCGAGCGCCGTGCGCCACCAGCGTGGTCTTGCCGACTCCGGGTTCGCCCGCCACCAGCACCGCGTGGCGGCCATCGACTGTGGCCCGTTTGAAGGCCGCAGCCAGTGCGTTCGTCTCCGCCACCCGGCCCACCACGAAGCTGCCGGGAGCGGCCGCCAGCGCCCGCGGCAAGACTAAGGCCGGCGCCTGGGCCGAGCCCTCCAGCCCACGAGCGCCTTCGTCGCCCAGCAGCCGCAGGTAGGTCGCGTCCGTGGCAGGGGAAGGGTTGACGCCGAGCGCCTCGGTGAGCACGGCCCGGCAGCGCTCGTAGGCCTCGAGGGCCGCACCCCGGTTGCCGGCGCCGGCGTGCGCGGCCATGAGCAGCTGGTAGGCCGACTCCCGGTAGGGCTCGAGGGCGACGGCCTCCTCGGCTGCCACCAGCGCGTCGAGCCACTCCGCCCGCGCCAGCGCAGCCTGGGCCCGCACTTCAAGGGCAGACAGGTGCAGCTCCCGAAGCTCGGCCTGGCGCCGCTCGACCCACACCCCGGTGGCGCCGGGAGCGAAGTGGCGGGCGGCGATCTCCGCCGCCTGGGCGGCGAGCGTGTCCGCGGCCGCCGCATCCCCAGCGTCCAGCGCGGTCCGGGCGTCGGACAGGGCCGTGGCCGCCTCCTCCACGTCAACAGCCACTTCTGCGGGCAACTGCAGCTGGTACGTCCCCGCCACGGTGGCCAGGGCGACCGCGCCGTCGAGATCCGCCGCCCCGAGCGCCCCCCGGATCTTGAATGCCACCCCCCGCAGCATCTGCTCCCAGGAGGCGGGCAGCTCTTCGCCCCACAGCACCTCCGCCAGCTCGTCGCGCGGGACGGGACGGTGGCGTTCGCACGCCAGGTAGGCGAGGGCAACGCGGCCCGGGCGGCCCAGCCCGCCGGCGGGCACGGCCACGCCGTCGACCTCAAGGCCTACCTGTCCGGCCAGCGTGAGCCGCCGTGCCATCGCCATTCACCCTACTCGTGCCCGTTCCTCCGGGCCCCTGATGTTCGACACGACGCCGTTGATGCCAACTCCAACGCGGTCAACGGGTCGTCAACGCGCCGTTCGTACGGTCGGCCTCGATGACAAACCCGCACACCGCAGCGACCGGAGGGATTGCGATGACGGCCACGATGACAGACCTCCCCGAGCGAGTGACACCCTCGGCGGCACCCGCCGCCGAGTACGAACGCACGACGCGCCGGCCCGCATGGGCCGTCCTCGCCATGGTCGGCGGGCTCTTGGTCGTCGCCGCCTCAACCGCTCCACTCGTCATGAACCTCGCTCGTGAGACGACCCACGCCGCAGGGGCGGCGTCAACGTCTGCGGTTTCGCTTCCCACCGTCGGAACGTCCGCGACCACCTATCTGCCGGGGCACTCGAGCGCGTGGCACGTGCACCCGGGCGTGCACTCGGTCGTGGTGCTGCGCGGCACGTTGACGATCTACGACGAGCACTGTGTCCGTTCTGAGTATGGACCTGGCCAGGTCTACTTGGGCGGGGACGCCCCTCACTTGGCCCGCAACGACGGCGCCGAGTCCCTCGATGTCGCCATCACGTTCGTCTACCTCCCGCTCAGCGGGGATCATGGCGTCGCAGTTTCGCCGCCCGAGGGATGTGACCTCCGATGACGGCGTCGAGGGTCAAGCCCGAGGCTACCTACCTCATCCTTGGTTCTCCCGCTCTCGCCGGTCGTCACCGTCCCGATGAGCTGATGAATGTCTTCACGAACGAGGCGGCAGCTCGAGGCGCGTTCCAGGATCTCCGGCGCGAGGTGGGATCCGGGTCGGGTTGGGCCGAGCTCGTGGTGGTGGAGGAGGGCGTCGTCAGGCCACTCTGCTGGTTCGGTCTGCCGCCTGCGGATGGGCGCGCTTGCGTCGCGCCGGCACCAGAGACAAGGCGCCCGACTGCCCGGTGGGTCTGCGGGGTCCTGGCGGTTGCCGCCGGTGCGGCACTGTGGCTGTTCGCTGGTAGCGCAGGGCGTGTCGGCGCGGCCGTTGCGCCCCACGTTACGAAAACCGGGCTCATCACGGTGACCGACGGGCAGCGTGCCGAAGCGACGGTGACGAACGACAGCGACGCGTGCCATCGAATCGAGATTGCGCTCATAGACGGCGACGGTCACCCTGTGGCCTCGGACGCAAGAACCGTATGTCCGAGCCAGCACCTCACGGTCGGGCACAGCCCGAACGGAAAACTCCGGCTGCGGTCCGTCGTCGCCCTGTATGGCGTCGCCGAGTCGATCGTCCAGCCTTTCAACTTGCGGGGTTCGGACGGCTGGGCCCACCGCAAGCGCCGCCTCGGCGCGATGGCCGAAATCGAGAGTCGCGTGTTCGGCCGCCAGTCGGCCCTTGATTTTTTTTGGCGCACCACGCCGCCCACTTGCAGGCCGGCTACGCCGGCTACCAGTCGCCCGCCGCCCTGACCCTGGCAGAGTCGCTCCTCATCGTCGGGGCACCGTCGAGCGAGATCGACAGCGCCCTCGAGGCCGCGCTCGTGTCGGCGCACAACGTCCAGGACCCGGTCTTTTGCGCCCGCACGCGGCGCGCGTCAACGCCATGCGCCAGTGGTGGAGTGGAGGCCTGAGCGACCCGATCGAGGCGGCCATGCACCTGGCCGCGAGGCCTGACGACCCACGGTACGGGGCGTTGCACGCGGTTGGCGAGACGTACCGTCGGCGGTCGGCGTCGAGGTCGATGATCGAATTGCCCGACCAGTTCCGGCAGGCGAACACGTTGGAGATGCTCGCCGACGTGGTGTACCAGAGGCCAGCGATCGAGTTCGCCGGGCTCAACGGCGGTATCGACACGCGGGTCGCCCTCAAGGATCAGGCCGTCGTCGTCCCCGATGCGGAGCTCGCGGCTCTCTTCGCGGCGCGGATCGCAGCCGAGCTTGTCGTCCGAGACGACCTCGACGTCGGCGTGCGCCGGAAGGCCGCGCAACGCCTCGTCCCGATTGCCGCTCGCCACCCGACGGCGCTCGACACCGTGCTCAGCCGCCTGCTCCTTCTCGATCCGGCTGGGTCAACAGCACAGCTGGGCGCCCTGTCGGCCGCTGTCCATCCGCCGGCGAGCGACTCGGTGGCATCGGCCCAAACCGACCCCCTGGGGTTTGGGCCGGCCTGACGGCCTCGTCAGCGCCGGCGCGAAGATGGCCGAATCATCTGCACGCATTCGATCCCGCCCAATGCCTTCATCGCGGAATGGCAGCCCGGGTCCTTGGCCCGGGCCAGGTCGCACAGCCGATCGAAGCCCGTAACGACGCAAGAGGACATGGACGTCCATGAAGCCACGGCCTCGGCGCGGGTGAACGGCGCTAGCAGCTTGTTGGCTGGCGAGCCCCTCGCCGGCGAATACGGGGCCCGAACGGCCCACGCTCTGCCGGGAGCAGGCGGGGTCGTAGCACAGGTCGACCCGCGTGCGGTCGTCCTCTCGCGGGGCGGCACTGGAGCCGCGGCCTGCGGTCGGCGGGGCATGAGCGCGCCGGCTCCCGGATCCCCCGGGGCGGCCTTGGCTCAGGTGTCACCCGAAGGGGCCCGCCGTGCGTCTGTGTTGAAGAGGTCGTATCGAGTCGGGCGCTGCGGTTGACGTGAGACGCGTGCCGTACTCCCACAACTGCGGCAGTCTGTTATCGCGAGAGGAGAGGAAGCCGTGAGCACAACCGATGTCGCAAGGACGAGGAAGGCGCTCTGGATCGTCGTAGCCGCCGCCGCGACCCTGTTCGCTATCGGCGTTGCCATCAACGGATTGCCGAGCGACGAGGTGCACGATCGCTACTGGATCGCCTTTGTGGCACCGTCGATGATCGGTTTCATCGTCGGCGTCGCCGCGTTGCCGCTCCTCCTCTGGACGTATCGCCCCTCGCGCCGCAAAGGCGACGACGGCTCGACCCTTGGCAGATAGGCGCATTGCTGAGGACATCGGAATTCCCGACCGAAAGCCCCGGCGGGGGGAGCCTTAACGTCGCCACCGCGCCCCGGGAGTGCCGCGTCAGCACCGCTGGGTGTACCAGCGCTGCCAGTTCGAAGGGATCACGGCTCCCACACTGTTGCTGACGGGCGACGAGAGCGTCCCGGCGCTGATCGGGGCGACGGTGCAAGCCGCCGCGGCCATCCCGGACACCGGACGCCAGGACGCGAGTGCTCGACGGGCATGGCCACTTGGCGCACAAGTCCGACCCAGTGTTGGTGGCCTCGATCGTCCGGTCGTTCATTGCGTCATGAGCCGGACGAAGCGGCATACGGGTCGCGTGTTCCGGAACGGAGTGTTCGCCGAATGTCCGGCGGTGACCGGGCCTTGGGCTGCCCGTCGTCGCGCCCTTTCGATACAATCGCATGGCCGACGCGCGCCCCGGCGCTACAGAGTGAGGGACATCGCTATGACGACCACCTCAGCCAACCCGGATCGGCTCCACCGCGCGGCCAAGAGATGGTCCCGCTCAGTCGCGTCGCTGGCCGTGTGCGCGACGGTCCTGCTCGCCAACCCCACCTCCGCCCAGAGCATCCCCCTCTCGACGACCGCGTTCGACGCGACGTTCAGCGCAGCGTTCGCAGTCGCGGATGTCGGTCGTTCTGACCTGTTCATCGTGCGAGAATCCGGGAACGGCGAAGAGGAGCGCCAGGGCACGTTCACGTACACGTCCGCCGTTATCCAGGACCTCCGCCGCCTCCCGGCCGGCTGCGGGCCGAACAGCTCCCGCGGCGTGACGGGGTCGGCGACGCTCAGTTTCGTGAACGGAGACCTTCGCCTGTTCCGTTTGTCGGGGGACGCATGCTTCAGCTTCCCGTTCGTGGAGGCCTCAGAGGCCTGGGTCGCCACCGGCGGGACCGGTTCGTACCGGGGGGCGACCGGCCACCTCGCTCGAGAGTTCGTCGGTGACGTGACGACGCTGACGGCTACGGGGGCCTGGACCGGCGAGCTGCGTCTGATTTCGCGATAGTCAACAGGGAACGGCCGGCGCCGTTCCGCCTTCCGCCGGATCATTCGTCAATGCTGAGCGGGCGAGGCAGCGGACGAATCGAGCGGCCGGACCCGAGTTGTGAACAGGAAGGGTCGTATGCCGGATCCCATCGTCTACATCGATCGGTCCGAGATTCGTGACGGACGGCTCGATGGGGTGATGAACGAACCGCAGATCATCAGCTACACCGTGCACGTCGACGAGGACCGCAGGCACATGAACGTGGTGCACGTCCATAAGGATTCCTCTTCGCTCGCCTTACACATGAACGTCGCCGGCCCGTTGTTCGCTCCATTCAGCCCGCTCGTCCGGCTGTTGTCGATCGACGTCTATGGCCGGCCCGCCGATGACGTGATCCAACGGCTGCAGCACAAGGCGCAGATCCTCGGTGGCGCCGCCGTCCAGGTGAATCCGCTTCACGCCGGTTTCATGCGCGCTCGGTAGAGGATTCTCGGGTGGTCGCGGTTCCTGCGTCTCCGTTGCTCCTGGGGTGCGTCACGGACCCGGCGTGGGTAGCCGCCAGACGCGGGGTTCGCGGTCGCCAGTTTGGCGGCGCCCGTTGCCACGCCCGGCGTCGGTCCGTGGGCGACCTCTGAGTCCTATGTGCGCCAGGATCCGCCGACCTGCGCCTGTGGTACCTCCGTCTTCGGGCTCTGCTGTTGGGGGCGAGGCCTTGACGGGCAGGCGTCGAGGATGGGTTCGCGCCGGCGAAACCGGTCTCCAATGACCGACTTGCTCGAGCGCGACGTCGAGCTGGGCGCCATCCGCGCCGGCCTTGACGCGACCCAAGCCGGCGACGGTTGCTGTGTGGTGATCGAGGGACCCGCGGGCATCGGCAAGTCCTCGCTGCTGGCCGCCTGTCGGGCCGAAGCCGCCGGCCGAGGGTTCCGCGTGCTCACCGCGGCAGGAGGCGAGCTCGAACGAGAGTTCCCGCATGGCGTGGTCCGACAGCTGTTCTCGGCGACAGTCGCCGACGAGGCGAACGCGGATCGGCGGCTCGCGGGCGCCGCCAAACTGGCCCGGCCCGTACTCAACCTCGACCCCGGCGAGCAAAACGCCTACCCCAGCGGCGGAAGCCACCTGCTGGAAGCGCTCCATGGCCTCTACTGGCTGACCGTGAACCTGGCTGCCGATACGCCCCTGCTCTTGGCTGTCGATGACGCTCACTGGTGCGACGGGGCCTCACTTCAGTTTCTCATCTATCTCCGCAGACGGCTCGAAGGGCTCGCCGTCTTTGTCCTCGTGGCTACCCGGGCAGGCGAGCCGGGTGCCGACGAGCGCCTGCTCCGTCTGCTGGGCGGCGAGGGCCAGGTCGAGACACTCCGGCCGCATGGCCTGAGCGTCGCGGCGGCCACCGATTGGCTTCGACGTGGTTTGGCCGAGACTCCCGACCCCCACTTCACGGCGGCCGCCCACGCCGCCACCGACGGCAACCCCTTCCTGCTCGGCGAGCTCGTCACCGCGTTGGTCGACGCACAGATACGGCCGACGAGAGAGGCGGCGGTCCAGGTGACGGCCATCGGCCCCGAGGGCGTCCGCCGTGCGGTCCTTCGGCGGCTCGCCGGTTTGGGCGACGGCGCTGGTGCACTCGCGCGCGCCGTCGCGGTTCTCGGGAGCGGCTCCGAGCTCAAGGACGCGGCGATCCTGGCCGATCTGCCGCCCGCCAGCGCCGTCGCTGTCGCCGAATCGCTCGTGCGGGTACAGGTCCTGCGCGACGAGCGCCGACTGTCCTTTGCCCATCCGTTGGTGCGGGCCGCAATCTACCTCGAGCTTCCGCTAGCCGCCCGCGCCCGGCTCCATGCCCGAGCGGCGCGGATTCTCGCCCGCGCGGGCGCCGACGCCAACGCCTTGGCCGCACATCTGCTCGAAACGGACCCGACTGGCGATGCCGCGGTGGTCGGGCAGCTACGGGCGGGTGCAAGGCGGGCCGTCGAGCAAGGAGCCATGGAGGTCGCCGCCGCCTACCTCCGGCGCGCCGTCGTCGAGCCCCCGTCTCCGGCCGTCTCGGCGGCGGTGTTTCGTGAGCTGGGAGCGGCCGAACTTGCAGCTGGCCGACCGGATGCGGCGGCGACCGCGCTGGCCGCCGCATGGGCCCAGGCCGATGACCGCGCCGCGGGCCTCAGCATCGTGCTCATGCGGCGCCATGCCCTGGTGCTCGCCGATCGCATCGCCGACGCGGTCGCCGTGGTTGACGATGCAGCCAGCCGGTGGGCCGACCCCACGATTGCGGATCTGCTCGAGGCCGGAGCGTTGGGCGCGGGTCATCTCGACTGCCGAGTTGTCCGCCGCCTCGAGGGACGAATCGGGGCACTCCGCCGCCGGGCGGAAACGGCCGACCTGCAAGAGCCCCTTGCCCTCGCCGTGGCCGCCGTCGCCGGCGCATTCGCGAACGGGCCGGTTGGCGCGACGGCTGAACTCACCGCCCGGGCGCTCGCGGCCATGCCCAAGGCTCACGCCGCCAGCGACTATTCGGTCGAGGGACAGCTCGCGATCGCCCTCTACCTGTCCGAGCAGTACGATCTGCTCGCCGATCGGTCGAGCGTGTGGCTCGACGATGCAAGGCGTCGAGGTTCGCTGCCACGATTCATCTCCATGGCGACGACCCGCTCGAACGGCGCATACCGAGCCGGCGCGCTGACCGACGCCGAGGCCGACGGGCGCGACGCCCTGGAGGCGGCGCGCTTGTACGGCCACCACTTCTGGCTTCCGGGCGCCGTCGCCGCCGTTCTCAACCCGCTGGTGGAGCGCGGTCGTCTCGACGAAGCCGACGCGGTGCTGCGGGACAGCCATGTCGAGGAACGCCACCGACAGTCGCACGCCTTGTGCTGGGCTGTCATGCTCCTCCCGGCCCGGGCTCGCCTTCGCATTGCTCAAGGCCGGTTGGAGGAGGGCCTCGCCGACCTGCTCGCCTGCGGGGAGCACTACGAGTCGGCGGCAAACCGTTCACCGTCGTTGTGGGCCTGGCGCTCTGAGGCAGCCCTCGTTCTGGCTGCGCTCGGCGACCGCGTCCGAGCCACCGAGCTCGCCGCCGACGAGCTGGCGCTGGCTCGTCCCTTCGGCGGACCGCGTGCCCTCGGTGTCGCTCTACGCGCCGTCGGTCTCGTGACCGGGGGCGACGAAGGGGTGGCGGTGTTGGAGGAAGCCGCGACCGTGCAAGCCGGATCGGGGGCAGCGCTCGAACAAGCCCGGGTGTTGGTCGACCTCGGCGCTGCGCTCCGGCGCAGCGGCCGTCGGACCGACGCACGCGGGCCGTTGCGCGATGGACTCGACGCCGCGATCCGCTGCGGCGCCGACGTCCTTGCGGAGCGGGCCCGGTCCGAGCTGATCGCCACGGGCGCGCATATGCGACGCGAGCGGCTCACCGGTCCGGATGCGCTGACGCCCAGCGAGCGCCGCGTGGCCCAGCTCGCCGCCCGCGGGCGGAGCAACCCGGAAATCGCTCAGGCCTTGTTCCTCACCCGGCGGACAGTCGAAACCCACCTCACGCACGCGTATCAGAAGCTCGGGATCTCCTCGCGCGACGCGCTTTCGACTGCTTTGGACTGAACGCCTGAGTGAAGGTTCGTGGTGCCTCCACGATGCGACTCCACCGTTGCGAGGCCGATGATTCCCGCATGGTCAAGGAACACATCAGCGTCACTCCCCCGGCCGGTGCGACGGGGTTGAACCTGGCCGTTGCCGTCGACGCGGCCCCAGATGTCCAGCGCGTGGGGAACCTCGACGCCGACATCCTCACGATACGACTGGCGACCCGTGAAGACCTCGGCGTCCTGCTCCCCCTGATGGACGCCGCGATCGAGCAACTGCAGCAGGGATTCCTCGACGATGACCAGATCGAGTCGAGCAAGGCGATCATGGGCATGGACCGGCAACTCATCGAAGACGGGACCTACTACGTCGTAGAAATCAGAGGCACTGTGGCTGGTTGCGGGGGGTGGAGCCGACGGGCAACGCTCTATGGTGGCGATCACTCGGCCGGGCGCAACGCCGCCCTGCTCAACCCCACGACCGACGCGGCACGGATCCGAGCCATGTACACCCACCCCGACTTCGCCCGACGGGGGGTGGGCCGTCTCGTGCTCGAGGCCAGTGAGGCGGCCGCCGCGGCCGAGGGGTTTGCGACACTGGAGCTCATGGCGACCCGCTCCGGCCGACCCCTTTACGAGGCCTTCGGCTTCCAGCCAGTTGAAGAGGTTGAGGACGCGTCGGGCGGCGCGCCTGTCCCCCTGACGCGCATGCGCAAGCCAGTGACCGCCACCAGCGGCTAGCGAGCACCCCGAATCGGCGTCCGGTTCAGCTTCAACCCCGCACCCGTGATCTCGTCTCCCAGAGCGGTCGGACACTGGGTACGGGTCTCGGGATCGACCGCGCGCTACCCCTGCTCGACACCCAGGAGTCGCATGATCACTGCGCCGGCGTCCCCGGCTGGATGTTCTTGTTGTTGTGGAACACATTCTCGGGGTCGTACTTCGCCTTGACCTCGGCGAGCCGCCGGTACGTGTCGTCGCCGTAGGCCTCGCGGACGCGGCCCGTGTCGTCGTCGGAGTCGAGGAAGTTCACGTAGACGCCCGCACGGTGGGGCTTCAGGGCGTCGAGAAATGCCCGCGCCCATGCGGTCTCCGACGTCCCGACGGCGTCGCCCTGTTCAGGGAGCCATGCCGCGTCGATGACGATGTTGTGCTCCACCTCGCGCCCCGTGTAGGCCGTGGCCTGCCGAGGGGCTCGGGCCACTGCGCCACCGAAGTGGAACATCGCCGCATACGACCTCGGCGAGGTGGCGCCGTAGGCGTGCTCGGCGACGACGTCGATGACCGCGTCGGACAGGCTGGTGAGGTTCGTGGCCTTCCAGTAGTAGCGCCAGCCGTGGGGGACGGTGTCGTCTACGCCGCTTTGGTGGTCGACGTACAACGTGGGTCCGACCAGATCCACGAGCGGGGTCCCGAACTGGCGGAGCGCACGGAGGGCGCGTTCGCCTTCCGCTACGGGCCCGGCGTAGCAGCTGGCCACCGCGATCGCCGGGCGGAAGTGCAGGTCCTTGTCGACCACCGACAGGGGCGGGATCGTGCCGAGCCGGATGACGTTCCCGAGCTCGTCAGACGCGTCGGTGACGAACTCACGGTAAAAACGCAGGACGTCCGTGGTGTCCTCGGCCGCCCAGAAGACCGGGCCGGCTAGGACGGTGGGGCCGACCGGGTGCAGTGAGAACCGGAACGAGCTGACAACGCCGAAGTTCCCACCGCCGCCCCGCAGCGCCCAGAACAGGTCGGTGTGGTCGCTGGCGGACGCCCGCACGATCTCGCCCCCCGCCGTGACCACCTCGGCCTCCACGAGGTTGTCGACGGCGAGTCCGTGCTTGCGCATCAACCAGCCGATGCCGCCGCCCAGGGTGAGGCCGCCGACGCCCGTGTGGCTCACGATGCCGCCCGTGGTGGCCAGACCGTGCGCCTGCGTGGCGTGGTCGACATCTCCCCAAAGGGCACCGCCTTGGACGAGAGCCGTGCGCTCGACGGGATCGACCGTGACGGCGCTCATCGCTGAGAGGTCGATCACGATCCCGTCGTCGCACACCGCCGTGCCGGCCACGTTGTGGCCCCCGCCTCGCACGGCGATCTCGAGGCGGCGGTCGCACGCAAAGCGCACCGCGGCAGCGACATCGGCGGTCGCTCGGCAGCGCGCGATCACTCGAGGTCGTCGGTCGACGGCGCCGTTCCATACGGCGCGTGCGCCGTCGTACTCATGATGCCCCAGGGTGATCACGTCGCCCCGGAACCCGGGAATCTGGATCGTGGTTCGCTCTGCCATCGTTCCTCCTCGGCGCACTGGGCTCATCGCGCCATAGGAGCGAACCGAGGGGAAGTCAGCTATCTGGACTTCGAAGTAAGGAATCCGGACTTCACATCGGCCGGGAATCGCGGGACACTGCGCTCATGAGGACGTACGGCCAGTATTGCCCGATCGCCCGGGGTGCGGAGATCTTCGCCGAGCGTTGGACGCCGCTGATCATCCGCAACCTGCACCTGGGCTGCGAGACCTTCGGCGAGATCCTCGAGGGCGCGCCCGGGCTCTCCCGCACCGTGCTCGCGGAGCGTCTCAAACAGCTTGAACGCCTCGGCATCGTCGAAGCACCGCCCAAGGCGCAGGGGCGCGGTCACCGTTACGTGCTCACGACGTCGGGCGACGATCTGTTCAAGGTCTGCCAGACCCTCGGGGAGTGGGGCGCTCGTTGGCTCGAGATCGCCCCGGAGAACCTCGATCCGTTCGTGGCGCTGTGGTCGATGTGCAACGCGCTCCGGCCCGACCGCCTGCCTGACCAGCGCGTCGTCGTGCGGCTGGACTTCACCGGCTTCCGGCCCCATGAGCGGTACTGGCTGCTGCTCGAGCACCGCGAAGCCGAGATCTGCAAGACGTATCCCGGTCTGGACGAAGATCTCTTCATCACCGCCGACGCCGAGGCGTTCGTCAAGTGGCACGCCGGGCAGCTCTCCTGGGCGGAGGCCACCCGCGACTCCCGGATCCTGCTCCACGGTCCGTCGTGGCTCGTGAGGGCCTTCCCGACCTGGAACGGCCGCAGCATGTTCGCTCACATCAAGCCCGGCGCTGGCCTTGCAACTGCGGATTGATGCGCCGAGTGCCCTGTTTGATCGTGACACCTGCCGCGCGACGGTGAGCAAAGAGTGAGTCAAACCGACGGGAAGGGAGAGGTTCGAAAGCGTCGACGGAGATCCGCTCGATGCGCGGGATCTCCCACGACGCAATCATCGGCTTGACGATCACTGGACGCCATCCCTGAGGGCAGCGGCGTGACCACAGCGTCACCGCGGGTCACGCGGGCGGTCGGCCGGTAGCCGGCTCAGGTCGTGCGCCACAGCGCAGGCCGGCCGCACGGCGAGGTAGGCGAACCGGCCGGGCGCCGTTGTCGTTGCGCTCTGTCAACACCGTGTGCTCCGCACCGCCGGCCGAATCACCTATTGATGATCACGAGACCCCATCCGTCCGGTGAACCTGGGGATGCTCCAACGGTTCAGCGTCCACCTTGGGCCATGGCTACGATGCGACTGGGCGATTGGGATGATCGATCTCGACTTCACGGCGAAATTCATTGCGAGCTTCGAGGGGTTCGTGGGCACCGTGTACCTCGACGCGGTGGGCGTCGAGACGATTGGCTACGGCGAGACGAGAAGCGACGTCATCGAGCGCTACCGCGGCTGCGGCATCTCGCAGGCGGATGCGTTCGAGCTGTTGAAGCGGCGGGTGCAGGAGTTCGCCGATGCGGTCGAGCGATGCATCACCAACGGTTCCGCTCTGACCCCGAGCCGCCACGCCGCCTTCACCAGCCTCGCGTACAACATCGGCGTGGGCGGCTTCGCTGAGTCCACGGCGTGCAAGCGATTCAACGACGGGGACCTGGCGGGCGTGCCGGAGGCGATCGGATGGTGGAACAAGGGTGGCGGGCAGGTGCTGGAAGGCCTCACACGGCGTCGGGGGGCGGAGGCGGCGCTCTTCGAGACCGACGGCCCACCCGCCCTGGGAGGAACGCCCTCGTTCATTGCGCCGCCGTCGGACACCCTCCGAGAGGGTGATCAGGGGGACCGTGTCCGCCAGGCGCAGCAACGCTTGGCCGAGCGAGGGTGGGCCGTGCAAGCCGACGGTGTCTTCGGCCCCGCGACGACTGAAGCGGTCCGTGCCTTTCAGGGACAGGCCGGCCTGGTTGCGGACGGGATTTTGGGCCACGCCAGCTGGCAGGCGCTGTTCGCCACTTCCACCCCAACCGCGCCGGAGGCGTCGGAGTGCCCTCCGTGGCCCGGTCGCCTCATGCGCCAGGGCCTGGACGGCGACGATGTCCGCCGGGCCCAAGCTCGACTGTCGGAGCGAGGCTGGGGCCTGGTGACCGACGGCCAGTTCGGCCCCAAAACGGACGCCGTCGTGCGCACGTACCAGGGTGAGAAAGTGCTGGTCGTCGACGGGGTCGTCGGGCCCGTCACGTGGCAGTCGATCTGGACGGCCCCCGTCACCTGAGGCCCGGCCCACCGAGGACCCGCCCGCCGCCGCGCCGGCATGGGGCTCCGCCACGCTGTTGCGTGACAGACTCACGGCCGTCAACCGGTTCGCTTCACGAGGAGGAGACGATGGCGGACTGGCTCCTCCGCAACTTCCCGACGACGGTGCTCGCGCTGATCGTCCTCGTCGGGCTTCCGGCGGCCGCGGCCTTCGGGTGCATCGCCTTCCGCCGCCGGGCGTTACACCTGATTCAGGCCACCGAGAACGACGTGGCCGGCGTCATCGTCAGCATCCTTGCGGGGATCTACGGGATCGTCGTGGCGTTCGTGATCGTCGTTCTCTGGGAGGATCTTCGGAACGCCCAGGAAATCGCGTCGACCGAGGCGAACGCCGTCGCCCAGATGGTCCAGGACAGCCAAGTCTTCCCTTCACCGAACCGGCTGGCAGTCAGCGAGGCGGTGCGCGAGTACGTCCACGCGATCGTGGACGACGAGTGGCCTGCTATGCGTGACCACCGGGAGAGCGCCAGGGCCGAGGCGGCGGTAAGTCGGCTCTACGACTCGCTCCGCGCCTACGATCCGAACACCAACGCGGAGAGCTCCTTCTATCAAGACGCGTCCGCGAACTTGGACCAAGTCGACACGAGTCGTCGAGAACGCATACGCCTCAGTCGGCGAGGCCTCCCTGGCGTCCTGCAGGTCCTGATCGTCGGGGGCGCCTGGCTGATCATCGCCTTCACGTACTTCTTCGGCATCGAGAAACAGAGCGTCCATGTCCTCATGAGTGGGGGGATCGCACTGCTTCTCGGGTTCACCCTCCTGCTGGCGGTGCTCCTCCAAAGTCCGTTTTCGGGCGACATCGCGGTGAGCTCGAAGGTCTTTCGGGAGGGAATCCTTGCTCGGTTCTTTCGGTGACCCTCCTTGAGCAAGCGCGGCCTCCCGGCGACTGCGATTCGGACCGGAGCAGCGGCCGCCGCGATGCTGGCCACCTGGGCGCTCCTGGTGCTCGCGTTCACGCCAGTCGCTCTCGCGGCCGACGACGGGGGCTCGCCCCTCCCTCGTGCCTCGGCCGTGGCGAGCCCGTTGTACCTCGGGGTGGGGCTGGCTCCGAATGGCCTCGGTCTCGGTGCGCCGGTTGCGCGTGCCCAAGTCGGCGGTGCGCCGCCGAGTGCGGCAGCGGCCGCCGGGCTCGTGGGCATCAATCAGGGGCCAGAGGACGCGGCGACCGAGCCGGGCTTGCTCGGCGTGAAGTCGACGAACCCGGGCCAACGGGCCACTGGCACCAAGCGCGCCGAGCTGCTGGGCTCGCTCGGACCATATGCCACGGCGGAGACGCCGAGCCCCCGCGTCGCGAGAAGCCGGGCCGGGCTCACCGGGGAGCTTCTCGTACCGCTGATCGCGGTCGACGCCGCGTCGGAAGTGCAGTTCGACGACGCTGACCGTGCACTCGCCCGTGTCGTCTCCGAGGTCCCGTCGCTGCGCCTCTTCGACCTGGATGTCCGCGGCATGCGATCCGAGATCACGGTCGAATCTGCGGCGGGACTGCCGCCCCTCGTCTCGTATACCTTGGTGATCCTCGAGCTGCGCCTCGGGCCTCGGGAGGTGGTGGGCGGAGCCGGCGGCGGCATCGTCCTGCGCGGCGATCGCATCCCGCTCCCGGCGCTTCCCGAGCAATTCGGTCGGGAACTCGAGCGGCTCGGAGGCGACCTCGGTGGGTTGGGCCGGTTGCCACGGATCCGTCTGGTGCAGCCGAACGTCACCTCGGCACGCGACGGGCTCACGACCGTCACCGGTCCGGTGCTCGAGGTCCAGGTCGGGCTGGGCGAGCAGACGTCGCTCGTTACGCTGCGCTTGCTGGCCACCGCCGTCTCAGCGGTGGCCAAGGGCGCACCTGGGTCGGCCGTCGGTAGCCAACCCGGCCCCTCGATCGTCCCGGCACCCATTTCAGTCCCGGCCACCTCGGCTCCGGCCCGCTCGTCGCCGATGGCGGCGCCGACTGCGGCCCCGAGCTCGTCGGCCGCGGCGGCTACGGGTCCGCGCCCGAAGGTCCCTCCGAGGCGGCGGCCGGGCGGCTCAGCCGCCGGCGCGGGAGGGCGGCTCCTCCCAATTGTCGTATTCGCCGCAGCGGGCCTGAACGCGCTGTTGCTCGTTGGGCGCGCCGGAGCGCGGATGGCCCGGGACGGGACGTCGTGAGACCGCCACGGACGCCGCCGGCGTCCCATCTGCGACGCGTGCGCTACGCCCGGCCGGCTGTCGGGCCGGGTCGCGAGGACGACGCTCGCGGCGGCCATCCTCTCCGGACCTCGGTGTCGACCGCGTGGGCGAGGCGCGCCGCGGTCCGGCACGGGCCGTCTGGGGACCGGTACGTGACGAGGGCGGCGATCAGGGCGCAGTGCGGCGGCGTGGGCAATGACCACGATCAGGAGCATCTCCGAGGGCCAGCTTCGACGCTCATGCCGAGGACGACACGTCCGGCGAGGAGCAAGGCGCGAGCGCGAAACAGTCGGGTCAGGCGTGAAGCGGCGTGATGTGGGCGATCGTGGCGAACCGGCGACAGGGCTGCTCGGACCGACGGCTGAAGAATGGGGTGACGGTCCTGCGCTCCGAAGGTGTCCTGGACCCGTTCGGCGACCTCGCGGCTCGAGCTGGCTTCCGTCGAACACCGCCAGCGCAGCGCCGTAATGCCGTCGCGCGCCTCGAAGCGGTAGGGCTCCGCGTCAGCGCTCCTCGTCCACCGGGCCGCAGCTGAGCATCGCCTTCCGGAAGGCGTCGGCGCGGTCGCGGTAGTCGCGGTAGCGCCCGAAGCTCGGCGCCGCCGGGGAAAGCAGCACGACGCCCTCGGGCTGGCACCACTCGAAGCCTCGTGCGACCGCCTCCTCGAGGTCCTCGCAAGGCTGGACGTCGACGCCTTCCGGCAGCTCGACGGCGCCGAGGGCGGCCCGGATGCGCTCGCCGTTGTCGGGCTCGCCCAGCGTGAGCACGAGCAGCGGGTCGCGGCGGTGGGCGATGTCCTCGGCGAGCGGGCCGTAGTCGATGCCCCGATCGAACCCTCCGACGAGCACCGCCACGCGGTCCTGCGCGAACGCCGACAGGGCGGCCACCGTGGACAGCACATTGGTCGACAGGCTGTCGTCGACAAAGCGAGCGCCACCGACCCGTCCGATGGTCCGGAGGCGGCTCTCGAGCCCTGAGAAGCGGGTGGCGCCGGCGGCGAGGGCGTCGGCGAGGGCGTCGGCGAGGGCATCGGCGTCGTCCGCCCCGGGAAGGCCCAGAGCGACCAATGTCCTTTGGGCGATCAGGGCATTGCGCAGGTTGTGCCGCCCCAAGAGGCCGAGGCGGCTGATCCACTCCGGCCCTTCGTCAGGCGCATGGACCCACTCGATGTCGTGGCCCAGCAGCCGCCGCCGTTCGCGGAGCAGGGGGTCGTCCCCGTTGGCGATCGTGACCCGGGCGCCCGGCTGCGAGCAGGCGGAGAGCTTGTCCCTGAAGTAGGTCTCGGCGTCGCCGTGCCAGGTGAGATGGTCGGGATGCAGCGACGTGACGGCAACGACAGGCGGGGAAGCGCTGATGTCGCACGCCTGGTAGCTGGAGGTCTCGATGAGCCAGTAGTCGATCTCACCGTCGATCCCGGTGTCGAATGGGGGCCGGCCGAGGTTCCCGCCCACGAAGGACCGGGCGCCGAGTCCCTCTGCGAGCGCGCCGGCAATGGACACCGTCGTGCTCTTGCCCTTGGTGCCGGTGACGCACGCAACGCTGGCCCGGTCGGTTGACTCAAGCCAGACGCCGAGCGCGCCGACGATCAGGGCGCCGCGCTCTTCGATCGTGGCCACGTCGGCCCGGTAGCGGCTGATGCCAGGGGTCTTGATCACGTGGGTGCAGGCCGCCAGTGCGTCGAGCGCCGCAGCCGACGTCGGCGCGACCGGCAGCCCCTCGACCGATCCGTCGGGCGGGCGGTCGTCGACCACGACGACCGGTGTGATGCCGAGGCTCCGCAGCTTGCGAATGGTCGCCCTTCCCTCAACGCCCGCGCCCCAGACGCCGACGCGTCCGGTGCGGAGGTCAGCCCAAGCGACGTGCGGTCGCATACGGCTCCGGAACATTGGAAGCGCCCCCTGGTTGCAGCAACCGGGTCGCCGCCAGGGTGTCGCCAGCCACTGGCCCCAGCTCGTCGACAAGCGTCTTCAGCACGACCGATCCTTGGCGGTCGCGGCGCGCCGCGGCGAGCACAACGGCGCCGCGGCACTCGTCGACGTCGCCGACGCACTCGAAGGGCTTCGTATCGGATGACAGCCCCGTCAGGGTGCGGAACCGATGCAGGAGATCGACGTTCTCCAGCGGTTCGAGGCCGCCGAAGATGGCGTCGAGCTCGCCCGCGTCGAGGAAGGGCGCGAGGACGAGGTCGATGAAGCAGCACTTGTCACAGCGGCCGCACCAGGTCGCGAGCCGCTGGGCCGGATCGATGTGGAACGCCCGGTTGCAGCTTCGGAAGACCGGATGGAAGCCGCGGAGCGATGCGAACGCGGCCGCCACGGCCAGTTCGCTCCAGGGGCGGAGGAGCGAGAAGTACTCAGGCGGGGGATCGAGCGCCCCGCGCAGGAGGCTCCGGAAGGCGCGCTCGAATTCGTCGCTCTTCGAGTACTGGTGGTTGATCATCCGGCCCGCGACTTCGACGTTCCCCGAAGACGCGGACCGCTCGTTCGACATCACGACCGCGTCGTTCCCGTAAACCGTCGCCGCCAGCACGGCGATGGCGGAGAGGATGCCTGTCACGGGGACGTGTCCGTTCAGGAAGCCAAAGTCGTCCGAACGGAGGATCTGGGGGTCGAGGGCGCGCTCGGCGCGAAGAACGCGCAGGCCCGTCACCGCCGCCGCGTCCTCGATGGCGGCGAAGCGCTGGCCGGCCTGGCTCACGACGAACAACGAGGGATCACACGCGCGGGCGCGACGGACCGTCTCGGCGGTCACGATGGAGTCGATGCCGCCGCCGAAAGGGATCAAGGGGCGACCGGCGGAGGGCGCGAACGCGGCCCGGGGAGCGGGATCGGATCCGCCGACGACGCGCAGGTCGAGGTCGATGGAGTTCCGGTAGGCGAACTCGCCGAGCCCGTTGACGTAGTAGTCGAGCAGGAACCGGCGCTCGCCGGGCCGGACGGGAACGGCGCCGAGGTCGATGACGGGCGGGGCGCCTGCTTTGTAGTACGAGACGCCCGCCAGCATGTGGACGATGCGAGCAGCCTCGTGGACGGCCGGGCTGGCCCAGTCGCCGGGCCCGACGGTGATGCGCTCTTCGAAGACGTGATCGTCGAGCCCATAGTGGCACCTGAGCTCGCTCTTGCGGTCGTCCACCTCATAGCGGAGGTACCGGAAAACGGAGGCGCGGGTCGGCGGCGACGTCATGGCATTGGCGCGCCGATGGTAGCGGGACAACGATGAGCTCACGGCGCTGCCGCCGCGGATTGACAGAACCGTGGCCGGTTGCACGAGGGGCGCGCCTAACGTTGCCGGGGTGGAGGAACCGATGGTAGAGGTCGACGGCGGCGAGACGTCGTGGCGGTTCGACCGATCGTTTCTCACCTCGAACTGGTCGTGCATCTGGGGCCGCGGCTGCCTCGGCATCCTCGACGAGCCGTCGCCCGAGCTGGGCCAGGGCTGCTGCTCGGTGGGGGCCGAGCTGGACAGCGAGGACGAATCGCGACTCCTGAGCGCGCTCGCCGCCACGCTCCAGCCGGACCAGTTCGAGCATCACGCCGACGCGCTCGCGGGCGGGATATTCGCCGATCTGGACCGGATGAGCACTCGGATCGTCGACGGCGCATGCATCTTTCTGAACCGGCCGGGGTTCACCGGGGGCGCCGGGTGCGCCCTGCACCTGGCGGCGCTGGCTGAGGGCGAGCCGCCCCTCGACTGGAAGCCCTCGGTGTGCTGGCAGCTGCCCATCAAGGTGGACTGGTCCGAGCGCGAGGGCGGGGGCGAGGTGGCGACGGTCCGGCGATGGCGGCGGGACGACTGGGGGGCCGAGGGCGAGACGATGGCCTGGTGCTGCACCGAAGGCGAGTTGGCCTATGCCGGAGACCGCCCGGTGATCGAGTCGCTCGCCGGGGAGATCGAGGCCATCACTGGCCCGGATGTGTTCGTCGAGCTGAAGCGGAAGCTCGCCGGCTGAAGAGCAGCGCCAGCGAAGCCAGGCATGTGATGGCGCCGCCCAGCAGGCCGATGGGGACGCAGAGAAGCCACAGCAGGTGCGGCAGCTCACCGAGCACGCTGCCGATGATGATGCTGATGGCGACGGCAGCCGCGCCGGCGCCGGCGACGGCGAGCAGGATGCGTTCGCCGCGGTCTTTGGCCTTGAGGTTCATGCCTGACTGACGCTCACGGACCGGGCACGGGTGACAAGCCGGCGAAGACTTGCAGCCGCTTGGCGCGGAAGGTTCCTGGCATGTACTTCTGCTGCCAGTCCGCGTTTTCGGCGAGGAAGAGGCTCGCCCCGTCGGTGTGGCCCTCGTTGCCGAGGTCTTCCAGGACGCTGCGGAAGTAGTAGTGGTTGAACAGCCGGTTGAACTCCGTGAAGTAGATGTCCGCGGCGCGGCCGTCGCCGCGGATGACGAGCATGTTCTCGTCGTTCTCGTTCGTGGAATCCGGGCTGAAGTTGGCCGATCCGGTGATCACGATGGGGTCCTTGCTCAACGGATCGATGAGCAGGAACTTCGAGTGGACGTAGCTGACGTGCTGGTTGAGGCCCAGGAGGCCGGCGTTCGTCTCGCGGGCCCACTGGTACACCGGGTCGCTGATGAACGAACCCCACGCCTTGTAGACGTTGTTCGAGGCGTTGATGACGACGAACGCGGTCTTGCTCCGGGGGTTCGGCTTGTCCTTCTTCTCGAGCAGCATGAACACGAGCGCGCTCTGCGCGGTGTTGTCCTTCAGGAGGTCTTTGAACGTGTTGTTGACTCCGAACGCGAGCGTGATGCAACCCTGCTTGGGGGCCGTGTCGAGGAGCTGGGCGTACGATCCGAGCACCGTGGTGCTCAACCGCGGGCTGAACACGGCCGTCGTCCCGCGAGGGGCGTACCTCAGGTCGGCGGCGATCGTCGACAGCGCCTCCACTTCGGCCCGGAAGTCCTTGTTCTTCTTCTTGGTCTCGCTGACGGTGTCGGCGTCGCGACCCCCGGGGTCGGTGGCCAAGAGGTCCCAGTAGCGTACGAACTGCGCGGCGATACCCGGGTCGCGCAGCCAGTGCCCCACGTTGGTCTGCCCGCTGATGCCGCCCTGGGACATATTGGTGGAGCCCGTCCAGACCTCGACGGGGCTCGTCCCGGACGCGACGCGCACCATGAACTTGTTGTGCTGGATGTGCGCAGAGCGGGCTTCACGAAGGATCACGTTGGCGGCCGGGATCTGCGCCTGGTCGATCATCGCCAGGTTGTCGATGCGGGGAAAGCTCGGGTGGAAGCCGTCGCTGTCCGTGTGCTCGTTCACCTTGGCGTCGACGATGAGCCGGACGTCGACACCGCGATCGATGGCGGCCTTCAAGGCCAGGGCCACCGGTTCGTAGCGGAACTCGTAGAAGCAGCTCAACAGGCGGTCGCCGGGAGCGCAGGCTTCGATGAAGCGAACGACAGCCTCGCCCAGATGCCGGCTCAGCCACCTCAGCGCCGCGTCGCGCTTCCAAGGCGGCTTGAGCTCGGCGATCGGCGTCGTGCCGTAACGGCGGACGTACGCTTGGCTGCTCGCCACCCCCCGGTTGAAGAAGACGTCGTGCGGCAGTGCGCTGAACAGTGGCTCGGTGCGGACGTTGATGACCAGGGGCGCAGCGTCGTGCTTCAGCTTCTTGGGCTTCCCCTTCACCGGGTAGAAGCGGTATTCGTAGTCTTGGTCGGGCTTGGCCGTGAAGTCGTCCCACAGGAAGCTCTGGACCGGGTTGTCGTAGGTGCTGACCTGGGTGTTGATGTCAGGATGCGGGATGACTGACGCGAAGACCTTGAACCCGGTCATGAAGTACTGCTCGTCGGCGACCGGATCGACGCGCTCAACGGCGAACCCGAGCAGCCCGGCCTTGGTCTTCTTGGTGGCGAGGACGGCGAACGAGACGGTGTTGACGCCGGTGATCGCGAACAGCTTCCCGCCAGGACTCTGTGACTTGAACCGCATCGGGCCTCCCCGTCAGAACGTGATGGCGTCGCCTCAGATGTCCAGCTCGTACTCGAAGGTGATCTCATGGGTCCCGTCCGCGCCGACGTCGAGCACAGCCGTCCCTGAGAGCCCGCTCATGCCCTCCGTTCCCCCGTGGGAGGTCTTGGTCACTACGGCGCGGGCGAGGGTTCCACTCGCGCTCTCGTCCCATGTCTCCGGCGTCCAGGCGGTGATCTCGAGGGTGGCGAAAGCCCGCATGGTCAGGTCCGACCGTACTCGCGGGCGCTCGCAGCCGTCCGATCTGCGTTCGACATCGGCGCAAGCTTGTCAACGGACGCGGCGACCGGCCGTACAGTGAGGGGCGTGATGCCGACGCCGGCGCGTTCCGATTTCATACGCGAGATCATCGATGACGATTTGCGCACCGGCAAGCACCAGGGGCGCGTCCTGACCCGGTTTCCCCCCGAGCCGAACGGCTACCTGCACATCGGCCACGCCAAGTCGATCTGCCTGAACTTCGGGATCGCCGACCAGTACGGCTCGCGCGCGAACCTCCGCTTCGACGACACCAACCCGGAGAAGGAGGACGTCGAGTACGTCGAGTCGATCGAGCGCGACATCGAGTGGCTCGGTTTCGACTTCGGCGGTCGGGCCCTGTTCGCGTCCGACTACTTCGGCGAGATGTACGAGCTGGCCGAGGAGCTGATCCGCGACGGCAAGGCGTACGTCGACCACCTCAGTGACGAGGAGATCAAGGACTACCGAGGGAGCCTCACCGAGCCGGGGCGGCCGTCGCCGTACCGCGACCGCACCGTGGAGGAAAACCTGGCCCTGTTCCGCCAGATGCGCGCCGGCGAGCTGCCCGACGGCGCCTGCGTGTTGCGGGCTCGCATCGACCTCGCCGCGCCGAACATGAAGATGCGGGATCCGCTGCTCTACCGCATCCGCCACGCGCACCATCACCGGACGGCGGACGCGTGGCCCATCTATCCCATGTACGACTACGCCCACCCGATCGAGGACGCCGTCGAGGGGATCACCCACTCGATCTGCACCCTCGAGTTCGAGAACAACCGCGAGCTGTACGACTGGGTCATCGAGCACACCCGGGTGTCGGAGCGCCATGGGTTCAGCCGCCCGCAGCAGATCGAGTTCGCCCGGCTGAACCTGGACAACACGGTGATGAGCAAGCGCAAGCTCCTGCAGCTGGTCGAGAACGGCCACGTGTCGGGCTGGGACGACCCCCGCATGCCGACCATCGCCGGGATGCGCCGGCGGGGCTACCGGGCCGAGGCGATCCGCGCCTTCTGCGAGATGATCGGCGTGGCCAAGGTCAACTCGACGGTCGACCTGGGGAAGCTCGAGTTTGCCGTGCGCGACGACCTCAACCGGGTCGCGCCCCGGGTGCTCGGCGTCCTGCGCCCGCTCAAGGTGACGATCACCTCCTGGCCCGCGGGCCAGGTCGAGGAGCTGACGGGCCCGTACTTCCCGGCCGACATCGGCCTCCCCGGCGAGCGCGTGCTGCCCATGAGCCGGGACGTCGTCATCGAGCAGGACGACTTCATGATCGACCCGCCGGCGGGCTACCAGCGGCTGGCGCCGGGGCGGACGGTGCGGTTGCGGCACGGCTACTGCATCACCTGCGACGAGGTGGTCGAGGAGGACGGCGAGGTCGTAGAGGTGCTCGCGTCGCACGTTCCCGGCTCGGTGGGCCAGACGCCCGACGGCGTCAAGGTCTGGGGCGTGATCCAGTGGGTCTCCGCGCCGCACGCGGTCCCGGCCGAAGTGCGCCTGTACGACCGCCTCTTCAGCGTGGCCCATCCCGGCTTCGCCGAGGACATCAGCACGGTGCTCAACCCCTTGTCGCTCGAGGTCATCGACGACGCCCTGCTCGAGCCGAGCATGGCGGCGGCCGAGGCCGGCAGCCGGTGGCAGCTGGAGCGGGTCGGCTACTTCGCGGTGGACCCGGTGGACTCGCGCCCCGGCGCCCTGGTGCTCAACCGGGTCATTGGCCTGCGTGACTCGTGGCAGGGGGGCGCAACCGAGGCGGCGGCGGACACCGAGGCGCCGGCGCCGAAGAAGTCCGCCAAGTCCAAGACCCGACCGCCGAAGCGCAGCCGGGCCGAGTACCGCGCCGAGGCGCGGGCGCGGGACCCCGAGCTGGCCCGGCGGTACGAGACCTGGCCCGCGGCGCACGGGATTTCCGAGGCGGAGGCGGACCTGCTGACCGGCGATCGGGTCACCGGCGACGTGTTCGCGGCGGCGGTTGTGGCCGGCGCGCCGCCCGGCGCCGTGGCTCGCTGGATCGTCAACGAGGTGGGCGACCGGGACCTCGCTGCGAGCCCCCTCACCGGCGAGGGCCTCGCCCGGCTGCTCCTCGCCGCCGAGCGGGGGTCTGTCACCGGCGCAGTGGCCAAGAGCGTGTTCGGCGAGATGCTTGAGCACGGCGGCGATCCCGAGCAGATCATCGCCGAGCGCGGCCTGGCGCAGGTCGACGACGAGGGCGCGATCGCGGCGATGGTCGACCAGGCGCTGGCGGCCAACCCGGACAAGGTGGCGCAGTACCGGGAGGGCAAGACCGCGCTCCTCGGCTTCTTCATGGGCCAGGTCGTCAAGGCCTCGCAAGGCAAGGCCAACCCCCGGGTCGTCCAGAAAGCGCTCGCCGAGCGGCTCGGTTAAACCCGCTCGATGTGGACGGCGGACTGCTTGTAGTTCGGCTCCCGTGAGATCGGGTCGAACTCGTCGACGGTGAGGCGGTTCACGCACAGCTCGTCGTAGTGGAAGGGCATGAACACCTCGCCCTTGCGCACCGTCGCCGTGACCCGTACGGGCACACCTTCGACCATCCCGCGCCGTGACAGCAGCCGGACGCGGTCGCCGGGGGCGACGCCGAGCTCAGCGGCGTCGGCCGGGTTGACTTCGACCCACCCTTCGGGCTGGAGCTCTTCGAGGATGTCGACGCGGCCCGTCTTGGTGCGGGTGTGCCAGTGCTCCACCGTGCGGCCCGTGTTGAGCACGAACGGGAACCGGGTGTTGGGGGCGTCGGCGATGGGCTGGGGGGAGACGCACCAGAGCTTCGCTCGGCCCGACGGGTTGGGGAACACGCCGTCGGCGTACAAGCGGGCGCCGCCCCACTGCACGCCGCCGGCGGCGTCGATCGAATCCCAGGTCATGGCGCTGTAGTCGCACATACGTCCGGCCGAGACGCGCCGCCACTCGTTGAAGGCGTCCTCCGGCCCGGCCCATCCGGGGAACAGCTCCTCGCTCACCCCGAGCTGGTCGCCGATGGCCACGAAGATGTCGAAGTCCGACCGCGCCTGGCCCGGCGGTTCGACGGCACGCCGAACTCGCGAGACGCGGCGCTCGGCGTTGGTGTACGTCCCGTCCTTCTCGCCCCAGATCGCGGCAGGGAGCACGACGTGGGCGAGGCGGGTCGTCGGTGTCTCGAATCCGTCCTGCACGACGAGGAGGTCGAGGTTGGCGAGTGCCCGTTCCAGGCGGCCGCGGTTCGGGAACGACACGGGCGGGTTGGTGGCGACGATCCAGAGGCCCCTGACGGTCCCGTCGAGGATGCCGTCGATGATGTCGGGGTAGGCGCGGCCGCGATCCGTCGGGATGCGGTCGACGGGGACGTCCCACAAGGCGGCGAGCTCGGCGCGATGGCCGGCGTTGTCGTACGCCCGGTACCCGGGGAGCGAGGCGGTGAAGCCCGCCTCGCGGGTGCCCATGGCGTTGCACTGCCCGGTGATCGAGAACGGGGCGGCGCCGGGCTTGCCGATGTTGCCGGTGACGAGGCAAAGGGTGTTGAGGAGCGTCACGGTCTCGACGCCCTGCACCGAGTGGTTCACGCCCATCGTCCACGCCACGAAGCCGCGGCGAGCGCGGCCGAAGGCCAGCGTCGCCTCGCGGATCAGCTCGGCGTCCACGCCGCACACCTCGGCCACCTGGTCGAGGCTGTAGGGCGCCACGTGGGCCGCGAGCGCCTCGAACCCCTCGGTGTGAGCGGAGATGTACTCGCGGTCGACAAGTCTCTCGTCGATCAGCAGCTTGAGCATGCCGTTCAGCAGGGTGATGTCGGTGCGGGGCCGGACGGCCAGGTGGAGGTCGGCGACGGCTGCGGTCTTGGTGACGCGCGGGTCGACGACGATCAGGGTCTTGTCGCGGTTCTCCAGGACGCGAGGCACCAGCAGCGGATGGTTGTCGGCGATGTTGGCGCCCACCAGCAGGATGCAGTCCGACTGTTCGAGGTCCTCGTAGGACCCGGGCGGGCCGTCGCTGCCGAAGGTGCGTTTGTAGCCGGCCACGGCGCTCGCCATGCACAGAGTGGTGTTGCTGTCGAAGTGGCGCAGCCCGAAGCCGAGGCGCGCCAGCTTGCCGAAGGCGTAGAACTCCTCGGTCAGCAGCTGGCCCGTCGAGATCACCGCCACCGAGTCCGGGCCGTGCTCGCGCAGGAGGCGGCGGAAGCCTCCGACGGTCACGTCCAGGGCCGAGTCCCAGGTCGCCGGCTTCTGGCTGAGCAGGGGAACGGTCAGCCGGCCGGGGGCGGTAATGGTGTGATGCTCGGACAGGCCCTTGGGGCAAAGGCGACCCCGGTTCACAGGGTGGTCGGGATCGCCCATCACGGCCACGGCCTCGTTGCCCTTGACGCCGAGCAACATGCCGCAGCCGACCGAGCAGTAGCCGCAGGTGGTCCGCACCCACCGTTGCGGCTTGCGTTCGGCGTTCATCACGCCGCCGCGCTCGTCGGCCTGGTAGGTCATCGCGACGGAGCGAACCGGCCCGCGATCCGGTAGGGCACGACGGTGACGTAGAACAGGTAGCGGCCGGCCAGCTCGCCGGCGCCGAGGAGGGCGAGGGCGGTGGCGAGCCGGCCACCGGCGGCCGATCCGGCGAGGGGCGTCGTCGCGACCGACGCCAGGAGCGCGACGCCGGCGACAGCCGCCAGGACCCGAAGCAGGAACAGGGTGTGGAACGGCCCGAGCGTGAGCTCGGCCGTGCCGCGGTGCTGCCGGTCGGGACGGCGCCGGATCGTGTGAAGCAGGTGCGCCTGGACGCCGAGCTGCGCCAGCGCGCCCGCGGCGGCGAGGGCGACGAGGACTCCCGTCCACCCGGCCGGCGCCGTGCCCCGGTCGAGGCACAGGACGGTCAGGAGGGGCCCGGTGGCGGCCGCCGTGGCGAAGAAGGCGACCGGGGTACGGAGCGAGTTCCACACCGGGCGCGCGGGCACGAGGTACAAGCGCGCGCTGGCGTAGACGCCGGCAGCGCCGATGGCCGCGGCTGCGACGCCGACCAGCGCGGCGCTGGGCCGGTACGCGTACGCAAAGGACATCACCGCGAAGGCGGAGAAAAGGGCGACCTCGCGGCTCAGCCACGAGGTCCGCAGGTTGCGGAGGGCTTTCAGGGCGCGCGTGGGCCGCCCGAGGTGGAACAGCGATGCGCCTAGGGCGACCACGCCGGCGACGAACGCGTCCCGGGCTGCTCCGGCGAGCCCGCGGCCGCCGGTCGCCAGGCCGAGCAGCGCGGCGCTGCCGACGGCGCCCACCGACAGCTGGGTGAGCAGGGTGAGCACGATCAGCGGCCAGTGCGGGTCCTGGCGCGCGATGCGGTGGTCGTCGACCGGCTTGAGCCCGACCAGGCTCGTGGCGGCGGTCCCGCCCGACACCGTGACCCTCGTCGTCGAGACCGTGATGTGCGCGGGCGGGAGCCCGGGGGCGTCGGCTTGGGCGTGATCCGCTCGCCACGCCTCCACGTTGACCGCTTCGACGCCGATGGCCTGAGTCGGGCACGCCGACACGCACGCCGGGTTCTCGCCCGCCTCGAGCCGAGGCTGGCACATGTCGCACTTCGACACGATGCGATGCTTCTCGTTGAACACCGGCGCCTCGTACGGGCAGTTCCACATGCAGTACTGGCAGCCGACGCACTCGTCGGCGTGGTGGGTGACGATGCCGTTGGGCAGCTTCTCATAAGCGTTGGTGGGGCAGCCCGAAAGGCAGGTCGGCTCGATGCAATGGTTGCAGGCGATCGAGAGGCTGAACCGGCGGGTGTTGGGGAACGCACCGCCCTCCAGCTCACCGACGCGCCGCCACGCCTTGTCGACGGGCGTGTTGTTCTGCTCGGCGCACGCGACCTCGCAGGAGTGGCATCCGACGCAGGCGTCCATGGCGAACGTGAAGCGGTACTGCTCGCCGTCTTCGAGGGGCAGCAGGGCTGGCGGCGCCAGGGCCGTCGCCGTCGCAGGTGTCACGGGCAGGCGAGCTCCACCCGCCCGCGCACCACCCGCACCTCATGCGTGGGGATCGAGACGCTCGCGTCGTCGAGGCACTCGCCCGTGCGCAGGTCGAAGCTTTGCTTGTACACCGGCGACGCGACCTTCAGCCGGTCGCCCTTCGAGCCGACGATGCCGCGCGACAGCACGAAAGCGTGGCTGAACGGGTCGTAGTTGGACAGGGCGAACAGCTCGTCGCCATAGCCCGGGACGCGGAAGATCGCGACCTGGTACGCGCCGACCAGGGCGCACACGCCCCGGCCGGGCACGATGACTTCGAGGGGGCACACGTCGACCCAGGTCTGCAGCTGGGCGGTAAGCGTCATCGGGTGACTCCTGTCGCGAGGAGGGCGGGATCCGGCTTTTCGTGGGGGTAGGCGGGGCGGGGCTGGCCGCGCTCGGTGACGAAGACGACGTTCGGGTCCGGGTCGTCGGCGTTGACGAACGTCCGGAACCGCGCCAGCCGAGCGGGGTCTTCGAGGGTCGCCTTCCACTCGCACTCGTAGGTGGCGACGTGGCGCTCCATCTCCGCGTCGAGCTCGGCGGCGATTCCCAGGCTGTCGTCGATGATCACGCGCCGGAGGTGGTCGACGCCGCCTTCGAGCTTGTTGAACCACACCGCCGTTCGCTCCAGCCGGTCGGCGGTGCGGATGTAGAACATGAGGAACCGGTCGAGGTAGCGGAACACGCGGTCGCGGTCGAGGTCAGCCGCCAGCAGCACGGCGTGCTGGGGCTTCATCCCGCCGTTGCCGCACACGTACACGTTCCAGCCCCGTTCGGTGGCGATGACGCCGAAGTCCTTCCCCTGCGCCTCCGCGCACTCGCGGCTGCAGCCGGATACGGCTGCTTTGATCTTGTGGGGCGCCCGCAGGCCGCGGTAGCGCAGCTCGATGTCGATGGCCAACGTCGTCGAGTCCTGCACGCCGAAGCGGCACCACGTCTTGCCGACGCAGGACTTCACCGTTCGCAGGGCCTTGCCGTAGGCGTGCCCCGACTCCATGCCTACGTCCACCAGCCGCCGCCAGATTTCGGGCAGCTCGTCGACACGCGCCCCGAACAGGTCGATGCGCTGTCCACCGGTGATCTTGGTGTAGAGGCCGAACTCCTTGGCGATCGTGCCGAGGGCGATGAGTTGGTCCGGGGTGATCTCGCCGCCCGGCACCCGGGGCACCACCGAGTAGGTGCCGTCGCGTTGCAGGTTGGCGAGGAAGTGGTCGTTGGTGTCCTGCAGGGTGGCTTGCTCGCCGTCGAGGATGTGGCCGTAACCGAGGGAGGCGAGCATCGACGCCACCGCCGGCTTGCAGATCTCGCAGCCCAGGCCGCGCCCATGGTTGGCCAGCGCCTCCGAGAAGGACGTGTAGCGGTGCACGCGCACGATGTCGAACAGCTCCTGGCGCGAGTAGGCGAAGTGCTCGCACAGGTTGTTGTTGACGGCGACGCCGGCGGCGCGCAGCTCGTGCTTGAGCAGCTCGGTGGCGAGCGGCACGCAGCCGCCGCAGCCCGTGCCGGCCTTGGTGCACGCCTTGAGCGAAGGCATGTCGGCGGCCCCGCCCGCGATGGCTGCGCACACGTCGCCCTTGGTGACGTTGTTGCAGGTGCAGATCAGCGCCCCGTCGCCGAGGGCACCGACGCCGACGGTCGCCGCGCCGCCCCCGGCGCGTCCAGGCAGGATGAGGTCCTCGACGCGCTCGGGCGAGGGCATGTCTCCCCGCGACATCTGCAGCAGCGTCTGGTACATCGACGCGTCGCCCACGAGCATGCCGCCGACGACTGGGCGCTTGGACCGCTTGGTGGGCGGCCCGACCACGACCCGCTTGTAGACATTGGTGACGGGGTCGTTGTAGGTGATGGCGTCGCAACCGGGCGCGGCGCCGAAGGCGTCGCCGAAGCTGGCGACGTCGACACCCATGAGCTTGAGCTTGGTGGAGAGGTCGGCGCCGGCGAAGGTGGCGTCGCCGCCCAGGATGCGGTCGACGACCACCCGCGCCATCTGATACCCGGGCGCCACCAGACCCCAGATGCGGCCCTGGGCCAGCGCGACCTCGCCGATGGCGAAGATGCGGGGATCGGACGTGCGGCACGCCTCGTCGACGACGACGCCGCCCCGCTCACCGACGTCGAGGCCCGCCGCCCGTGCCAGCTCGTCGCGCGGGCGGATGCCGGCGGAGAACACGACCAGGTCGACCGGGAGGTCGTCGCCGTCCTTGAACCGCATGGCCTCGGCCCTGCCGCCCGCGCCGACGACGATCTCGGTCGTGGCGGTGGCGGTGTGCACGGAGACACCCAGCTCTTCGATCCGCCGGCGGAGGGCGGACGCGCCGCCGTCGTCGACCTGCATGGGCATGAGCCGGTCGGCGAACTCGACCACGTGGGTCTCGAGCCCGAGGCTGCGGAGGGCATTGGCGGCCTCCAACCCGAGCAGCCCGCCGCCGACGACGGCGCCCACCCGGAGGCCCGCTGAATAGTCCCGAATGGCCTCGAGGTCGTCGATGGTGCGGTACACGAAGCAACCGGCGGCGTCGTGCCCGGGCACGGGCGGGACGAAGGGGTAGGAGCCCGTCGCCAGGACGGCGGCGTCGAAACGCACCCGCACGCCCTTGGCGGACACGACCTCGCCTGCCTCACGGTCGATTCGCGCCACCCGGTCCCCGATATGCACGGTAAGGCCGGCGTGCTCGAAGAAACCGGGCTCGACCAGCGACAGCTCCTCCGCGCTGGCGCCGGTGAAGAACGAGCTGAGGCCGACGCGGTCGTAGGCGAGCCTGCCCTCCTCGCAGAAGGTGACGATGTCCCATTCCGCCTTCGCGCCGCGTTCCACGAGGACTTCGAGCAGCTTCTGCCCGACCATCCCGTTGCCGATCACGACGAGGGTGCGTCGCGGTGCGTCGCAAACGTCGAACTCTCGGGTGGCGGCCACGTCATAAGCCAAGCCCGAGGGTGTGTTCGCGCCGTTGCCAGCGAGTGAACGGCAGGCGACGAAACCTGCACAGCTCCGAGGCCGGATTGTGAGGAGTCTGACCCGAACCTGTGCTCGGGGCCTCGGATGGTCAGGCGCGGTTCAGGCAACCGTCTCGAAGCTGGCACCGCCGGGGAACGACCCGTTCACGGCGATGCGGAACATTGGTTTGGACATGTCGCTTCGACCGCTCGACGGATTCGTCATTGGCGTCACCGCCGACCGCCGCGCCAGTGAGCAGGCCGAGCTGCTCGCCCGGCGCGGCGCGTCGGTCGTCCACGGACCGACCATGAGCACGCTCTACCTGGCGGACGACGACGAGCTCCGCCGCGCCACGCACGCGGTCATCGAGACGCCGCCCGACTACCTGGTCGCCACCACCGGCATCGGCATCCGGGCCTGGCTCGAGATGGCGTCGGCGTGGGGGCTGGGCGACCAGGTGGTAGACGCGCTGGTCGACGCCAAGGTCGTGGCCCGCGGGGCCAAGGCGTCGGCGGCGGTGCAGGCCGGAGGGCTGGCGGTGTGGGCCCGCTCGCCCAACGAGCAGATGGACGAGCTGGCCGCCCTCCTGCTGCAGGAGGACCTGGCGGGACGGCGCGTGGCGGTGCAGGAGTACGGCATGCCGAACCCGGAGCTCACCGACCTCTTGGCCGGCGCCGGCGCCGAGGTGCTCAGGATCCCGGTCTATAGGTGGCGCATGCCCGAGGACCCGAGCGCGGCGGTGAAGCTGATCGAGCTGGCGTGCGACGGGCGCGTCGACGCCATCACGTTCACCAGCGCGCCTGCCGTCCACAACCTTTTCGCCATCGCCCAGGGCGCCGGGCTAGCAGAGCCGCTGCGACGGGCCTTCTACCACGGGGTCGCGGCGGCGTGCGTCGGCCCTGTGTGCGCCGAGGGCGCCCGCCAGCAGGGTGTCGATTCGCCCCTCGTGCCCGACGTCGGTCGCTTGGGCCTGCTTGTGCGCGCCCTGAGCGACCATTTCGCCGACCGCCGCCGTCCGCTGACGCTGGCGGGCCACGAGCTCGTGGTCCAAGGATCGATCATCGAACTGGACGGGGACGTCATCGAGTTGACCCCGAAGGAACGGGCGGTGTTCCAACTTCTCGCCGCGGCGCCGGGGGCGGTGGTGCCCAGGAGCACGTTCCTTCGCCGCGTGTGGGGGTCGGAGGACACCGACCCGCACGTCCTGGAAGTGACGGTCGGACGCCTGCGCCGGCGGCTCGGCGCGTGCGGGCCGGCTCTCGAAGCGTTCCCAGGCCGGGGCTACCGCCTGAGCCAGGAGGCGTCCGTCAGCTGAAGGGACCGGCCTTCAGCGTCGCCACGCGCGCCCAGACGACTTGTTCGATCAGGGCCCGCTCCGCCGGGCGGAAGTGGCGGCGGGAGCCCCACGGGATGCGGTGCACCGGGACGTTGAACAAGTCGGCGGCCATTTCCAGGGTCTCGTCGTACTCGTTGAGCGAGTCCGACCACTCGACCGACTTGGTGGCCCACCACTCGGGGTCGTCCTTGAAGTCGCCGATGATCTCCTTCATACGCCGGACCTCGGCGATCACCACCGCCACGCGCAGCGGCTCGCGCGAGAAGTCGAGCAGCTCGCGCTCGAAGCCGTAGTGGTCGGCGAGACCCCGCGCCTTCGCCGTGAACATCTCCCTCTCGGGGAGGTACTCGCTCGAGTCGGCCATGGCCTGCAGGGCGCGGGCCTTGAGCAGCAGGCGCAGCTCCTGGGCGTCGGTGAGCGCCTCGGTTGCCTGCGCGCTCACTTCACGCGGGTCCATTTGCCGTCGATCATCGTCTTGGGCGCGGGGGAGATCGAGAAGAACTCGCGGTTGCGCTGCGGGCCGGTCACCTCGGCCGTACCCGGTGGCGCCACTCCCAGGTGGTCGCTGAGGATGATCATCAGCACCCTTGCCTTTTGGGCGCCAAAGCCCGGGAGCGCGCTGAGCCGGAAGAACAGGTCCTCGCCGGTGGCCGCCGTCGTCCAGATCGCGGCTGCGTCGCCCCCGTAGTCGTTGACCACGGTGCGGCACACCTCCTGGGTGCGGCTGGCCATCGGGCCCGAGGCGCGGTGCAGCGCCGGCGGTTCGGCGAACAGGTCGGCCAGCACGTCGGGATCGGCGCTGGCGATCGCAGCCGCGTCGAGCCTGCCGCCGAGCCGCTCCTTGAGGTCGTACGGAGCGTGGAACGCCCGCTCAAGCGGCATCTGCTGGTTCAGGAGCATCCCGATGAGCAGGGCGAGGGGCTCGTCGGCGAGCAACCGGTCCGCGTCGTCGTCGCCGGTGATGGGCACGGCCGTCGTTCCGTCAGGCATCGCGCCATTCTGCCCGATCATGTCGGGAGGACTCGCGTTAGTTGGTGTCCCTGAGGCCCAAATGACGCGAAACGTTGCTCAGGGGGTGTCGTAGGAGTAGAAGCCGCGGCCGGTCTTGCGGCCGTGGAGGCCGGCTTCGACCATGCGGGCGAGCAGCGGCGGCGGGCCGTAGAGGGGCTCCTTGAACTCGTCGTACAGCGACTGGGCGGCCGCCAGCGTGGTGTCGAGGCCGATGAAGTCGGCGAGGGCGAGGGGTCCCATGGGGTGGTTGCAGCCGAGGACCATCCCCGTGTCGATGTCCTCGGCGGTGGCGAAGCCGGATTCGATCATGCGGATGGCGGAGATCAGGTAGGGGATCAGCAGGGCGTTGACGATGAAGCCGGCCCGGTCCTTGGACCGGATGAGCCGCTTGCCCAGCACGTCCTCGGCGAAGTGGTACACGGCGTCGGCCGTCTCCTCGCTGGTGAGGAGGGAGGAGACCAGTTCGACGAGCGTGAGGACGGGGACGGGGCTGAAGAAGTGCAACCCGACGACCTTCTCGGGCCGGTTGGTTGCCATCGCCAGCTTCATGATCGGGATCGACGATGTGTTGGACGCGAGGATCGCGTCGGGGGCGACGACCTTGTCGAGGGTGGCGAGGACGTCGAGCTTCACCGGTTCGTTTTCCCACACGGCCTCGACGACGAGATTGCGGTCGGCCATGTCGCCGATGTCGGTCGTGAACGACAGGCGGCCGAGCGCGCCCCGGGCATCCTCGGCTGTCAGCTTCTCCCGCTTGACGGCCCGGCCGAACGACGTCTGAATACGGGCGCGGCCCCGCGCCAGGGCGTCCTCGTCGACTTCGCGCACGAGCACGTCGAGCCCGGCGCGCGCGCACACCTCGGCGATGCCGGCGCCCATCAGTCCGCAGCCGATCACCCCGACGCGCTGCATCTCGCCTGTCACGGGCGTACCTCGTGCACGCGCAGGGTGTGGGTGCTCCCCGTCTGTCCGGGATGGCCGACGACGACGACCACCCGGTCGCCGGGTGCGACCCCGCGTCCTCGCATGACGTAATCCACTTGGCCGAGCCCCTCCTCGAGCGAGCAGATGGGCGGCAGGAGGAAGGTCTCCACCGACCACGTGAGCGCCAGCTGGCTGCGCACCGCCGGATCAGGGGTGAACGCGAGCAGCGGCAGCGAGGGCCGGTGCATGGCGAGGAGCCGGGCGGTGCGCCCGGTCTGGGTGAACGCGACCATTGCCTTGGCGCCGACAAGGGCGCCCACTCGCACTGCCGCCGCCGCCACGGCGCCCACCTGACCCGCTCCGGCAACCGGCGCGATCCGCCCCAGCCCGTCGTCCTCCGCCGAGGCCATGATGCGGCTCATGGTGGCGACGGCGTCGACGGGGTAGTCGCCGACGCTGGTTTCCGCCGAGAGCATGAGGGCGTCGGCCCCGTCGAGCACGGCGTTGGCGACGTCCGACACCTCGGCGCGCGTGGGCCGGCGGTTGTGGACCATCGACTCGAGCATCTGGGTGGCGACGATGACGGGCTTGCCCCGTTCCCGGGCGAGCTGTACGGCCCGCTTCTGCACCACCGGCACCTGCTCGAACGGCAACTCCACCCCCAGGTCGCCGCGGGCAACCATCACGCCGTCGAACGCATCGAGGACGGAGTCGAGGTTCGCTACCGCCTCGGGACGCTCGATCTTGGCGAGCAGGGGGACACGGCGGCCGGCGGCGTCCATCACAGCTCGCACGGCGTCGACGTCGTCGGCGCGCCGGACGAACGAGAGCGCCACCGCGTCGACGCCGAGGCTGAGCGCGAACTGCAGGTCGATGGCGTCCTTCTCGGTGAGGGCGCCGACGCTCAGCTGGGCGCCGGGAAGGTTGACGCCCTTGGCGTCGGACAGCGGCCCGCCTTCGATCACCTGGCACGACACCTCGCGCCCGTCCGAGGACACGGCCTGGAGGCGCAGCAGGCCGTCGTCGAGCAGCAAGGTGTCGCCCGGGCGGATGTCGTGGGCGAGGTTGCTGTACGTCACCGACGCCCGATCGCACGTCCCCTCCATCGGCTCGCCGCTCATGACGAACATCGAGCCCGGTTGCAACACTGCGGCCCCGCCCTGGAACGCGCCCAGGCGGATCTTCGGGCCTTGGAGGTCGGCGAGCACGGCGACCGAGCGGCCGGTGTCGTTGGACGCTTCGCGCACCCAGGAGTAGAGGGCGCGGTGCTCGTCGTGGGTCCCGTGCGAGAAGTTCAGGCGGGCGACGTCCATGCCCGCGTCGACCAAGGCCCGGACCGACTCCGGCGCCCCACTTGCCGGACCGAGGGTGCACACGATCTTGGTGCGTCGTCCCATGCCTATGCGAGCCGGGGCTCGACCGCCTCGGTGTCGAGCCCGTAGTGGTCGATGGCGTCGGCGACGTCCTCGGCCTTGCCGTTGTCGAGGTCGGCCAGGGCGGAGAGCACGGCGACCACGATGTGGGCGGCGTCAGTTTCGAAGTGCCGGCGTAGGGCGGGCCGCGAGTCGGAGCGGCCGTACCCGTCCGTGCCCAGAGCGGTGTAATGGCCGGGGACCCACCGGGCGACCTGGTCGGGCACGGCCTTCATGAAGTCGGTGACCGCGACGACCGGGCCTTCGCACTCGTAGAGGACCTCGGTGATGTAGGGCACGCGGCGCAGGTCGGTCGGGTGGAGGCGGTTCCACCGTTCGGCCGCCAGCGCGTCTTCACGCAGCGCCTTGTACGACGTGACGCTCAGCAGTTCGGCGGCGACGTCGTGGTGCTCGGCGAGCTGCTGCTGGGCCTCGCGCGCCGCCGCCTGGGCGGTGCCGCTGAACAGGATCGTGGCGGCCCGGCTGGGCGCCTGGGGCGCGGCTGAGAAACGGTAGATCCCTCTGACGATGCCCGGTTCGGCGCCCGGCGGCATGGGGGGCATCGGGTAGTTCTCGTTGTAGAGGGTGAGGTAGTAGAAGACGTCCTCGGGGTGGTCGCCGTACATGCGGGCGATGCCGTCTTTCACCAGGACCGCCACCTCGTAGGCGAACGCCGGGTCGTAGGCGGCCACGTTGGGAACGCTCGACGCCAGCAGCAAGCTGTGGCCGTCCTGGTGCTGGAGGCCCTCACCGTTGAGCGTCGTCCGCCCGGCCGTGGCGCCGAGGAGGAAGCCCCGGCCCCGCATGTCGCCGAACGCCCAGACCTGGTCGCCCACCCGCTGGAAGCCGAACATCGAGTAGAAGAGGTAGAAGGGGATCATCGGCTGGCCCAGCGTCGCGTATGACGTGCCCGCGGCCGTGAAGCTGCCCATCGAGCCGGCCTCGGTGATGCCCTCCTCGAGGATCTGGCCGGTGCGGTCTTCACGGTAGGAGAGCTGCATGCCGGCGTCGACCGGCTCGTAGCGCTGCCCGCCCGGGGCGTAGATCTTGACCTCGGAGAAGAGGGCGTCGAGGCCGAAGGTGCGCGCCTCGTCGGGGACGATGGGCACCACCCGAGCGCCGACGGTCGGGTCGCGCAGCAGGCTGCGCAGGAGGTTGGCGAAGGCCATGGTGGTCGATACGGCCCGGTCGTGGGACCCGCTCAGGAGGTCGTCGAAGACCTCGGGGTCGGGCTGGCCGATGGGCTCGCCGCGCACGACGCGGCGGGGGACGGCGCCGCCCAGCGAACGGCGGCGGCCCATGAGGTACTCGTGCTCAGGCGAGCCCTCCGCGGGCCGCAGGTACGGCGCCTTCGTCGCGGCCAGGTCGTCGTCGGACAGCAGCGACGCCAGCCCCAGGCGGTCCCGCAGGGCGGCGAACTGGGGCTGCTTCATCTTCTTGATCTGGTGGGCGGCGTTGCGGGCCTGGATCTCGGGGCCGAGGCCGAAGCCCTTGATCGTGTTGGCCAGGATCACCGTCGGCGCCCCAGTGTGCTGCCTCGCCCGCTGGTACGCGGCGTAGACCTTGTGGCGGTCGTGGCCGCCGCGTGGCAGGGCGAGGGCAGGGTCGTCGTCGGCCCGGCCGTCCACCAGGGCCGCCAGCCGGGGATCGGCGCCGAAGAAGTGCTCGCGGGCGAACGCGCCCGACTCGACCGCGAACTTCTGGTACTCGCCGTCGAGGATCGCGCCCATGCGCTCGACCAGCGCACCCTGGGGGTCGCGGGCGAGCAGGTCGTCCCACTCGGAGCCCCAGATCACCTTGATGACGTTCCACTTCGCGCCTCGGAACACTGCTTCGAGCTCCTGGATGACCTTGCCGTTACCGCGTACGGGGCCATCGAGGCGCTGGAGGTTGCAGTTGACGACGAACGTCAGGTTGTCGAGGTCCTCGCGCGCGGCCAGCGTGAGGGCGGCCGTGGTCTCCGGTTCGTCACACTCGCCGTCGCCGATGAAGCACCACACGTGCGACCCGGCCGTGTCGGCGATGCCTCGATGGAGCAGGTACCGGTTGAAGCGGGCCTGGTACACCGCGTTGATGGGGCCCAGGCCCATCGAGACGGTCGGGAACTCCCAGAAGTCGGGCATCAGCCGGGGATGGGGGTAGCTCGACAGGCCGCCGCCGCCCACCTCGCGCCGGAAGCGGTCGAGGTGCTCTTCGGTCAGGCGGCCTTCGAGGTAGGCCCGCGCGTAGACCGCGGGAACGGCGTGGCCCTGGAAGAACACTTGGTCGCCCGGGCCGTCGTCCTTGCCCCTGAAGAAGTGGTTGAAGCCGACCTCGTAGAGCAGTGCACAGGAGGCGGGGGTGGCGATGTGGCCGCCGGTGCCGTCGCGGTCGTGGTTGGCCCGGCTCACCATGACGGCCATGTTCCAGACGACCAAGGCTTGAATCCGCCGCTCGATCTCCTCGTCACCGGGGAACGCGGGCTCGTCGGCGCGCGCGATGGTGTTGACATACGGGGTGGCGACGGTGGCCGGGAAGCCGATCTCTCGCTCGGCGGCCCGGTCGAGGAGCCGGGCGAGCACCTGGCGAGCGAGGCCGTGGCCTTGCTCGCCGATGAGGGCGTCGAGGGAGTCGAGCCACTCGCCCGTGAGGGCCTCGTCGCGGTCGGGGAGTTGGTGGAGGTAGGTCATGGGCCGTCTACTCGGAGCAGGGCGGCGATGCCCTGGCCGCCGCCGCCGCAGAGAGCCGCCGCTCCGAGGCCACCGCCGCGGCGCTCCAACTCGGCCGCGAGGGTCATGAGCAGGCGGGCGCCGGACATGCCGATGGGGTGCCCGAGGGCGATGGCCCCGCCGTTCACGTTTACGTCCTCGAAGGCGACGCCGAGGTCGGCCATCGACGCGGCCAGGACCGCCGCGAACGCCTCGTTGATCTCGAACAGGCCGACAGCGGCCGGCTCCACGCCGGCCTTGTCGATCGCCCGCAGTATGGCCCTCGACGGCTGTGTGAGCAGCGAGGCGTCGGGGCCGGCGACGTTGGCGAAGCTCACCAGTGTGGGCTTGGGCAGCAGGCCGCGCGCCTTTGCTCTGGCCCGGCTCATGACGACCACGGCGGCCGCGCCGTCGGAGATCTGGGACGCGTTCCCGGCAGTGATCGTGCCTTCGGGCGCGAAGGCCGGCTTCAGCCGGGCCAAGGCCTCGACGGTGGTGTCCGGGCGCACGCCCTCGTCCTTGTCCACCACGAGCACGTCACCCTTGCGCTGGGGGATCGTGACGGGGGTGATCTCGGGGCTGAGGCGGCCTTCCTTGCCCGCGATGGCCGCCCGCTCGTGGCTCGTCGCCGCCAGCGCGTCCTGCTCCTGGCGGGAGATGCCCGCGGCCTTGGCGTAGTGCTCGGTGCTGGCGCCCATGTGGACGCCGTCGAAGGCGCACCACAGGCCGTCGCGGATCATGGAGTCGACGAGGGCGGCGTCGCCCAGCCGATACCCGGCGCGAGCGCCGGGCAGCACGTGCGGCGCCTGGGTCATCGACTCCATCCCGCCGGCGACCACCACCTCGGCGTCGCCCGCCTGGATCAGGTGGTCGGCGTACTGGATGGCCTGGAGGCCGGACAGGCAGACGCTGTTGACGGTGACGGCGGGCACGGTCATCGGCACCCCGCCTTTGGCGGCCGCCTGGCGGGCCGGGTTCTGACCCTGGGCCGCTTGGAGCACCTGGCCCATCACGACGACGTCGACGTCGGCGGGCGAGATACCGGCGCGCTCGATGGCGGCGGCGATGGCGACACCGCCCAACTCCATGGCGGAGAGGGACGAAAGCGCGCCGCTCAGGCGACCGATCGGCGTCCGGGCAAACGATGCGAGAACTGATCCGGGCATGGGCTGGCTCCTTTCCTGGGGCCCCTGGGGCCGTTCAACGGGCCGACTCGTAGGTGTAGAAGCCCTGCCCGGTCTTGCGGCCGAGCTGCTGGGCGGCGACCATGCGCTTGAGGAGGGGCGCTGGCGCGGTGCACCCGCCCGGCTGCTCCGCGTTCAGGGCGTTGAGGATGGCGAGGCTGGTGTCGAGCCCGACGAGGTCGAGCAGCTCCAGCGGTCCCATGGGGAACCCGCACCCGCCGCGCATGGCGGTGTCGATGTCCTCCTTGGTGGCGACGCCGTTGTCGAGCATGTGCACGGCGCTGTTCAGGTAGGGGAACAGCAGGGCGTTGACGATGAACCCGGCCTTGTCCTTCACCGTGACCGGGTCCTTGCCGCACTGCGCCGCGAACTCGCGGGCGGCGTCGACGGTGGCGGGGCTGGTGGTCAGCGCGGGCACGACCTCGACCAGGGGCATGCGCGGCGCCGGGTTGAAGAAGTGCAGGCCGATGACGCGGTCGGGTCGTTCGGTCGCTATGGCCATCTCAACGACGGGAAGCGTGGACGTGTTCGTGGCCAGATAGGCGCTCGGCGCACAGATGCGGTCGAGCTCACGGAAGAGGCGCTGCTTGGTGTCGAGGTCCTCGACGACGGATTCGATGACCAGGTCGCACAGCTCCAGCTCGCCCAGGTCGTCGGTGGCGCGCAGGCGGTCCATTGTCTCGTCGCGGGCGTCGGCGGCGAGCTTGCCCCTGTCCACGCTCTTGGCGAGCGACTGGGAGACACGGCCGAGGGCGGCGTCGGCCGTCGACTGGGAGCGGCTCCGAAGCACCACCTCGAAGCCGTTCAGCGCGGCAACCTCGGCAATTCCTGAGCCCATGAGCCCAGCTCCGATGACTCCGACTGCCTTCATGGTCATGAGCCTCTCCTCACATAAGTACCAGGGGCGGTGGCGATAGGGGAGTGGATGGCCGAGCCCAGCGGCGGGGGCGGGCGCTGGGGGCCGGCGCGGTCGGCGATCCACGCGGTCCAGTCACCCCACCACGAACCCGTGTGCTGGGTGGCGTCGGCCAGCCATTCGTCCGGATCCTCGGGCAGGTCGTCGTTGGTCCAGTAGTGGCGCTTGGGGCTCGGCGGGTTGACGACGCCGGCGATGTGGCCCGACGAGCTGAGGACGAACTTCATCTTGGTGGGAAGCAAGCCGGTCGTCTTGTAGGACGACTTCCACGGTGTGATGTGGTCCTCGACGGCGGCTAGGACATAGGTGTCCGCCTCCGCCAGGTCCAGGTCGATCGGCGTGCCCGCCATTTCGAGCGTGCCTCGGGACAGCTGGTTTTCGAGGTAGAACGACCGGAGGTAGAACGAGTGCGTCGCCTCGCTGATGCGGGTGGCGTCGGCGTTCCACGCCAGGATGTCGAACGCCGGAGCGGGCTCGCCCATCAGCCAGCCGCTGGCCACGTAGTTCCAGATGAGGTCGTTGGCGCGGAGGAAGTCGAACGTGGTGGCCATCTCGACCTCGTCGACGAACCCCTGCTCGGCCATGCGCTCCTCCAGCCTTTCGACGGCGGCGCGGTCGGTGAAGGCGCCAAGTGCGCCGGGTTCGCTGAAGTCGACGAGCGTGTTGAGCAGTGTGAGCGACCGGATTCCGCCCTTGGCCTGCTGGGCCAGGTAGGCGTGCAGCATGACGGCGAGCGTCCCGCCGACGCAGAGGCCGGCGACGTTGACGTCCTCTGCGCCGGTGATCTCGCGCACGGCGTCGACCGCGGCGTTGAGGCCCAGGAGCAGGTAGTCGTCGAGGGTGACGGTGCGCATCGACTCGTCGGGGTTGCGGTAGCTCAGGGTGAACACGGTGTGGCCGTGCTGGACGGCCCACTCGACGAGGCTCCGCCCCGGGGCCAGGTCCATGATGTAGTACTTGTTGATCCAGGGCGGGCTCATCAGCAGCGGCGTCTCGTGGACCGTGGCGGTCTGGGGCACGTACTGGATCAGCTCCATGAGGTGGTTGCGGAACACGACGTGACCCGGTGTCACGGCCAGGTCCCTACCGACCTCGAACGCCGTGGGGTCGACCTGCTGTGGGCGGCCGCCGTTGGTGACGACGTCGGAGACCAAGTTCTTGAACCCGTTCTTCAGGCTCTCGCCGCGCGTCTCGTAGGCCTTCCGCAGGGCGGCGGGGTTGGTCGGCAGGAAGTTCGTCGGCGCCAGGGCGTCGACCAGCGCGCCGGCTGCGAACTGCGCCTTCTCGTCGCCTTGGCGCTCGGCGACTTCCCGGAGGAACTTGGCGCCCGACAGGTACGCCTGTGCGGTCCCGTAGAACCAAGGGCTCTTCGTCCAGGCCGGGTCGGCGAAGCGGCGGTCCTTGGCCGCAGGCGCAACGACGGGCGGGCTGGGCTGGCCCAGGGCGACCGCGGCGGTGCGGGCACCGGCCGCGAACAGGTTGGCGGTCAGCTCGGCCGCCGCGGGCAGGGCGCGCCACGGGCGGCGCACCACCGATGCGCCGAGGCGGGCGAGGGCGAGAGGGAACCCGTCATCCATGGGTCACGCCTTTCCCGGGATGGCGGTGTAGTAGCGGAAGACGATGTCGGCCACGCAGGCAGGCTTGGGCGCGCTGTCCAATTCGTAGGTCAGCCGGTAGACGACCTGGACGCCGCCGGGGATGGCGTCGACGTCGGCGACCTCGACGGCGGCGCGCAGGCGCGACCCGACCGGCACGGGCGTGGGGTAGCGCACGCGGTTGCTGCCGTAGTTGAGGATCAGCGCCGCGCCGGTCACCTCGACCAGCTCGTAGAGGAACAGCGTCGAGAGCGAGAGGGTGAAGTAGCCGTGGGCGATGGTCGTCCCGAACGGCCCTTCGGCGGCGCGGTCGGGGTCAACGTGGATCCACTGGTCGTCGCCGCTGAGGCGGGCGAAGGTGTCGACGTCCGCCTGGGATACGGTGCGCCAACTGCTCGTGCCCAGCGACTGGCCCGCGTGGGAGGCGAGGTCGCCGAGGTCGATGAGCGTGGGCGCGGTGGGCGCTACCGGGTCCGGCACATGCCTCCCTTCAGATCGCTTGCTGCAGTGATCGCACGCTTGCTGTCCTGATCGGATTCACACGCCACCATTGTGAACGCACGCACGTGAACGGGCCGCGTCCAGAACGTAAACGGCCGATAAACCGAGGCCGTCGCGTTGTCGTTGCGGCGCCTGGGGTAGCGGGTCGTGACCGCCTGCGGGACGCGCCCGCTGAACCCTCCACGTTGTTCCTACCCACTGTCCCGTCGACGAAACCACGAAACCCCGGGTTTCAAGTAGCCCAGATGCGTGGTATAGTTAACACAACCGGCGGAGCAGCAACCGACCACACGGGAGGCACATCATGGCCACGGCACAGCAGGTCACCAGTGAGGTTCAGGACAAGGTGCTGGACACGGTCCGCATCGGCCAGAAGGGCATGGTCGAGTTCGTGCGCAGCTGGGCCCAGACGGTCGAGTCGACCTTCGCCAAGCTCCCCGACCTGACCTTCACCGAGCCGTTCAAGCCGAGCGAGGCGTTCGAGAGCGCGTTCAGGTTCAGCGAGAAACTGCTCACCGTCCAGCGGGATTTCGCCACCCAGCTGTTCGAGGCGGCGATCCCTGCCACCAAGGCGGCTGCATCGGCCGCCGGTGCGACCGCGAAGGTGGGCGCTCGCTAGCCGGCACGTGGGGGCCCGCCTGGGCCAACATGGGCGATGGCCGCCGATGACCTGTGGGACACCCAACTGGCGGCGTTCGGGGCGTTCCTCCGGGCGCAACGGCGCCTGGCAAACTTGTCGCTGCGGGAGATGGCGCGGCGGACCAACCTCTCCAACGCGTACCTGAGCCAGATCGAGCGCGGCCTCCACACCCCCTCGGTACGGGTGCTGCGCTTGGTCGCCCAGGCGCTCGACCTGTCGGCGGAGACGTTGCTCGCGCAGGCGGGGTTCTGGGGACCCGACCCGGACCCGGCCGCCCCGACGCGTGTGGCCGCGTCGGACGCCGAACTGGCGATCCGCAACGACGCCCGCCTCACCGAGCCCCAGAAGGAGGCCCTGCTTTCTGTCTACCGCAGCTACATCGCAGCCAATCGCAGCCCCTGACCCCGAGCTGGCCGCGGGCGCGGCCGAGGCGCTCGGGCCTGAGGTGGGCCTCCTAGCCGGTGTCGACGGCATGGGCTTCGCCCGGGCCGTGGCCGATCTGGCCGCCGCGCTGTGGTCGCAGCCCGCCGCCTGGCTGGACGCGGCCGGGGCGACGGCGGCGCCGAGCGGCCCGGAGCGCCGGGATCGGCGCTTCCGCGACCCGGCCTGGACGGACCATCCCGGCTTCGCCGGCCTGCGCGACGGCTACCTGAGTTGGTCGCGGTACTTGCGTGCGCTTGTCGACGAGGCGGGGCTCGACGAGGCCACGCGGGAGAAAGCGGCGTGCGTGGTGAACCAGGTCATCGACGCTTGGTCGCCGACGAACTTCTTCTGGACGAACCCCACGGCCATGCGCCGGGCGTGGGAGACGAACGGGCTGTCAGCGGTGCGCGGCGCCCGAAACTTCTTCCGCGACGTCGCCTACAACGGCGGCCGGCCGCGCCAGGTCGACCGGGGCGCGTTCGAGCTGGGGCGCAATCTCGCAACCACGCCGGGGAAGGTCGTGTTCCGCAACCGCCTCGTGGAGCTGATCCAGTACGAGCCGCAGACGCCGACGGTGTACGAGACACCCATCCTGCTGAGCCCGCCGTGGATCAACAAGTACTACATCATGGACCTGGCGCCCGGGCGCAGCTTCGTCGAGTGGGCCGTGCAGCAGGGCCACACCGTCTTCGCCATCAGCTACCGCAACCCCGACGAGTCGATGCGCGACGTCGCCCTCGACGACTACCTCCTGCACGGCCCGAACACCGCGCTCGACGTCATCGAAGACATCACAGGGTCGAAGCAGGCGAACATCGTCGGGCTCTGCCTGGGTGGCACGCTGACCGCGATGCTGCTCGCCTACCTCAAGGCGGCGGGCGAGGACCGGGTCCGCTCGGCGACGCTTCTCAACACGCTGCTCGACTTCTCCGAACCGGGGCCCATGGGGTGCTTCCTCGATCAGGAGTCGGTCGACAACCTGAGCGCCCGCATGCTGCGCAAGGGGTACCTCGACTCCTCGGACATGTCCGCCATGTTCGACCTGCTGCGGGCGCGCGACCTGATCTGGAACTACGTGTCGAGCGGCTGGCTGATGGGGGAGGACCCGCCCGCGTTCGACATCCTGGCGTGGAACGCGGACGGCACGCGGATGCCCGCCGACATGCATTCCTTCTACCTCCGGTACTGCTACCTCGAGAACCAGTTGGCGCGGGGTGAGATGGAGCTGGCGGGAGCCCGGCTGTCGCTGCCGGACGTCGACGCCGACACGTACCTCCTCGCGGCCAAGGACGACCACATCGCGCCGTGGAAGTCCTCGTACAAGGCGACGCAGTTGCTGGGGGGCGACGTTCGCTTCGTGCTGAGCTCGTCGGGCCACGTCGCGGGCATCGTCAACCCGCCCGGCGGGCGCCGGGTGCACTGGACGAACGAAGCGATCGAGGTCTCTCCCGAGTCGCCCGACGAGTGGCGGGCGGGCGCGGTCGAGCACCCGGGATCGTGGTGGGAGGACTGGGCGGGCTGGATCTCGTCGCGGGCAGGGGCTCGGGGCAATCCACCCGCGATGGGGAGCAAGCGGTACAAGCCGCTGGCGGACGCCCCCGGCTCGTACGTGCGCGAGCCGTGACGGCCACGGCGCGCCCACGCCCGCGGGCCCCATCGCCTGCCAGGGCGGCGGGCTGCTCACGTGGAACTGACGCGCGGACAGGTCCTCCAGGCCTCCACCGCGCACAGGACGGCGACGCCCTTTAGAACTGTTCGGCTTCGGTCGACCCGTCGAGGGCGAGGGTCGCCGTCATCCCGCCGGAGACGATCTTGGTGACCTCGTCGAAGTAGCCGGCGCCGACCTCGCGCTGGTGGCGGGTGGCGGTGTAGCCGTCGGCCTCCAGCGCGAACTCCCGCTCCTGAAGGGCGACGTAGGCGGACATGTCGTCGGCCGCGTAGGCGGTGGCCAGCTCGAACATCGAGGCGTTCAGGGCGTGGAAACCGGCCAGGGTGATGAACTGGAAGCGGAACCCCATGGCCCCGAGCTCCTTCTGGAAGCGGGCGATGGTGGCGTCGTCGAGGTGGCGGCGCCAGTTGAACGACGGCGAGCAGTTGTAGGCGAGGAGCTTGTCGGGGAACTCGGCCTGGACCGTCTCCGCGAAGACGCGGGCCTCATTGAGATCCGGGGTGGACGTCTCGCACCACAGCACGTCGGCGTAGGGGGCGTAGGCGACGGCCCGGGCGGCGGCGACCTCGATGCACGGCCGGGTGAAGAAATAGCCCTCCGGTGTGCGTGCGCCGGTGAGAAAGGGCCGGTCGCGCGGGTCGATGTCGCTGGTGAGCAGCGTCGCGCCGAGCGAGTCAGTGCGGGCGAAGACGAGGGTCGGCACGCCCATCACATCCGCGGCAAGGCGGGCTGACGTCAGGGTGCGGATGTGCTGGGCGGTGGGAACCAGCACCTTGCCGCCCATGTGCCCGCACTTCTTCTCGGACGCCAACTGGTCCTCGTAGTGGACGCCGGCCGCGCCCGCTTCGATCATGGACCGCATCAGCTCGAAGGCGTTGAGGGGGCCGCCGAAGCCGGCCTCGGCGTCGGCCACGATCGGGGCCAACCAGTTGCGGCTGACACGCCCCTGCTCGGCCCATTCGATCTGGTCGGCCCGGCCCAGGGCGTTGTTGATGCGGCGTACCAGCGAGGGAACGCTGTTGGCGGGGTATAGGCTCTGGTCGGGGTAGACGTGCTCGGAAAGGTTGGCGTCGGCCGCCACCTGCCAGCCGCTCACGTAGATGGCGGACAGCCCGGCCCGCACCATCTGCACCGCCTGGCCGCCGCTGAGGGCGCCCAGGGCGTGGACGTAGTCCTCCGTCTGGAGCTGCTGCCACAGCCGCTCGGCTCCGTTGCGGGCGAGGGTGTGGTCGATGCTCAGCGAGCCGCGGAGGCGGACGACGTCGGCGGCGGAGTAGTCCCGCCGGACGCCGCGCCAGCGCGGGTCGGACGCCCACTCGTGCTGGAGTTGCTCAGCTGTCTGCATTTCCCGCCTCCTCGTTGCCTGAATCGGATGTAATGGTGGTGAAGAACTCGGCGAACGGTTCGCCGAGGGCCGCCTTGGCAAACAGGTCTCGCGCCGCGGGGTACGCCTCCCCTTCCTGCTGGATGATCGTGTAGACGCCCTGGCCCGAGACCGTTGGCCCCTCGGCCAGCTGCACGCCGTGATGGCGCCACTGCCACACCTGGGCCCGGCAGATCTCGGCGGTGGCAGCGTCCTCCATGAGGTTGTCGATGGCGGCGGCGCCGACGCCCCGGAGCCACGAGTCCATGTAACGGATGCCGACGCGGACGTTGGTGCGCAGCCCGGCTTCGGTCACGCCGCCGGGGGGCGTCGCCACGCGCAGGAGGTCGCCCGCGGTGACCTGGACGTCGTCACGCCGGCGGTCGAGCTGGTTCGGCCGCTCACCGAGGACGCCGTCGAACACCTCCATGGCCACGGGCACGAGGTCCGGGTGGGCCACCCACGTCCCGTCGCAGCCGTCGGCGGCCTCCCGGACCTTGTCCGCCCGCACCTTGGCCAGCGCCGCCTCGGTGACCGCCGGGTCGCGACGGTTGGGGATGAATGCGGCCATGCCGCCCATGGCGTGGGCGCCGCGGCGGTGGCAGGTGCGCACGAGCAGCTCGGTGTACGCCCGCATGAACGGCGTCGTCATCGTTACCTGGGCCCGGTCAGGAAGCACCATCGACGGGTCGTGGCGGAACTTCTTGACGAAGCTGAAAATGTAGTCCCAGCGGCCCGCGTTGAGGCCGCCGGCGTGGTCGCGCAGCTCGTAGAGGATCTCGTCCATCTCGAACGCGGCGGGAACGGTCTCGATGAGCACGGTGGCCTTGATCGTCCCGGGCGCCACGCCCAGGAGATCCTGGGCGGCGAGGAAGACCTCGTTCCAGAGGCGGGCTTCCAGGTGGCTCTCGAGCTTGGGCAGGTAGAAGTAGGGGCCCGAGCCGTTGTCGAGCAGCTCGCGGGCGTTGTGGAAGAAGGCCAGGCCGAAGTCGACGAGCGAGGCGGAGGCGGGGCGGCCGTCGACGAGCACGCGGGGCTCGCTGAGGTGCCATCCCCGGGTACGCACCACGAGGGTGGCGGGGTCGTCGCCCACGATGTAGTGGCGGCCGTCGGGCGCGTCGTAGGTGATCGTGCCGCGGACGGCGTCGTATAGGTTGCGCTGGCCCGTCACGAGGTTGGGCCACGTGGGCGCCAGCGAGTCCTCGAAGTCGGCGAGGAAGACGCGGGCGCCGGAGTTGAGGGCGTTGATCATCATCTTGCGCTCGACCGGCCCGGTGATCTCCACCCGGCGGTCGAGGAGGTCCTTGGGGACGGGCGCCACCGTCCACTCCCGCTCGCGCACGGGGCGGGTCCACTCGAGGAACTCGGGGCGCTCACCGGCGTCGAAACGCTCCTGGCGCTCGGCCCGGGCCGCCAGCAGGCGCCGGCGCTCCCGGTCGAACTGGCGGTTGAGCCGCCGGACGAACCGCAGCGCCTCCGGGCTGAGTATCTCCTCGTCCCCCCGGCCGGTGACAACGATTCCTTCCTCGGTCACTCGTTCCCCCTCTGACGTTGTGGCCGGGATGATTTATCGATTTGGGCCTAGTGACAAGAGTTCCCGGGGGATAACATCAGCCAAAGTTCTCCAATTGTTCACTTAGGAGCCGAATTTCGTGGCGACGAGCGAGCTGGACCCGCTGATCTTCGGGCAACGGTTACGCCACCTGCGCCGAGCCCGGGGCCTGACGCTCGAGGGCCTCGGGGCGCGGGTGGGCAAGCCGGCCCCGTACCTCTCGCTGGTCGAAAACGGCCGCCGCGAGGCCCGCCTGTCGCTGATCAACGCGCTGGCCGGGGCGCTCGACGTCACCCCGTCCGACCTGTTGACGGGGGAGCCGCCCAACCGCCGGGCCCGGCTCGAAGTCGAGCTCCAGCGGGCCCAGGAGGAGCCGCTGTACCAGTCGCTGCGGCTCCCCTGGCTCAAGCCGGCGTCACGGGTGCCCGACGACGTGCTGGAGCACGTCGTGACGCTGTACGACGCGTTGCGGCAGCGGACCAGGGCGGGCGCGGCCACGCCCGAGGCCGCCCGCCAGGCCAACGCTGACCTGCGCGTCGAGATGCGGGCCCAGGACAACTACTACCCCGACATCGAGCGGGCCGCGGCCGAAGCCCTGGCGGCCGCCGGCTACGACGGCATCGGCGCGGTGGCCGAGCGCACGCTGACCGACCTGGTCGAGCACTTCGGCTTCACCCTGCACCGCGAGCAGGATCTGCCCGTGTCGACCCAGGCCGTCACCGACCTGAGGAACCGTCGCATCTACGTCCACCAGCGCAACGCCCTGCCGACGCGTGCGGCCCGGTCGGTGGTGCTGCAGACACTGGGGCACTTCGCCCTGGGCCACGCCGACCCACTCGACTTCGCCCAACTTCTCCGCCAGCGGGTCGAGGCGAACTACTTCGCGGGCGCCGTACTGGCGCCCGAGCGCCCCGCTGTCGATCGGCTGGCGCGAGCCAAACGAGAGGGGGACCTCTCCGTCGAGGACCTCAAGCAGGTGTTCTACATCTCCTACGAGATGGCGGCCCACCGGCTCACCAACCTCGCCACCCACCACCTCGGCATCCCCATCCACTTCCTGCGGGCCGACGACGAGGGCGTGATCTGGAAGGCCTACGAGAACGACGGCATCCCGTTCCCGACCGACGCCACGGGGGTCATCGAGGGGGAGCGGGTGTGCCGGCAGTGGGGGACGCGCAAGGCGTTCCTGTCCCACGACCGCTTCGCCGACCACGCCCAGTACACGACCACGCCCGCCGGCCAGTTCTGGTGCAGCACCCACGTGGAGATCGACCACGAGCCCAACGAGGCGGTGACGGTGGGCACGCCGGCCGCGTACGCCCGCTACTTCCGCGGGAGCCGCACCGCCCATCGGGAGGTCTCGGCTTGCCCCGACGGCGAGTGCTGCCGCCACCCGCCGGGCGAGCTGGCGGCCCGCTGGCTCGGGCGGGCCTGGCCCGCGATCCGGGTGCCGAGCTACGTGCTGGCCGCCCTGCCGGCTGGGACGTTCCCGGGCGTCGACCTAAGCGAGGTCTACGACTTCCTCGACCGCCACGCCGCCGACGCCCAGGGCGAGTAGTCGGCCGGACGGCCGGAGGCTTGCTCGCAGCTGGTTTGGATCATCCGAATCGTCGTGATTTCGGGTTTCCGACGCGAAATCACGACGCTAGGGGTGATCCAAACGTGCGCCACGCGCAGTGCCGGTGCGAGTCCGTACCCTGGGCGGCGGTCATCGTCCATGAGTCGCCGCCGTATCGCCAAGCTGGAGAGTCAACTCGCCGCTCGGGGTGGCGCGCTGGGCAGCCGGCGGCGCCGGCGTGCGGTCGAGGAGCTGGCCGACAACCTGTCGCCACAGGCGGTCGAGCTGCTCACACGCGAGCTGGTGCGGGAGAACGGCGATCTCCGGGTGCGGGAACGGGCGCGGGAGGCGCTGGAGGGCCTGGGCAGCCCGCGGGAGATCGACATCGTCTGCTCGTTGTGGGCCCGCGAGCGGCACCCCGAACTCGGCGACCTGATCGTGCTGCGGCGGTGGGTGGCGAGCGGGCCGGCCGACGTGCGCACCCTCAGCGCCCTGAAAGCGGGCCGCCCCGACGTCTTGGCCTATGACGACACCCCCGTCGTGGACGCGCTGGTCGCCGCCCTTGACGACCGGGACCCCGTTATCGCCAAGAACGCCCACGACGGCCTGCGGGCGCTGCGCAGCCCGGTCGCCATCCAGGCCCTGGCCCGGGCCGCGCTCACCCTCGACGAGGGCGTCCGGCGCGCCGTGCGCGACGCCGTCGCCACCCTCGACCCGGCGACGATCAACGCCGTGTGCCTGTCGTGGTCCCGCACCCGCGACCGGGCGCTCGGGGCGCTCATCGGCCAGTCGGGCTGGGTGGCGACGGGCCCGCCCGCGGTGCGGGTGCTGACGGCCATGCACTGCGGGCGGCCCGAGGCCTTGGCCGGCGACGGCCCCGAAGTAGTCCCGGTGCTCCTCGGGGTGGCGCAGGGTCGCTTTGGCGACGCGAACGTGCAGCATGCCCGCCGGGCGCTGGCCATGCTGCGCGACCCGGCAGCCCAGGAGGCGCTGTGCCGGACCGTGATCGAAGTCGACGACCCCGTGGCAGCGGACGCCGCCCGCAGCGGTGCGTTCGTCCCCACGGACGCAGGCGACCGCGCCTTGTTCTTCTTCCTCACCCACCAGTGGGACCGCTACGAAGACCTGGACTTCGACCAGAGCTTGCTGCGGGCGGCCTACACCGTCGCCGACGCGCCGTTGCGGGAGCGGCTCGCGGCCTGCGCCCGGGCCGGCGGCCGGAGGGAGTGGGTGGCGGTCGTGGCCGGCGCCCGGCGGGGACGGCGCCTGGGCGAGATGACCGAGCGGGAGTGGGAGACGGCCATGGCCGTGCTCGACCGGTCCAAGCGGTGGGACGAGCTGTGGCGGCTGGCCCAGGACAGTTCGGCCCGCTGGGCGGCGCAGGTCATCAGCCGGCTGAACGACGTGGCCTGGGCGCCCGAGAACGAGGACGAACGGGCTGCGTTCGTCACCCTGCTGCCCTGGGCGCGGGCGTGCGAGGGCTCGCCGCCGGCGCACCTGCTGGCCCGGCGCGGCGAGCCGCTGCAGAAACTCGCCCGGGGGGTGCGGTCGGTGGCGTGCTCGGCGGACGGCTCGGTGCTGGCCATCGGTACGCCGGGCGGGGGCGTGCAGACCTGGGGCGTGGCCAAGCGCTCGCAGCGCGCCCGCCTCGAGGGCGCCGTCGGCGGGGAGAACTCCCTGTGTTTCGTTGAAC
>JAHFUQ010000169.1 GCA_023265045.1 Acidimicrobiia bacterium
CGCCCCGCTCAGCCCGCCGCCTCTCGGCGACGGACCGGGGCCTGCTACCGGGCTCTCCGGCGATTACCCGGGCGGGACTCGCACCCGCTGGTCTGGTCCAGTTTTCAGGACGCAACATCGCCAGACCATAAACTGTGGGGTGCGGGTGCGGGCCAGCCTGCCAGGTTGACAGCCGGTTGACAGACGGCCCCCCGCCTGCCCAACCTTCCGGCCGCGCGGCGGTAGGTGTTTTGTGAACTAAGAAGGGACCCGTGGCCAAACCGCTCGTCATCGTCGAGTCGCCCGCCAAGGCGCGAACCATCGCCGGCTACTTAGGGCGCGACTTCGTCGTGGAGTCCTCCGTCGGCCACATCCGCGACTTGCCCAAGAAGCCCGACGAAATCCCGCCCGCCCTCAAAGGGGAGCCGTGGGCCCGCCTCGGCGTCGACGTCGACAACGGGTTCAAGCCGCTGTACGTCCTGCTCAAGGAGAAGAAGGACGTCGTCGCCAACTTGAAGCGGCTGCTCAAGGAATCCGACGAGCTCTACCTCGCCACCGACGAGGACCGCGAAGGCGAGTCCATCGCGTGGCACCTGCTGGAGGTGCTCTCGCCGCCCGCTCGGGTCCGGGTGCGGCGCATGGTCTTCCACGAGATCACCCCGAAGGCCATCCGCGACGCGGTGGACAACTCGCGCGACCTGAACCAGAACCTGGTCGACGCCCAGGAGGCGCGCCGCATCCTCGACCGGCTGTACGGGTACGAAGTCAGCCCCGTCCTTTGGAAGAAGGTGCTGCCCCGGCTGTCGGCGGGCCGGGTGCAGAGCGTCGCCACCCGGCTCATCGTCGTGCGGGAGCGGGACCGGTGGAACTTCCGCAGCGCGGGCTACGCCGACATCGCCGGGACCTTCGCCAAGGCGGGCGCGACCGAGTCGTTCGGCGCGACCTTGGTGGCGGTGGACGGCACGCGGGTCGCCACAGGGCGGGACTTCGACTCGCTGGGCCAGCTGCGCGCCGCGAGCGCCGGGGCCGAGGTCGTGCGCCTCGACCTGCCCGGCGCCGAGGCCCTGGCCCGACGCCTCGGCGACCAGCCGTTCTCGGTGCGGTCGGTCGAGGAGAAGCCCTATCGGCGGACGCCCTACGCCCCGTTCATGACGTCCACCTTGCAGCAGGAGGCGGGCCGCAAGCTGCGCTTCTCCGCCGCCCGGGCCATGAGCGTGGCCCAACGGCTGTACGAGAATGGCTACATCACCTACATGCGCACCGACAGCACGACGCTGTCGGAGACGGCCATCGCCGCGGCCCGGTCCCAGGCCGCCGAGCTGTACGGCCCCGAGTACGTCCCCGCCCAGCCTCGCCGGTACGAGAAAAAGGTGCGCAACGCCCAGGAGGCGCACGAGGCGATCCGGCCCGCGGGCGACGCCTTCCGCACCCCGGCGCAAGTGAGCGGCAAGCTCTCGGGCGACGAGCTCAACCTGTACGACCTGATCTGGAAGCGCACGGTGGCGTCCCAGATGGCCGACGCCCAGGGCCGCAGCCTGCAGGTGCGGCTGGGCGCCACGACGGCCGAAGGCGAGGACGCCGAATTCGCGGCCGCGGGCAAGGTCATCGAGTTCCCCGGGTTCCTGCGGGCCTACGTCGAGGGCTCGGACGACCCCGACGCCGCCCTCGAGGACCGCGAGATCCGGCTCCCGCCGCTGGCCGTCGGCGACGCCTTGACGGCGACCGCCCTCGACGCGCAGGGCCACGCCACCCAGCCCCCGGCCCGGTACACGGAGGCGTCCCTGGTCAAGGCGCTGGAGGAGATGGGCGTCGGGCGCCCGTCCACCTACGCCACGATCATCGGCACCATCCAGGACCGAGGCTACGTATGGAAGAAGGGCGCCGCGCTGGTGCCGTCCTTCGTGGCCTTCGCCGTCGTCGCCCTCCTCGAACAGCACTTCGACGAGTTGGTCGACTACGCCTTCACCGCCCGCATGGAGGACGAGCTGGACGACATCGCCAGCGGGCAGAAGAAGCGGGTCCCGTGGCTCAAGGGCTTCTACTTCGGCGACAACGGCGGCGGGGGCCTGAAGAGCCTGGTGGACGAGCGGCTCGACAAGATCGACGCCCGCGGCATCAACTCGATACCGATCCCGGGGACGGACCAGATCGTCGTGCGGGTCGGGCGCTACGGCCCGTACCTGTTGCGGGGCGAGGAGACGGCGGCCATCCCCGAGAACCAGCCCCCCGACGAGCTGACCGTCGAACGGGCCGAGGAGCTGCTCGCCGCCCCGAGCGCCGACCGGTCCCTGGGGGAGGACCCGGCCACGGGCCTGCCCGTGATCGTCAAGGCGGGGCGGTTCGGGCCCTACGTCCAGCTCGGGGAGGCGGGAGACGCGAAGAACAAGCCGCGCACGTCGTCGCTGTTCAAGACCATGCTCCCAGAGACGCTGACGCTCGAGCAGGCCCTGCAGCTGCTCCAGCTGCCGCGCGTGCTGGGGGGGGACCCGGCCGACGGGGCCGAGGTGTCGGCCCAGAACGGCCGCTACGGGCCGTACGTCAAGAAGGGCGAGGAAACCCGGAGCTTGGAGAGCGAGGAGCAGCTGTTCACCGTCACCCTCGAGGAGGCGCTGCACCTGCTGGCCCAGCCGCGCACCCGCCGGGGCGCCGCCGGCGCCAAGGGTGCGGCCGCGGGACCGCTCAAGGAGCTGGGCCCGGAGCCGTCGAGCGGGGCCCCGATCGTCGTCAAGGACGGTCGTTTCGGGCCGTACGTGACCGACGGGACCGTCAACGCCTCCCTCCGCAAGGCGGACAGCGTCGAGGAGATCACCCTCGAGCGGGCGCTCGAGCTGCTGGCCGAGAAGCGGGCCAAGGGCCCGTCCACGCCCAAGAAGCGGGCCCCGGCCAAACGGGCGACGAAGAAGTCCTGACGGAATACTGAGAACACCGGCTCGCATTTCGTAGCCTGGACAGATGGCGCAGCCCGAGGAGCACCACGACGGGGCGCGCCACGACCACGTCCGGTGGCGTCGCCGCCGCATCCTGAAGGGCGAGCTCATGCCGCCCGTCGAGGAGCAGGCGACCGAGCCGATGGCGACGCTGCCGCCGGCCGACGAGCCGTCCGGCCCCAAGATGCTCGGCTCGGCGTCGTTCTTCCGGCTCTGGGTCGCGCAGGTCGTCTCGTCCCTCGGCGACTGGATCGGGCTGGTGGCGGTGCTGTCCCTGGCGGCCCGCATCGGCGGCAGCTCGCCCGAGGCGTCAATCGGCCTGGTCATGAGCGCCCGCATGCTCCCCGGGTTCTTCTTCGGGTCGGTGGCGGGCGTGCTCGTCGACCGTTGGGACCGCAAGCGGGTGATGGTCACCTGCGATGTCGGGCGCGGGTTCGTGCTGGCGACGCTGCCGTTCATCCACACCGTCTTTGGACTGTTCCTCGCGTCGCTGGCGCTGGAGGGCCTGACCCTGCTGTGGTCGCCGGCGAAGGAGGCATCGGTCCCGAACCTGGTGGAGACCCGGCGGCTGACCACGGCCAACTCGCTCTCGCTGGCCGCCGCCTACGGCACGTTCCCGATCGGCTCCGCCCTCTTCGCCTCGCTCACCAAGGTGGCGGAGTTCCTGGGCGCGCACGCCGGGCCGCTCAACTTCCTCGAGCTCAACCAGGAGTCGCTGGCGATCTATGTCGACGTCATCACCTTCTTCACCTCGGCGGCGCTGATCGCCACCCTCGCGCTGCCCCGCAACCCGCGCCGCCATGGCCGTATCGACCTGGGGCGGACGTTCACCGAGGTCAAGGAGGGCTGGGCGTTCATCGGCACCAGCCCGGTGGTCCGCGCCGTGCTGGTGGGCCTGGGCACCGGCCTTATCGGGGGCGGCATGGTGGCGCCGCTCGGGCCGACGTTCGCCACCCGGGTCCTGCACGCCGGGCCGGCCGGGTTCGGCCTCCTGCTGACCTCGTTGGGCATGGGGATCGCGATCGGGGTGTTGGGCCTGTCGGCCATCCAGAAGCGGGTGCCGCACGACAAGCTCTTCGCCGCCGCCGTGGTCGGCGCCGGCGCGTTCATGTTCGTCGCCGCCTCCATGTCGCGGCCCCTGCTCACCATGCTGTTCATCGCCGCCATGGGCGTGTGCGCGGGCGCGTCCTACGTGCTCGGCTTCACCCTGATGCAGGAGAGCGTCGGCGACGACCTCCGGGGCCGTATCTTCGCGACCTTCTACACGTTGTCGCGCCTGTGCCTGTTGATCTCGTTGACCCTCGCTCCGCTGGCGGCTCAGCTGCTCGACGGGGTGTCCGCTGTGCCCGGAGTGCGGGTGACGTTGTGGATCGGCGCGGCGATCACGGTCACCGCCGGCGTCCTGGCCGCCCGCACCTTCAAGGCCGAGCCGCGCCCATCGTCCCCGGCGTCGACATGACCTTCATCGCGCTGGAGGGCGGGGAAGGCAGCGGGAAGTCGACCCAGGCCCGGCTCCTGGCCGAGGCGCTGGGGGCGGTGCTCACGCACGAGCCGGGCGGCACCGAGATCGGCGCCACGATCCGCCGGCTCGTGCTCGATCCCGCGACCGAGGGGCTCGACGCCCGGGCGGAGGCGTTGCTCATGCTGGCCGACCGCGCCCAACACGTGGCGACGGTCATCCGACCCGCGCTGGAACGGGGGCGGGTGGTGGTCACCGACCGGTTCTCGGGGTCCACGCTCGCCTACCAGGGCTACGGGCGGGGGCTCGACCTCGAGGCGCTGGCGGCGACCAGCCGGTGGGCGTCGGGCGGCCTCGAGCCCGACGTGGTGGTCCTGCTGGACGTCGCGGTGGGGCGGACGGGCGGCGTGCCCGACCGGATGGAGTCCGAGGAGGACGGCTTCCACGTTCGGGTGGCCGAGGGGTACCGGGCGCTGGCCGCCGCCGACCCGGTCCGGTGGGCGGTGGTCGACGGCTCGGGTTCCGTCGAGGAGGTCGCAGCCCTGGTCTGGAAGGCCGTCCATGAGCGTCTTTGACGACCTGGTCGGGCAGGAGCGGGCGGTGGCGCAGCTGCGGGCCGCAACGCAGACGCCCGTTCACGCCTACCTGCTCGTCGGACCCCCCGGGGGCGGCAAGCGCCCCGCGGCGCGCGCCTTCGCCGCCGCCCTGCTGTGCCCGGACGGCGGCTGCGGCGAGTGCGACGTCTGCCGGCGGGTGCTGGCCGACGTGCACCCCGACGCCATCACCGTCGAACGCGACGGCGCCTGGATCAGCGTCGGCCAGGCCCGCGAGATCCTGCGGTTGGCGATGCGGACCCCCAACGAGGGCCACCGCAAAGTGCTCGTGCTGGTCGACTTCCACCTGGTGCGGGAAGCGGCGCCGACGTTGCTCAAGATCGTGGAGGAGCCGCCCGCCAGCACGATCTTCGTCGTCCTGGCCGAGCACGTCCCCCCCGAGCTGGTGACCATCGCCTCCCGATGCGTGCGCATCGACTTCGGCCGGCTGTCCCCGGAGCACCTGGCCGCCGCGCTGGAGGGCGAGGGGGTGGAGGCAGCAGTGGCCGCGGCCGTCGCCGACGCCGCCGACGGCCGGCTCGACCGAGCCCGCCTGCTGGCGTCGGATCCGGGGTTCGCCGAGCGGCGGGCGGTCTGGCGCTCGCTCCCCTCCCGCTTCGACGGGTACGGCGCCACCGTCTCCCGGCTCGCGGCCGAGATCGTCGAGCTGCTGGGCACGGCCGGTGTCGGGCCGCTGGAGGCCCGCCACGCCGCGGAACGGGCCGAGCTCGAGGCGCGCGTCCAGCAGTCGGGGGCGCGGGGCGCGGGGCGCCAGCAGATGGTCGACCGCCACCGCCGCGAGCTGCGCCGGCTACGGGCCGACGAGCTGCGCTACGGCCTCGCCCAGCTCGCCGGGGCCTACCGTGACGCGCTGGCTCACGGCACGGGCGACCTCCGGGGCGCGCTGGCGTCGCTGGATGCGTTGCAAGTCGCCTCCGAGGGCATCGTCCGCAACCCCAGCGAGCTGCTCTTCCTCCAGGCCCTCCTGTTGCGATTGGCCCCGCTCACCGGTCGCTGAACGCGGCCGTCACTCCGGCTCGTCGGCCAGCCCCTCCCCCGCTCCCAGCTCCTCGTGGCGGCGGCGCAACGCGTCGATCTCCGACCGGCGCTCATCGCTGTCCGTTGCCTCGTTCTCGGGGCCTTGCACGCGAATGCCGCGGGCATGGGCCGTGGCGGTGATGGCGTCGCCGAAGGCGGGAAAGGCGGCCAGCAGCATGCCCGTCGTTGCTCCCGCGGTCATCACCTTCGTTCGTCCCAAGGCCCCTCGATAGGCGATGGCGTTGGATATGACCTGGGTCCCGCGCCCCTCGTACCCCGCTCGGTCGATTGCCTCCAAGGTCTGGCCGAGGAGCCTCTCCACCAGCCAGTGCACGGCCCGCTTGCGGAGGGGAATGGGCGGCAGGAGCTCGGTGACCGCGTCGATAACGCCGTTCGCGAACCAGGTCTCCGGCCGCCAGCTCCCACGCGTCCACCACCGGGACCACCGGCGTCGGAAGCTCGTCGAGCGCCGCCTTGGCCCGTTCCACCGCTTCGCCCGTGTCTTCCGACAGCTCGTGTTTCGCCGCCGCCGCCCTCGCCATGCCCTTCGCCAGCGCGCCCCGGACGATCCGCCGGGCGCCATCCAGCTTCGCTCGCACGTCAGCGCGCGCAGGGGGACCAGCCTCCTGGCGAACGGCCCCTGTCTGTCAGGCTGACGTGAGACACCTGCTGTAGCCGCCATCCCTCAGGGCGAGAACAGGATCACGTAGACCAATGACCATGACTAATGCAGCCCTGCTCGCGCGCGCCCATGATGG
>JAHFUQ010000170.1 GCA_023265045.1 Acidimicrobiia bacterium
CGCAGCGGGGGGCGGTCGCGGCGGGTCCAGTCCGGGCCTTGGCTCGATCGCCGCCAGGGACGGTCGGGGCCCCACAGGTCGTCGGACTCGACGTCGTCGTCGCCGTCCGGCGGCGGCTCGCCCGGCACGGCGCCGCCCACCCGCGCCACCTCTTCGAGGTTGCGGTCGTCGAGCATGGTTCGGCTCGGCGAGTCGTCGGCGAAGGACCGCCCGTCCACCGACCGGCTCTCCAGGCGGCCGCGCCGGGGCACGTACTGCACCCCGGCTGGGAGCGGCTCGTCGGCCGGCTCGCGGGCCGGCGAGGGCCGTCCACCGCGAGGCCCAGCCGGCTCCGGCCGGCGCCGCAACCACACGCTCTGCAGGATGGCGGCGAGGAACAGCCCGCCGGTGATGGTGACGAGGGTGCGGATCCGCCGCTCGTGCTTGGACGTCCCCGCCGCGGGGGCGGCCGTGCTCCCGCCCGCCGCGCCCGAGTCGCGCATGGAGGAGATGAAGGCGTCCCCCACCCCTCCGCCCTTGCCCGGCTGGAAGGGCTTGGCGATCGGGAAGTCGGCCGAGTTCGTGTACCCGACGGTGATGACGTTGCCGTTGCGGTCGACGGTGATGCCCGCGGCCTGGTCGTCGTCGCGGCCGCCAAGGTACGACGACGAGGTCAGCTCGTTGCCGCTGGCGCTGATGTCGGCCACGAAGGCGTCGACGAACCCGCCCCCCTTCACCGATTGGGCCGGGTTCTTCAAGGGGAAGTCGCCCGACGCGGTGGCGCCTGCGAGGTGGGCATGGCCGCGCGGGTCCACGGCGATGGCCTCCGCCCCGTCGGAGCCGCTGCCGCCCAGGTACGACGAGTAGGCCAGGCCCGAGCCGTCGGGGCGCACCTTGGTCACGAAGGCGTCGAAGTCGCCGTCCTTCTTGGGTTGGAAGGCGCTGGCGACAGGGAAGTTGGACGATCCCGTGTTGCCGGAGACGTAGGCGCTGCCCGTGCCGTCGACGGCGATCCCGGTGCCCTTGTCGGAGTCCGAGCCGCCCAGGTACGAGGAGTAGACGAGCGCCGAGCCATCGGCCTTGATCTTGGTCACGAAGGCGTCGGCGAAGTTGCCGCCCACCCCCGTGCCCGCCGCGCCCGGGTTGGGCTGGAAGGGTTTGGCCGTCGGGAAGTTGGCCGACTTGGTGTCGCCTGTCACGTAGAGGTTGCCCTCCGCGTCGAGGGCGCAGTCGATGGCGTGATCGTCGCCGGAGCCGCCGAGCAATGTCGACCACGCCAGGGTGCTGCCGCTGGGGTCGAGCTTGAAGGCGAACCCGTCCTGGTCGTCCGGGCGCGCCAAGGTCGGCTGGATGGCCTTGACCGTGGGGAAGTTGGCCGAGCCGGTGGCGCCGACCACGTACGCCGCCCCGGTGCTGTCGACCGCGATGCCGCTGCCGCTGTCGGCGCTGGACCCGCCGAGGAACGTCGCGTACTCAACCGCCGAGCCGGCCGCGTTCAGCTTGACGACGAAGGCGTCGGTGGCGCCCGCGTTGGCCGCCTGCACCGGCTTCACCGTCGGGAAGTCGGGGGACTCGACGTACCCGGTGACGTAGACCCCGCCATCGGGGCCGACGGCGACCCCGAACGCGGCGTCCTGGCCCCGGCCGCCGAGGTACGTCGACCACAGCAGGGACGTTCCGTCGGCCTTGACCTTCGTCACGAAGATGTCGCGCCGCGTCCCCTCGGCGCCGGGCCGGCCCGCCTGCGCCGGGTTCAGGGTCGGAAAGTCCGACGACTCGGTGTAACCGGTGACGACGATGTTGCCCTCGGCGTCGGTGGCCACCCCGTAGGCGGTGTCGGTGCTGCTGCCGCCCAGGTAGCTGGAGCTGACCAGGACGGGATCGATGACGAGCGGTCGGCTCACGTCGTAGGCGCCGACCGTGAACCCGAACGTCCCGTCGGGGCGAATGTCGTAGCGGCCGCGCACGGGCTGGCGGCGGCCGTCGAGCTCTTGGTACAGGGCGGGGGCGCGCAGACGGACGTCGCCGGCGATCAGGTCGCCATGGCCGTCGAGGTGGGGAGGGGCGCCGCTCACCGCCAGTGCGATGACGCCAGGGTCGGCGCCGGGGCTGACGACAAAATCGTGCTCGATGTCGCGACCGGCGCCGTGGAAGACGACATCGATGCCGGGATAGGCGCCGCGGTAGGTGACTTCGCCAAAGGTCGGGATCGACGAGCGCCACGCCGACGGGTCGTTTCCGACGATGCGCGACACGACGCCGGGCAACGGCTCGGCGCCGGCCACCTCCGCGTCGGCGCGAGCGCCGGCGAGGGTGACCCGCACGCCGGCGGGCGAGATCGTCAGGCCGTCGCCCGTAAGGGCGACCGACTGGCCCGGCGCCTTGGCCACGAAGCGCACGCCCGGGTCGAACTGGCCCTGGTTCTGCTCGAAGGCGAGGGGCAGGCGGGCGAGGGGATCGGCCGGGTGAGGGTCGGGGCGCGGCGCGGCGCGCAGGAAGGTCGCGACCGCGGCGACCAGCACCACGCTGGCGCCGAGAGCTCCCAGGCGGCGCACCGTGGGTCGCAACCCCTACCGGCGGCCGCGGTAGGGCGCCGGCGCCTGCTGCATGGGCACCAGGTCGCGCCGGTACTGGCGATGGATGCGTTCCACGGCCTCGCGCGCCTCCTGCTGTGCCTGGTGAAGCTGGGCCCGGAGCCGGTCGACTTCAGCTTGGAGCTCGATGACGGCCTTCACCCCGGCCAGGTTCAGCCCGCCTTCGGTAAGGGCGTGGATGAGGCGCAAGCGCTCGATGTCGTGCTGGCTGTACCGGCGGCTGCCGCCCCCGGTGCGGGCGGGGTCCAGCAGCCCGCGCCGCTCGTAGATGCGCAGCGTCTGGGGGTGCATGCCGGCCAGTTCGGCTGCCACGGAGATGACGTAGACGCCGCGCTCGCCCTCGTTCAACATGGCCTCAGACTCCTAAGTGGGCGCGCGGCGAGTCTTGTGACGCGACCGCCAGCGCCTGGATCGCCTCTCGCTCCGCCGCCGAGAGTTTCTGGGGGACGGCCACCTCCACCGTCGCCAGGAGGTCGCCCGTCCCCTTGCCGTTGTTGACTCCCCGCCCGCGCACGCGGAACGTGCGCCCGGACCGGGTGCCGGACGGCACCTTCAGCTTCACCGGCTCCTCCAGCGTCGGCACCGTGATCTCCGCCCCGAGGGCGGCCTCGGCGAAGGTCACCGGCACCGTCAACGTGAGGTCCTTGCCCTTGCGCCCGAACAGCGGGTGCGCCGCCACCTGCACCTGCACGAACAGGTCGCCGGCGGGCCCGCCGTTGCGGCCGGCGCCGCCCCCTCCCTTGCGGCGGATGCGCTGGCCGTCCTCGACCCCCGGCGGCACCCGGACCTTCACCTGCCGGGGCCGCACCTCGAGCCCCCGCCCGTTGCACGTCGGGCAGGGCGTCTCGACGATCACGCCGCGCCCCGCGCAACGGGGGCAGGTGCGGCTGAACGAGAAGAAGCCCTGGTTGTCGTCGAGCACCCCGCGGCCGCCGCAGTCCGGGCAGCTCGTCGGGGTCGTGCCGGGCGCCGCGCCGGTGCCAAGGCAGGTGTGGCAGGCCGCCTCGCTGGTGACGTTGACCGTGGTGGTGACGCCGTTCACCGCCTCCTCGAACGAGAGGTGCAGTTGCGCCTCGAGGTCGGCGCCGCGCTGGGGACCGGCCGTCGTCGTGCGCGTCCCGGGACCACCTGCGCCGCCGTTGCCGCCGCGCGCCCGGCCGAACAGCCCGCCGAGCATGTCGCCCAGATCGTCGGCGGTGAAGGTGAAGGTTCCGGCGCCGCCCTGACCCGGACCGCGACCGCCGCCCCGGCCCCCGAACGCGCCCCCCAGCGGCCCGAGCCGGCGGATCTCGTCGTACTCCTTGCGCTTCGCCGGGTCGGCGAGCACGTCATGGGCGGCCGAGATCTCCTTGAACCGCTCCTCGTTGCCTGGGTTGTGGTCGGGGTGGTGCTCCTTGGCCAGCTTGCGGTAGGCGCGCCGGATCTCGTCCTCGGTGGCCTTGCCGGACACACCGAGCACCTTGTAGTAGTCCTTCTCGAGCCACTCCTGCTGGGCCATCGGGGAGGCTGCCTACCCTCGGACGCGCACCATGGCCGGACGGAGCACGCGGCCCTTCCAGCGGTAGCCGGCGCGCAGCACCTCAGCCACAACCGGGCCACCGTCGCCGTCCTCGTGCGCGACGGCGTCGGACTCGATGGGGTCGAAGGGCTTGCCCACGGGATGGATCCGCTCGAGCCCCTCCTTCTCCAGGGTGGCGACCAGGCTGGTCTGCACCTGCTCGTACCCCTGGCCGTGGGCGACGGCCGACTCGAAGGTGTCGAGCACCGGCAGCAGCTTCTCGATCAACGACTCCGCCGCCCGCTCCAGGTGCTCGCTCTGCTGGCGGATCATGCGCTTGCGGTAGTTCTCGAACTCCGCCTGCACCCGCCGGACCTGGTCGAGGTACTCGTCGCGCTCCTTCTGCAGCCGCTTGATGACGTGCTTCTGCGCCGCCCGCCCCTGCGGCGCGTCCTTGTCATCCTTGTCGTCCGCCTCCTCGGCGGGGGCAGTCGGCTCTGCGGCTGGCGCGGAGGTCATGTCGGTGTGCACCGAGGACGCGGCCGCGGACTCAGCGCCCGAAGAGGGGTGGGGATCCGACGAGTCTGACGGGTGACCCGAAGGGGGGGCCCCGGCCGAGGTCGGGCCCCCGTCAGGGGTGGCCTCGGCCGGGGTGGGACCCTGCGGGGCAGGACCCGTCAGACGGTCTGTGGGATCCTCGGGGTTACCCATCTACGATCTCGGCGTCCACGACGTCGTCGTCGCTCGGGCCTCCGCCGAACCCACCGCCCTGGGCCCCGCCGTCCTGGCTGGCGCCTTCGTAGATCTTCTGCGCCGCGCCCTGGGTGGCGTAGGTGAGCTTCTCGTGGGCCTGGCGCACCTCGTCGAGGTCCTTGCCCTGGAGCGCCTTCTTGGTGTCGCCGAGGGCCTGTTCGATGGTGGCCTTCTCGACCGTGCTGAGCTTGTCGCCGTACTCCCGCATCATGCGCTCGGTCTGGTACACGAGGGCGTCGGCCTGGTTGCGGATCTCCGCCTCCTCGCGGCGGCGGCGGTCCTCCTCGGCGTGGGTCTCAGCGTCGCGGACCATCCTCTGGATCTCGTCCTTGTTGAGCGAGGACTGGCCGGTGATGGTCATCGACTGCTCCTTGCCCGTGCCGCGGTCCTTGGCCGACACATGGACGATGCCGTTGGCGTCGATGTCGAACGTGACCTCGATCTGGGGCACGCCCCGGGGAGCGGGCGGGAGGCCGACGAGCTGGAACTTGCCCAGGGTCTTGTTGAACTGGGCCATGTCCCGCTCGCCCTGGAGGACGTGGATCTCCACCGAGGGCTGCATGTCCTCGGCGGTGGTGAACACCTCGGTGCGCCGGGTCGGGATGGTGGTGTTGCGCTCGATGAGCTTGGTGGAGATGCCGCCTCTGGTCTCGATGCCGAGCGACAGGGGCGTGACGTCGAGCAGCAGGACGTCTTTGACCTCGCCCTTGAGCACGCCGGCCTGGATGGCGGCGCCCACGGCGACCACTTCGTCGGGGTTCACCCCCTTGTGGGGCTCTTTGCCGGTGAGGCCCTGCACGAGGTCCTGCACCGCCGGCATGCGGGTCGAGCCGCCGACCATGATGACGTGGTCGAGCTTGTTCTTGGGCATGCCCGCGTCCTTCAGGGCCTGGTTGAAGGGGCCCTTGCAGGCGTCGAGCAGGTCCTGGGTCATCTCCTGGAACTTGGCCCGCGTGAGCTTGTAGTCCAGGTGCAGCGGGCCGCTCTGGGTGGCGGTCACAAAGGGCAGGTTGATCTGGGTCTCCTGCACGGCCGACAGCTCGATCTTGGCCTTCTCGGCCGCTTCCTTCAGCCGCTGCAGGGCCATCTTGTCCTGGGCCAGGTCGACGCCGTGGTCGCCCTTGAACGACTTGATCAGCCAGTCGATGACCCGCTGGTCCCAGTCGTCGCCGCCCAGGTGGGTGTTGCCGCTGGTGGACTTGACCTCGAACACCCCGTCGCCGATCTCGAGGATCGAAACGTCGAACGTGCCGCCGCCGAGGTCGAACACGAGGATCGTCTGGTCCGCGCCCTCCTTGTCGAGCCCGTAGGCCAGCGCCGCCGCCGTGGGCTCGTTGATGATGCGCAGGACCTCGAGGCCGGCGATGGCGCCCGCCTCCTTGGTGGCCGTGCGCTGGGCGTCGTCGAAGTAGGCGGGGACGGTGATGACCGCCTGGTTGACGGACTCGCCCAGGTAGGACTCGGCGTCGCGCTTCAGCTTCTGGAGGATGCGGGCCGAGATCTCCTGGGGCCGGTACTTCTTGTCGTCGATCGAGACCGTCCAGCTCGTGCCCATGTGGCGCTTGACCGAACGGATCGTGCGATCGGGGTTCGTGATGGCCTGGCGCTTGGCGACCTCTCCGACCAGCACCTCGCCTGTCTTCGAGAAGCCCACCACCGACGGCGTGGTGCGGCCGCCCTCAGCGTTGGGGATGACGGCGGGCTCGCCCGCCTCCAACACAGAGACGACGGAGTTGGTGGTTCCGAGGTCGATGCCGACGGCCTTGGGCATGGGCGTACTCCTCCCGGTCAGCGGGCACGATAACCCAACTGTAGAAACTTGAGTGCACCTCTATCAAGGTGTTAGAGCGCGAGCATATTCCTGTCACGGCGTTCCGTGCCACGCAGGCTACGCCGCACCGCCTTCGGCGGGCGGCT
>JAHFUQ010000171.1 GCA_023265045.1 Acidimicrobiia bacterium
ACCTGGAAGGCGATGTGGTACGCCACCACCCCGCCCTCGATGCGGTTGGCGAGGATGAGGGTGGTGACGATCAGCAGCTGGTTCAGGGCCAGCATCCCCGCCGCCCAGGCGCCGTCGCGCCCCAGGCGGCGCAGCCCGTCCTGGCGCAGGTTCCACCCCGGCCGCAGGCGCACGCCGGCCCGGCGCAGCGCCACGAGGGGCACCACCGCCATGGCGAGCACGCCCGCGGTCGTCCCCAGCCCGAGCACGAGCCGCTCCGCGGTCGACAGGTCCAACCCCGGACGGCCGCGGGCCAGGCTCCAGAACACGAGCATGGTCACGATCACGACCACGTTGTTGGCGACCGGCGCGAAGGCGGCGGCCACGAACCGGCGCGTCCCGTGCAGCAACCCGGTCGCCACCGAGCACACGGCGTAGAGCAGGACCTGAGGCAGGAAGAACACCAGCAGGAACGACCCCAGGGCGACCTCCTGGCGCCGCACGGCGGGGTCGTCGACCGCCACGGTCAGGAGCCGCATGACCCACGGCCGCGCCGCGACCCCGATCACGGTGATGACGCCCAGGGCGGCGAGGGCCAGCCCCAGCACCGAGCCGGCCAAGCGCTCGGCGTCCTCCCGGCGGCCCTCGTCGAGCAGGCGCACGAAGGGCGGCACCATCACCGACGAGAGGATGCCGGCGGCCAGCAGCTCGAACAGCACGTTGGAGACGAGGTTCGATGTCTGGTAAGTGTTGCCCGCGAAGGTCGTCCCGAGGGCCAGGGCGACCGCCAGCACCCGCACGAAGCCGGTGAGCCGGGAAACGAGGTTGCCCGCCGCCACCCCAGCGGTGGAGGTCAGCCGCGCCGGCGGCGCGGGCTCCGGCTCCGGCGCGGGCTCAGCCGGGGCCTGCTGGCCCACCTCGGTCAAGGTTCGACCGACGGCAGGAGGCGCTGCGCGCCGGGCCCCACCCCGAACTGGCCGGTGCGGGGGACGTCGAGGTCGTCCAGCGCCAGCACCGCCGCCGCCTGGCCGATCGGGGACTCGAGGTTGTCGATGGTCGACACCTTGGCCGCCAGGCTGCCGTCGGCGCGCAGAAGGCCCACGAACACCGCCCGGCCGCCGGGGGTGTCCTGCCCGCTCTCGGCGGCCACCAAGCGGGCGTTGGCCGAAGACCCCGGACCGACCATGGCCTGGGCGAGGGGGACCCCGAGCCGGTCGTCGCCGACCTCGGCGCCGGCGCCCGACACCAGCACGACCCGCAGCCCGGCCACCGGGAACGACGTCAACCCGAGGGTCGTGGTGGTCGCCGCCGGGGACGGCGGCTCGTAGCCGACGAAGCCGGCCGCGGCCAGGGCGGGGAGCAGCGACGTCTCCGCGGTGACCCCCTCGAGCACGTTGGCGAGCCGCTGGAGGGCTTGGCGGCGGACGGCGTCGGCGCCGGCAAGGGCGTTGCCGTTCACCGCCGAGGCCAGGGCCCGCACGTCGTTGTCGTTGTCCAAGCGGAACTTGTTGGTGAGCAGCAGGGTGCCCGCGGGCGTGGCTTCGGCGGTGGCGAGCGCCTGGCGCACGGCCTCGACGGGCTTGCGGTCGACGCCCTGCACGGTGACGACCAGCGTCGGCGTCCCTTTGAGGCGGCCCTTCACCAACTGGTCGCGCGCTTGGTCGGCGAAGTTCCGCATGGTGTCGAGCTGGCCCCGCAGCGTCTTGTTGTCGCTGTCGATGCCGTTGGCCCGCCGGTTGACGGCGTCCACCCGGTTGCGCAGGCCGTCCACGATGGCCCGGTCGATCACGGTCGAGCCCATGACGATCCCGAGCGCCAAGGCCAGGAACACCGCCACCAACGAGACGATGTGATACCGCAGGTTGATCACGTGCGCCTCAGCCGAAGATCGCTCGCCAGGTGTCCGTCAGGTAGAGCCAGAGCCCGCGGATGTAGACGTGGATGGGTTGGGCGACGATGGCCATCACGAGCATGGCGAGGAAGGCGGCGCCGACCAGGAACGCCAGGTCAGACTTGCGCACGCGGCTCTGGTAGAGCCGGTTCACGCCCTTGGCGTCCACCAGGATCGGCCCCACCTTCAGGCGCACGAGGAACGTCGAGGCCATCCCCGACCGGCCCTTGTCGAGGAACTCGACCATCGACGCGTGGGTCCCGACGGCCACGATCAGCTCGGCCCGCTTCTCGTAGGCGAGCAGCATGGCGATGTCCTCGCTGGTGCCGGCCGCCTCGAACACGGTGAACGGGAGCCCGAGCGCTTCGAGGCGCGCCGCGCCGGGCGCGTCGCCGCCCGGGTAGGCGTGGACGACGAGCTGGGCGCCCTTGGTGCGCAGGGTGCTGTCGCGCACGGAGTCGAAGTCGCCGATGATGACATCGGGCCGGTACCCGGCGTCGACCAGAGCGTCGGCGCCCCCGTCGACCCCGATCATCACCGGCTTGATCTCACGGATGTAGGCGCGCAGCGCGGCCAGGTCCTCCTCCCATCCCAGGCCGCCCCGGACGACCACCAGCACGTGGCGGTCGGTGAGGTCGACGCCCAGCTTGGGCAGCGCGGGCGAGTCGGTGAGGAGGTGGTGCTCGCGCCGGAGGTACTCGAGGGTGTTCTCGGCGAAGCGCTCCAACTCGGCGCCGACCGCCAGCTTCGCCTCCTCGATCTGGGCTTCGAGCGACTCGAGGGTGTGGCGGGCGCCCTTGGCGATCACCCGCCCCTCGCAGTGCACCTCGGCGCCGGTGACCGTGAGCGCCTGGCCTTCCTCGACCGCGGTCATGACGTCGTGGCCGACGTCGTCGATGAGCGGGATGTTGGCGGCGACCAGCAGCAGCGGGCCCATGTTGGGATAGCGGCCCGAGATCGAACGGGAGGCGTTCACCACCGCCGCCACCCGGGCCTTGATGAGCCCCTCGGCGGCCAGCCGGTCGAGGTCGAGGTGGTCGATCACGGCGATCTCGCCCGGCTGCACGCGGGTGAGCAGCCGCTTGGTGCGGGCGTCGACGCGGGCCGCCGCCTCGATAGCGACGCCGGTGGCGGCGACGCCGTTGGCGGGCGGGGCGCTGACCGGCACGAGCCGGTACCGGCGCGGCAGGCGGGACGACGGCGCCGCCATCAGGCCGTCCCCGTCCCCGCCTTGGCCCTGACCGCGGTGGCCAGCAGCTCCTGGGCGTGGTCCCGGGCCGCCGCGCTGGCGGGCTGGCCCGACAGCATGCGGGACAGCTCGACGACCCGCTCCTCGTCGCTCAGGGCGTGCGCGTCGGCGACCGTCCGGCCGTCGCGCTCCTGCTTGGTCACCGCCACCTGTTGGTCAGCGAACGCCGCCACCTGGGGCAGGTGGGTGACGACGAAAACTTGGGGCGTCTCCAGGGCAGCGAGGGCGCGGCCCACGGCGAGCGCGGCCTGGCCGCCGATCCCTGCGTCGACTTCGTCGAAGACGAGCGTGGACGGCGCCTGCGCGTCGTCGTTGGCGCCGAGCGCCAACCGCAAGGCGAGCATGGCGCGCGCCAGCTCGCCGCCGGACGCCACCCGCGCCAGGGGCAGGCTGGCCTCGCCCGGGTTGGCGCCGAGCAGGAACGTCACGTCGTCGGCCGGATCGGCGCCGCTGACGTCGATCTCGAAGCGAGCCCCCGCCATCGCCAGTTGCTGCAACCGCTCCTGGACGGCCGCAGCCAGGAAGGGCGCGGCAGCGCGGCGGGCGGCGGCCACCGAGGCGGCGTGCTTCGCCACCTCACCCGCCACCATGGCGCGCTCCGTTTCGAGCGCTCGGGCTCGCTCGCCGTGCTGCTCCAGCTCTGCCAGCCGCGCCTGGGCCTGGTGCTCGAAGTCGAGGACGTCGGACAATCGCTCACCGTACTTCCGTCGCAGGTCGGCGAGCAGTCGCCGGCGGCGGCGCACCGCGTCGAGGCGTTCCGGGTCGACGACGACGGCCTCGCTCGCGTGCCGCAGGTCGGAGGCCACCTCGGCCAGCTCAGCCGCCAGCGCGCGGGCCCGCTCGCGCAGCGCCTCGAACGGACGCCGGCCGCTGAGAGCGGCGATGGCGCGCCCCACGGCGTCGCCCGCGCTGTCGCCGTCCGTCAGCGCCCGGTACGCCCGCTCGCCCGCGTCTCGGTGGGCTTCGGCGTCGGCCAGCAAATCCTCCTCGAGCTCCAGCTCGTCCTCCTCGCCGGGCCCGGTGATGGCGGCGCCGGCGATCTCGCTGAGCTGGTAGCGAAGCAGGTCGATCTCCCTCGCAAGCGCCCGCTCGTCGCCGCCGAGGGCGCCGAGGGCCTCGTCGATGGCGTCGCGGCGGCTGCGCGCCTCGGCGAGGGCGGTGAGGTCGACGTCGCCGAAGCGGTCGAGGGCGCCCCGCTGCACCCGGGCCCCCAGCAGCGACTGGTGGGCGTGCTGGCCGTGGAGGTCGACGAGGCGACGCCCCGCCTCGGTCAGCTCGGCGGCCGTCGCCAGGCGGCCGTTGACGTACGCGCGCGACCTCCCGTCGCGGGGAACGATGCGCGACAGCACGAGCTCGTCGTCGGCGTCGACCACGAACCGGCCCTCGACACGCGCCTCGCCCGCGCCTGGTCGCACGAGCAGGGGGTCGGCCCGCCCCCCGAGCAGCAGCTCGATGGCCTCCACCACCAAGGTCTTGCCCGCGCCCGTCTCGCCCGTGAGCGCCGTCATGCCCGGCCCGAACACCAGCGTGAGGTCGGCGATGACCCCTAGGTCGCAGACGTGCAGTTCGGCGAGCATCAGCGGTCAGCCATCAGCGGTCGGCCAGCCCGAACTTGGCCTTCAGCACCTCGTAGAAGCTGCGTTCGCCGAACACGACCAGCCGGGCCGGGTTCGACGTGATGTCCCCGCGTACCGCGTCGCCTCGGGCCAGGCGGCCGAGGTCCTGGCCGTCGACCGACAGGACCGCGCCCCGGAAGTCGAGCACCTCCACCCGCACCTGCTCGCCGGGGTGGAGCACGAGGGTGCGGGAGAACGGCGTGTGGGGCGCGACGGGCGTGACGAGCAGGGCGTTGAGCCGAGGCGAGACGATGGGGCCGCCGGCTGAGAACGAGTACGCGGTCGACCCGGTGGGCGTGGCCAGGATGAGGGCGTCGGCGACGTAGCTGTGGAAGGGCCGGCCGTCGATCGTCACCCGCAGGTGCACCGTGTGACCCGGCCCGGAGTGCTCCAGGACTGCCTCGTTCAAGGCGATGTGGCGTGACTCCGGCTCCCCTTCGACGGTGAAGCACAGCGTCGTGCGCTCCTCGACCATGAAATCGCCGTTGTGCCAGCGATCGAGGGCCGGGCACAGGTCGTCGGGCTCGATGGCGGCCAGGTAGGCGAGGCGGCCAAGGTTCACGCCGAGGACGGGCGCGCCGAAGGCCGCCGCCAGGTGAACGGCCCGCAGCATGGTGCCGTCGCCGCCGAGAGCGACGGCAAGGTCGACGGCAAGGTCGACGGCAAGGTCGACGGCGCCGCCCGGGCCGTCGTCGTCGGCGACGGCGTCGGCATCGGCGCGCTTGTCGGCGAAACGGACGGAATGCCCCCGGCTCCTCAGCCACTCCGACGCCTGGCGCGCCAGCTCGACGGCCCGCGGCCGGTTCTCGTTGACGACCATCAAGACGAGGCTCATTGGGCTGACGCGCTCGGCGGCCGCCCCGCCGAGCGGAGCTGCCGTGTCGTTGGTCCGCCCGCCTGCGCCCCCGGCCGAGTCGTTGGTCCGCTCGCCTGCGGCTCGGTCACAGGGCCGCCGCCTCAGCCTCGGCGATGACCGCGGCGATGTCCGGGTGGGCCTGGGACACGGCGGCTGCCTGGGTGGCGCCCCGCCGGAAGTGGGCGAGGAACTCGACGTTTCCTTCGGCCCCCCGCAACGGCGACACCATGAGCCCCATCATCGCGGCGCCGGCCCCGGCGAACGCGTCTTTTACCCCCTCGACGGCTCGCCGCCACACGGCCGGGTCCCGGATCACGCCCTTTCCCTTCGAGGCCTCGACCCGACCCGCTTCGAACTGGGGCTTGATCAGGGCGACAATGTCACCGGCAGGTGTCGCCAGGCTGACCAGCGCCTCGGCGAGGGTCCGCAACGACACGAAGGCGAGGTCGGCGACGACCACGTCGACCGGCGCGGCCAGCGTGACGCGGCGCACGTTGGTGCGCTCCCGCACGACGACCCTGGGGTCGGCCCGGAGGCGGGCGTCGAGCTGGCCGTTCCCGACGTCGACCGCGATCACCATCACGGCGCCCCGCTGGAGCAGGCAGTCCGTAAAGCCGCCGGTCGACGCGCCGGCGTCGAGCGCGGTGCGGCCCTCGACGGCGACCCGGAACCGGTCGAGGGCGGCGTCCAACTTTTCACCGCCACGGCTCACGAACCTCGGCGGCGGGCCGACCAGATCGACGGGCTCCGCGGCGTCAACCAGCCGAGCTGCCTTCTCCGCTACGGCCCCGCTCACGCGCACCCGTCCGGCGACGATATCGGCTTGGGCCCGCTCACGGCTCGCCGCCAGCCCCCGACGCACCAGCTCGACGTCGAGCCGGCGGCGCAGCCGTTACCCCTCGTCCGAGGGTGCAGGCGGTGGGGGCGCAGGTGCGCCGGCCGCCGGCGCCGCCTTCTTGCGCGAGATGCCGGCCTTCGTAACCGGCGCCGCTCTGCCGGCCTTCGTAGCCGGCGACGCGGTCGCGGCGGGCGGCGCGGTCGGGCCGGGCGCCGGCCGCGCCGCCTTGCGGGG
>JAHFUQ010000041.1 GCA_023265045.1 Acidimicrobiia bacterium
CCAGGCGCAGCATGCGCCCGGCGTAGCGGTTCCCGGCTCGGGACAGGAGCCGGCGCCGCCACACCCAGTCGGGCGTCGCCCCACCCGGGACGTAGCGGGAGCCGATCGCTAGGTCGGCGCCCTCCCGTACCGCGGCCAGCAGGGAGGGCAGGGACAGAGGGTCGTGGGACAGGTCGGCGTCCATCTCGACCAGGACGCCGTAGTTCCTGGCCAGGCCGTATTCGAAGCCCGCCCGGTAGGCGGCCCCGAGGCCGGCCTTGCCCGGCCGCACGACGACCTCGATGCGCCCTACCTCGGCGGCCACCCTCCGGGCGACGAACGCGGTGCCGTCGGGGCTCCCGTCGTCGACGACGACGACATCGACGTGCGGCGCCTCACGGCGGAGGCAGCGGAGGATCTCCGCGATGTTCTCCGCCTCGTTGTAGGTCGGGAGCACGACGAGGGCGCCCCGGTTCATTGCACCCGGAACTCCCGAGCCATCCCCTGAAGGGCGTGGCTCGTGCCGTCGGGCTCGACCAGGAAGCAGATGAACGCCCATCGCCCGGGGTCGAGATCGGCGGCGAACCGATCCCTCGCGCCCGGGGGTCGGGTGGGCAGGCTGGCGAGCTCGTCGACCGAGGCCCGTTCCGTCCCGCGCAGCTGCACGTCGAGGGGCGGGAGGTTGTCGGGCAGGTAGACGAGCGCGAGACGGTGGTTGCGGTGGCCGGCGTTGTTGACGTTGAACACGACCCGACCCCGCGGGATGGCGCCCTTCACGTCGAAGCGGAAGTCCTGCATCGTCACGTCGACGGCGGGGGGCCGGGGCGGCAGCGGCGCCGTCGGGGCGCTGCACCCGGTGGCGGTGACGATGGCCAGCGCGCCGCCCGCCAGCGCGATGGTGCGAAGCCCCCGGTTCACGCCTGCTCCCTCCTGTTGCGCCGCTGGATGAGCCCCCAGGCAGCCAGGCCCGCCGCCGTCCAGCCGACGGCGACGCCGGCCCCGGCGAGCCAACCGGGGACGCCCGACGAGCCTGCCCCGAAGTCGATCTCGGTGCCGAAGATGTCCTGGGCGGGGTTGCCACGGGCGGTGAACCGGGTGTCGGTCCACGCCGCCAGCACCCGGGCGTTCGTCGACACCAGCCCGAGGCGCGACCCGAAGTCGACCATCCCCATGGCCGACGGGACGGCGTACTTCGGCCCCACCATGCTGTCGGAGTCGAGGGCGGTCAGCTTGCGGTTGGGGGCGAACGTGGCCCCGCGGTCGTTCGAGAACGTGTAGTACACGTCGTTGCCCCGGTTCTCGACGTTGTTGCGCCGGTCGTAGAAGATGACGTCGAGGCGGCCGTTCGGGGCCACGGAGAGGCGCGGCAGGTACTGGTGGGTCTCGTCGCGCCCACGGTTGTCGTTGACCTGGGTCGCCGGCGACCAGGTGCGGCCGCCGTCGGGGGAGTGGCGGAGGAACACGTCCCAGTCGTCGTTGCGCGCATCGTGCCACGCGGCGTACAGGCCGCCGTGGCCGTCGGCGACCAGGGCCGCCGGCGGCATGGTGAAGATCAACATCACCCTCTCCGGGGGCACGACGCCGTCGTCGACGGTCACACCGGGAGCGAAGTGGCCGCCCGCGTCCGGCGACGTGGCCGCCACGAGCGACCAGTTCCCCTCCCAGCGGGTGCCTTCCAGGCCTCGATAGTCGCGCTGGTCGTCGCCCAGGTCGTAGTACAGGACGTGGAGCGAGTGGTTGGCGCCGATGGTGGCCGCCGGCGCGACAGCCAGCGGGTGGGCACTGTCGCTGACGTGCACGGGCGGCGAGAAGGTGGCGCCCCCGTCATCGGAATGGGCCGCCATGATCGGGTTCGGAGGGCTGGGCAGCCCTCCGAGGGGCGGGTCGCTGTTTGCCTCCAGCCACACCAAGTGGATGCGGCCCTGCGCGCCGTAGGTTGGGTCGAACGCCATGCGCACGCCGTAGTGGCGCGGGCCGAGCACCTGGCGGGGAGGGCTGAAGCTGTGGGCCCGATCGCGGGACGTGGTGAGGTACACCCCCATCGGGCTGCTCCCCGGCTCGCGCAGCCCCACGAAGAGGTAGTACAGGAGGCCGTGGCGGCCGAAGGCGACCTCGGGGGCGTAGCAGGTGTCAGCGCCCTCGGGCAGCTGAGGCACCGGCCGGGCCGACACCCACGAGCGCCCGCCGTCGCCGGAGGCCTGGAGCGAGCAGTTGAAGGGCGCATCGAGACGGTTGGCGACGACGACGAACCGGGCGTCGGTCGGGTCGACGGCGAGCTGCGGCGAGTTGTTCGACGGCTTGTTGTAGATGTCGGTGGCCGTGATCGGCACTTCCGAGCGGACCGTCGGGTGCGGCTGCGCGCCGGCCGCGGCCGGCGCCGCCCACCCGGCGAGGGCCATCGCCGCCACCCCCGCCATGGTCAGCGCCCGTGCGTGCGCCCCGAGCCCCCGGCAGGGCGCCGGAGCGGGCCGCCGTCCCCGCTCCCGCCCCTTCTGGGGCCCTCCGCGTTCTCCAGGCAACGTTGGTCCCCAGTCCTCGTGCCTACAGGACGGTGATCGGGCCCTGGTTGCCGTTCACCGAGTCAGACGTGCTGAGGCACACGCCCGACTCCTTCGGCGAGACGGAGACCTTGGCGTTGGCGACCGGCCACTTGAACCACGCCCAGTTGGAGGCGTAGCTCACGAAGTACGTGCCCGCCCCGCCCGTGATGTTGCCGCTCGAGTTCACGGTCACGGTCCCGAGCTTGGTCACCTGGACCACGGGCACGTTCCAGGTCATGCAGTCACCGGTGGGGTTGTTCCACGTGGTGTGGTTGGTGTAGGCGTAGCCGTCGGTCGTCGACCCCCCGTCGAAGAAGTTCACGTCGAGGGTGGTCGAGCTGGCGCCGCCGCCCAAACGCCACGGGTTGCCCGTGTGGCCCGAGTCCGTGCGGGGCCCGGCCCACACGCCGAAGTTGCCGTTCGTGCCGTCCTGGGCCTTGTTGGCCTTGGCGATGCCCGACGACACGTTCTGGGTCATGGCCTGGCTGGCCTCGTTCCAGGACTGCAGGCCCGTGACCGTGACGGTGCCGGTCCCCGAGTTGTTGCCCTTGAGGACCATGAGGCCCACGTAGTTCGTGCAGGCGTAAGCCGCGGCCGCGACCGAAAGCACGGCCACGACTCCGGCCGCCGGCGCGAGCAGGAGCTTTCGCTTTCTCATCCCTTGCCACTTCTTGCTTCCCATCGATGTTCTCCTTTTCCTGCATCGGCAGGCGCGTGGATTCTCGCCCAGGTGGGGCGAGCCTTTTCTTGGCACCGATGAGCCCGTCAAACCGGAAAAGTTCAACGCGCCCGTCGCTGTCTAGGACGAGACTCGCTGCACCTGGACACAGCTGACGCAATCTCCCTAGATAGTGTCAATCTAGCCTGTTGTGACAGTCATAGTCAACAGTGACCATATGAACGTCTCCGCCCTAGTGGCTCACGAGCTCGCGGGCGCCGATGACAGCTGCACCTTCTTGAGCACATAGGCGACCCCGACCGGCGCCCGAACGGGCCCATCGGGGCCGCCGGGCCATTCGAAGACGCCGGAGGCGCCTCCGTCGCGGTGGAGCATGACCCAATACCCGCCGGGCGGGACGGGCGCGTCGAGCGGCAGCACCAGGTTGCGGGTCACGCCTTCGTCGACGTGGGCGTGACCGAGGATGCGCTCGGGCCCCCCCTGGTCTTCGTGGATGACGACCCACCCGCCGAGCCCTTCGATCGTGACCTTCCCGACGGTGATGCTGGTCCCGTCGCCGACCTGGTCGCTCACCTCCATCCCCCCCCGCACCACCACGGGCGCCGGGGCCTCGGGCTCCGACGGAGCGGGGGGCGCGGCATTGTCGCCGGCGTGGGTGTGCGTGGCCGCGGAGCCGGGCGATCCGCACGCCGCCGCCAGCAGGACGAATGCGGCCAGGGCCGCCTGGCGTCGCACGCAGTGCACTCTCATCACGGCTCCTCGAGTCGAATCAGGGTCGGCTGGGTTCGGCTCCGACGTTCCACCACACGTAGACGCCGTCGACAGGCTCCGGGTCGCGCCCCAACAGGGAGGCGAAGAACTGCAGCATCTTGTCTTGATGGTCCATCGGTCCGACGACGATCGAAGACACGTCTATCGCCCGGAGATCACGCTGTATGTCAGCCCGGACAGCATCGGTCATCTCGACCTCGTTCCCGCCCTGGATGCGCAGCATCGTGAACGAAAGGCGGGAAAATGTGGCCCCGTACATTGGCTTGCCATCCCGACCGGGGGCGATGAAATACCCCTGCGCCATCCGGTAGCGCATCCCCGAAGCCGCCTGCCAGAGCATGGGCGCCGACGGGTAGAGTTGCTGCCACGGCGCCACCAGGACCACACTGCCTTCGCGGATACGCCGGACGCCCTCGCCGGTGAAGAAGCGGGGCAGGTCGATGCGGGCAGTCGGGTACGGCACGACCGGCGCCAGGGACAGCACGACGGCCGCCACGGCGATCAGCCCGGGCACGCGGCGGCCCCGGGGCCGGCGACCCAGGAGGTGATCGACGAACACCGCCAGGAGTACGGCGACGAGAAGGTCGACGTACAGCGTGAGGCGGGCCGGGAGGATGTTGGCCACCACCGGGAGCCGCTCGAACCAGCCCCAGGGCAGCGGGATGTGCGTGTCGCGCCCCCCGACGTGCAGGTGCGCCCCGAGCGACAGGACCGCCAGGCTCGCACCGAGGATCGTGCAGAAGCGCACGAGCGGGCGAGCCCACAGCTTGGCGGCGGCGTAGATCAGCAGGGCCAGCAGCGGAACGCCGAGGTAGGCGGTGTGCTCGAGGGGGTTGCCCGTCCAGTGGCGCACCGACCACGGCCCGCCCGGCCCGACGGCCTGGAAGCCGGTGGGCGAGACGAAGTTGGCCAGGTCGCTGACGAAGACGTTGGGCGGCTGGATCACCCCGTGAACGGGCCGCGGCCCGAAGAACTGGTACAGCAACAGGGGCGCCGCGAGCGGTAGGAACACCCCGGCCGACCAGCCGAGCGACCGGAGGGCGTGGCGGGCGCGGGCGGCCACCTCCCGCCGGTGGAGCACGATCAGCACGGCGACGCCGACCACGCCGGCGATGGCCTCGGTGGCGAGCAGCTCCTCGGTGATGAGGAGCTGGCAGAGCAGGAGCAGGCCGAGGGCGACGCCCGATCGGCGAGCGGACCGGCGTTGCCGCACCAGGATCTCGGCGAGCGCCAGGAACAGCAGCGGCGGGACGAACGCCGCGGTCAGGTTGGAGTGCTCGGCCGAGTGGGCCGCCATGTAGGGCCCGAACCCGTAGACGAGCCCGGCGACGAAGGCGGCGGCCCGGCTCGTCACCAGCGAACGCACCAGCAGGTACGCGCTCCACGCCGACAACGCCACGTTGAGCGTGACGAAGGTGTTCAGGGCGGCGATGGGGCCGAGGCTGACGGTGACCGGCCACAGCACGATGGCGGGCAGCGGCAGGAAGGTGTTCCAGAGCAGGTTCACGCCGACCGGGAAGTTCAGGTGGTGCGTGAAGAAGGGGAGGTGGCCGTGGCTCAGGGCCCACGGGGTCCACCGGAGGAACCACATGTGGAGGGGCGGATCCAGCGTCCCCCCCACGCTGGTGCGGGTCGGCGACCGCCACGCGCCGGCGAATAGGGCGACCGCGAGGAGGGCGTAGACGGCGAGCGCGGCCGCCGCCGCCCGCCGGGGTGACCGTCCCGTGACAGGCGCCGCCGGCGTGCTGGGCGCCTCCTCCTCGGGTGCGGTCTCGGCCAGCATGAGGTCGGTGGTCACGCCCCGCTCCACGTGTGGACCGGAAACATCACCACCAGCTCGAAGAGGAGGGCGACGGCGTAGACGGGGACCGCCACCTTCGCCCACCGCCGCCCCGACGGCACGCGGGCGAGGGCGATGCAGATCCCGGGGAGGACCGCCAGCATGTAGTACAGGTAGTTGAAGCGGTGGTCGAGGCTGACCACGAAAAATGCCCCGAAGGTCGCCACCGTCCACGCCAGCGCCAGTTGGGCCACGGCGTCGCGCCGGCGGAGCGCAGCGTGGCCGGCCGCCAGCAGCGCGGGCACGGCCAGGAAGATCACGAACGGGCTCAAGCGGCCTTGGAACTGGACCAGCACGCTCCCCGACCCGGGTGCGAGGCGCTGGTAGTAGAGGATGGCCTTGCGGTTGAGCAGCCACTCCCACGGCATCGACGTCGGCGCGAAGGCGATGCCCGGGTGGGCCGGCGGGTGCGGGGGGAGATTGCCGGCGTACCCCAGCATGTAGCGCAGGTGCGTCAGCGGGCTGTCGAAGACGGTGTACCGGGCGTCGAGCAGCGCCAAGCCGATCCCGAACGAGACGGCGGTGACAACCACGCAGATGGCGAGGCGGCGGGCGTACGGGCGGAGGCGCTGCCACCCGCCCGAGCTCGCCGGCCCGGCCGCCAGCTCGGCGGGCCAGCGCCACCGCAGCAGTTCGAGCAGGGCGAGGGCGCCCAGGGCGTACAGCCCGACGAGCTTGGTGCAGCCGGCCAGGCCGAGCGCCACGCCGGTCGCGACCGGCCGGTGACGGACATACAACCCGGCGCCGGCGAGCATGAGCGTGACCGCGAACACGTCGAGCGTCGCCAACCGCCCGTGCACCAGGAACAGGTTGTCGGCGGCCAGGATCGACGCCGCGCCCAGGGCCAGCCACGAGCTGCCGCCCACCCCCCGCACGAGCCAGTAGAGGGCGAGGACGGCGAGGCTGCCGAAGACGAGGCTGGCCGCCCGCCAACCCAGCGGCCGGTCACCGAAGAGGCGGATGCCGGCGGCGACGAGCACCTTGGCGAGGGGCGGGTGCTCGTAGTTGGGGTCGAGGTGGGGCGAGGCGCCGGAATACGCGGCGCCATGCGGGACGGGTATCCCGGCGATGGTCCGCGCCGCGTTGACGTAGTAGTTCTCGTCGAAGACGGGCGTGGGCGGATCGCCTATCCACGCTGCCCGCGTCGCCAGCGAGAGGGCCGAGACCACGGCCAGCAGGAGCAGGGCCGTCCGCGGGGCCCGCACGCGCCGACGCCACCGGGGCCCGGGCGGCGCGGGCGTCGCGTTGGTCGCGGTCGGCGCCGCAGGCGCGTTGGCTGCCGATTTCGCGACGGATGTGGCCGCCATCGTGCGCTCCAATGAACTTGTGGCCGCGAGGAAGGAAAGGGGCAATACGAGGACGCTGGAGCTGGCCCGCCCGCGGGGCAGACCTAGCGGCGATCAGAGGACTTGTACGAAAAAGGTCCTGCCGGTGTCCGTCGAGGAATGAGCAAACGCTACCGGCAAGAATAGCCTGTTGTATAGGAACATGTCAACGGAACGGCCCAGCAATTTCCTCACCCTGATGGGCGCCCAAGCAGTGTCCTACGGGGTGGCGACGAAATGAACGCAGCCGGGAGAGGCCGGATTGGGCGTCACCGCTCCCGACGACACGACCACGGCCCAGTGCCCGGCGGCCAGCACGTTCTGCACCGTCACGACGATCGTGGTGGTGTCGGTGGTGGCGTCGTAGGCGGCCGAGGAGGCAAAGCTCAAGCCCGGGTTCGCGCTGCCGGTGCCGGTGCCGAGGGGGACGCTGACCAGCTGGCAGCCCTCGGAGAGGCCGACGGCCCCGACCGGGTAGAAGGGCGGGGTGCGCACGACGAGGCCCGGGTAGACGGTGATCAGGGTGGCGTCGGTCTGGCTGACGTTGCCGGTGAACTTCAGCGTCACGTCGGCCGAGCCGTCCGTGCCGGTGGCGGCGATCAGCGCGGTGGGGAGCAAGGCGTGGCCGGCGGGCGCCGCCGCCAGCATCGTCCCGAGGGCGAGAACGGCGCCGAGGGCGGCGGCCCGGATGCGGGTGATCATGTCAATTCCTTTCGCCTTACATCGAGGCCGCACCGTGTTCAGGGCCGGCTCGGGGGTCGTCCGCCTTTCACCGATCCTCCGGGTATGGATGGCGACGCATTTTGCCTTGGGACGGTCCTACGAGCCGAATCTACCTTTTGTATGAAAGCAAGTCAACACCGCGTTCCGCGCTCCTCGCGAAGGTCAGCCATTCGAATATAGATGCTCCGCACATTTACTGCCGAGGGCTACGCCGCCGCGTAGGCGCCAGTGATCGACGTGAGCACGCCGGCGGACAGGACGACGGGCTGGCAGGGGGGTGCGGTGAAGCCGGGGACGGGGCCGAAGCACACCGTGTGCGGGCCCGTGGGCAGGTCCGTCCACATCCCCCAGTCGTTGCGGGGCACGCCGTCGACCGAGACGACCGCGGGCAGGGCCGGGGACGTCGTGACCCGCAGGCTCCCCCGGCGGCTGAAGACGCCGTCGACGACCGTGTCCTGCCCCGCGGTCACCGTGACCGTCTGCGCGGCGGGCTCGGTCCAGCCCTCGACGTGGGTGAACGACAGGTTGTACGTGCCCGGGGGCAGCTCGAGCCAGGTCAGCCCCCAGCTGTCGCGGGGTACGCCGTCGAGCAGGATCTGCGATGCCAGCGCGGGCGAGGTCGTGACCCGCAGGCGGCCCATCCCCACGGGCCCGGGGGCGGCGGGCGAGGCGGTGTAGGTCCCCGTGATCTCCGTGAGGGCCCCCGCGGTGACGGTCACGTTCTGGCAGGGGGGAGGCGCGTAGCCCGCGGCGGGGCCGAAGCACACCTCGTGGGCGCCCGCGGGCAGGTCGGTCCACATCCCCCAGTTGTTGCGGGGGATCCCGTCCACCGAGATGGCGGCGGGCACGCCGGGCGAGGTGGAGACCCGCAGGCTCCCTCGCCGGGTGAAGGCCCCCGCGACCGCCACGGTCTGCCCCGCCGCCACCGTCACCGTCTGGGGGGCGGGCTCGGTCCAGCCCTCGACGTGGGTGAACGACAGGTTGTACGACCCCGCCGGGAGGTCGAGCCAGGTCAGGCCCCAGCTGTCCCGGGGCACGTCGTCGAGCAGGATCTGCGACGGCGCCGCGGGAGCGGTGGTGACCCGGAGCTGGGTCGGGAAGGAGACCTTGGCCACGAATGCGTCCTCCTCACCGTTGTTCTGGCCCTGCACGGCGGCCGCGGCCGGGAGGTTCGTCGAGGAGGTCTGTCCCACCACGTACGCCGCGCCCGAACCGTCGACGGCGAGCCCGGACGCGGTGTCATCGCCGTTGCCGGCCAGGTACGTGGAATACCGCAGGCCGGCGTTGGGCCCAAAGGGCATGAGGGCGGCCACGAAGGTGTCGACGTCATTCTCGGTGAGGTGCGACCCGGGAAACGCGCCCGGCGTGAGGGGAAAGTTCGTCGAGGTCGTGAACCCGGCGACATAGACCAGGCCATCGGGGCCGAGCGCGATGGCGACCGGGCTCTGGCTGCCCTGGGACTCGTCGCCCGCGCCGCCCAGGTAGGTGCCGTAGAGCACGCCGCTCCCGTCCGGCTTGAGCGCGATGACGAACACGTCCTGCCCGCCGGCAAGGGCGGTCTGGAAGGCGCCCGGGGTGGTCGGGAGGCTGGCTTCGCGGCTGACCCCCGCAACCCAGGCCGTGCCGTCGGCCCCGACCGCCACCGAGAACGCCTGCGTGCCGATATTGATGTCGAGGGGGCCCGGGAGCGTGCTGGTCACGAGCGTCGAGTAGGCGAGCGCCAGCGGCCCCGCCTGGCTCGGGTCGAACTTGGCCACGAAGCCGACGGCGGGGCACGTGCCTCCCGCGGTCGTGGGGACGATGGCGCACGGCTTGGTCCGTGCCGGCTGTTGCGCACCGGCTGTGGTGGGGAACCCGACGCCCGACTGCGTCCACCCCGCCACGTAGGCGCGGCCCGCCGCGTCGAGCGCGACGCTGTCACCCTCGTCTCGGTCGAGTCCGCCCATGCGGGTCGAGTACAGGAGCGTCTGCCCGGTGGCGTCGAGCTGGGAGACGAACGCGTCGGCCAGGTGCACGAGCGGCTTGGGCAGGTCGACCTGCAAGCTCAGCGGGTTCACGGCCGGGAAGTCGGTCGAGATGGTCGTGCCGGTCGCCCACGCCCGCCCCGCGCCGTCGACGGCCAGGCCGTAGACGACATCGCGGTCGGCGCCCCCGAGGCAGGTGGAGTACGCCAGGGTGTCGCCGTTCGGGCCGAGCTTGGCGACGAATCCTTCGGTGGCCGACGTTGCGGGGGTGGTCGCCGAGCAGGCCGGGCGCAGCGTTCCCGGCGTGGTGGGAAAGTCGGTGGAGTCGGTCGCGCCCGCCACGTAGGCGGCTCCGGAGCCGTCCACCGCAATGGCGTTCGCGTTGTCGGCGGCCCCGCCCGCCAGCGTGGTGGTGTAGGCGACCGTCCCGTTGGGGTTGAGCTTTATCACGACGACGTCGCCGTTGGGCCGGCCCGAACCCCCCGGCGAGCCGGGGAAATCGGCCGAGTAGGTGCTGCCCGCCACGTACGCCGCGCCTCGGCTGTCCAAGGCCACCGCCGAGGCGGCATCGAGATTCGCGCCGCCCAGGTAGGTGGAGTAGGTGAGCACGGGGTCGATCACCAGCGGGCGGGCCGGGTCGTAGGCGCCGATCCGGAAGCTCACGTCCGCCCCGTGCAGCCGGTAGGTGGCGGCAACCGGCTGCCGCTGGCCGTCGACCTCCTGGTAGGCCGCCGGCCGGTGCTGCACCAGCACTCCGCGGGCGGTGTCGATGCGGAGGTCGCCGTCGGGGCTGACCCAGAGGCGGCGCTGGCCGGACAGGCGGAACTGGGCCGCCGCCGGGTCCGCGCCCGGGGCGACGATCACGTCGTACTCCAGCTCGGCGCCCTGACCGTGGAACGCCCAGTCGAGGCCGGGCCACACCCCCGCGTAGGTCACGCGCCCGTAGGTGGGGACGTTCCTCAGCCAGCGCGCAGGGTCGGGACCCCGCAGGTAGTTGACCACCCCGGGGAGTCCGGCCTCTCCGACGGGCGCGGTGCGGGCGCCTCCGACAGGCTGGAACCGAAGGTCGACCGGGGCGGCGGCGGACGGCCCCTGCGCCAGGCGCAAGGTGGCCCCGTCCCCGCCGAGGCCCAACGCCACGCCGCGGCCCCGCGCCACGAACACCGACGGGGGCGCTGCCTGGCCGGCGTTCGCCTCGAAGGTCAGGGGCAGGCGGCCGAGCGCCGCCTGCGCCGAGGCGGCGTTCGCCGCCGGCCGGGCAGACGGCGGGCCACCTGGCGCACGGCTGGCGAGCGGTATCGCCGCCCCGGCCAGGGCGGCGACGGCTCCCGCCGCCAGGGTCACTACGACGGTTCGGCGGCGGGTGACGACGGTGCGCGGCATGTGTGACTCCGGTGCGTCATGAGGCTTCCCAGGACTGGGAAGAAGCGTACGGCGTTGTATGAGAGTAAGTCAACACTGAGAGCGAACGAGGACCCCGCGTCCGCGGTCGGCTCGGCCGGGCAATCTAGGTGCCGGCCGGCTTGACGCCGAGCAGCCCCGCCACGCTGCGGGCCGTCGTCCAGTAGTGCTCGAAGGCGGCCGCCATGGCCTCGGCGAAGCCGGGGTTCTCGACGAGCAAGCTGGTCGGGAAGCCGCCCTCGTCCTCGACGCTCACGAGGGTCACCAGCGCCACCCGCCGATCGGCGACCGCCAGCTTGAGGGGCAGGTCGTCGACCAGGCCGGCGCTGACGCCCAACCGGATGTACGCCGCCGTCTCCTGGCGGAAGCCGTCGGCGCCGGGGGCCTCGAGCTCGACGGCGCGGTACAGGACCCTCGTGTCCACGCCCCGCGCGAGGGTCTCGAGCACGCGCTGGCTGATCGTCGTGCTCTCCAACCCGTAGGGCGGGCGGTTGAACACAATCAGCTCCCGCTGCACCGACGCCAGCATCCGCTCGTACGCCTTCTCGATCGCCTGGGCGCCCCGGACGAGCTGCAGGTGCGCGAGCGTCGCCGGCGTCGACTCGGGAACGAGGTCGGCCATCAGCCGCCGGGTCTGTTCCAGGCGCGTCTGCAGGCCGCGAAGCCGATCCTCCTGGAGGCTGTACAGGCGGTTGAGAACCGCGTCGCGCCCGGCGCTGACCCACAGGGCGAGCTTGCCCGGGAGCGGTTCGGCGAGGCCTTTCACGCACAGCGCGTCGAGCACCGGGTAGGTGCTGGTGCGGTGCACGCCCGACTCCCGGCCCAGCTGGCTGGCGCTCGCGGTCCCGAGCTTGAGCAACGCCACCAGGACCCGTGCCTCGTAGCCGCTCAGCCCGAATGCCTCGAGGTCAGCCGCGACCATCGCCTCCTTCTCGGCCCACAGCGGGCGCGCGGCCCAGGACGATCGTGACCGTCCGTTGCCTTCTGCGCCGTCATGCTGCGGTTCCGTGGGACTCTCCCCCTACTCGCCCTGGGCCCGGCGGAGCTCAGTCGGCGTCATGCACATCGCGCCGGAGAGCCGCCGGCGTGAGCGGGTCGAGCAGGCGCGCGGCGAGCGCCGTCGCCTGCCGCCAGGCGTAGTCGCGCACCTGGGCGGCGATCGTGGCCCGGTCCCACGCCGCGGACTGAGGAGCGGCGACCGGCGCTGGCGCGGGAGGCGTCGGGGGGGCGACATCGTCGCCGGCCGCATCGCCGGCGCTTGCCAGCACGGACGGGACGGCGGCCAGCGCGTCGGCCAGCCAGCGGTCGAGGATCGGCTTGGGGTTCACGGGCGCGCCGCCGCCGGGGTGGTACTCGAAGTGCACGTGCGGGGCGCCGCCGTGTGCGTTGCCGCTGTCCCCTGCGAAGCCGACCACCTCGCCTCGCGCGACCGTCGTCCCTGAGGAGAGATCGGCCACGTACCCGTTGAGGTGGGTCATGTAGGCGAACGTGCCGTCGGGCGCGGTCACGTACGCGGACCTCCCGCCCACCGCCTCGTCGGCGTAGCGCAGGACGCCGTCGAACGGCGCTCGAACGGGGGTGTCGAACGCGGTGAGGATGTCCGTGCCGGCGTGGAGGTGGAACGTCGGCGTGTAGCGGGGCGCGTGCCAGTCGTCGGAGTAGAAGGCGGGTCCGGCCACTGGGAAGCTCCCGAAGGCGACCAGCGCGACCTGCTCGGGCGTCCAACCCGCGGCCAGCAGGGGTGCGAGCGCGTTGATCAACTCGACGCTGCTCGACGTGTCCGACTGGGCCAGCGAGCGCAGGATCTGACGTACGTCGTCATCGCTGAGGCGACCGGAGGTGGCGCCGCCGGTTGCTCCGGTGAGCGCCGGCGGTCCTTCAGGAGTGCCCGGCGCGGGTGAGGGCGCCGCCGGCCCCGCGGATGCGGATGGCTTGGCGCCGACCGTGCCCGACACCGCTTTGGCCGGCGCCGTCGTGGGAGCCGCGGTTGTGGTGGCAGCGGCCGATGTGGTGGGCGCCGGCCGGGCGGGCGACGACGTGGTGGTCGTCGGGGCGAGCGTGGTCGTCGACGCCTGGGCTACGCCCGCGGCGCCCGAGGGGGAGGGCGCGGGCGGCGGCGCGGGCGCGGGCGACGGCGCGTCGCGGGTGGCCGTGGTCGGGGGGCTCGTCGTGGCGGGTGAGGCACCGGCGGGGGCGTCGGTCGAGCCCGGGCGGGCCGGCGAAACGGTCGTCGCGGTGGTCGGGGGTGTCGTCGGGGGAGTCGGTGTCGAGGTGCTCGCCGACGTGGTCGTGGTCGGCGTGGTCGTGGACGGGGCGGTCGTGGACGTGCTGGTCGCGGGCGGGCTCGAGGTCGTCGTCTCGGGAAGGACGGGAGGAATTGGCGGCAAGGGCAGCAGCTCAGCCCGGACGGCGAGCACGGGCAGGGCCGAGAGCGCGACGGCCGCGACGGCGAGTCTGATCGGATGTGGGAACCGCACTGGCTCTCCCTGCCTTGGCGTTGTATTAAAGATATAATACAACGCCGTCCCGCACAAGGGCCTCGGACGCCGGCATGCGCTGGTGGGTCCCACGCCGGGGGAGATCAATCGGCCGTACGTGCTTCCCACGGACACGGGGAGGGCCTATGATAACTCACGTTGTAAAGAGCATTGACAACGATGTGGAGGTCGGAGATGGCACGTCGGAGAGCAGCGGCGTTCGAGGCACTGGACGACGCACGTCCGCCGTCGATCGGCGGCGGGGTCTCGCCCTCCGATGCGCAGCTCCAACTCGAACGGGTGAAGAACGACTTCGAGGAGTTCGGGCTCAACGGCTACCAAGCCCGCATCCTCGTGCAGTTGCTGCGCCTCGGCGCGGCGACTGCCACGCAGCTCGCCCAGGCCGCGGGGGTGCATCGCACCAGCGCCTATCCCGTGCTGCAGGAGCTCCTGGCCCGCGGGCTCGCCGAGCTGGTGCCGGGCGAGTCGTCGCTGTGGACGACGCCGGGCCGTGACGAGGTCGTCGATCGCCTCTGGGCCGCGCACGAGGATCGCATGCAAAGCCTGCGGGGCCGCCTCGACTCGACGCGGGAGATCTTGGCCCAGTTCGCGCCCGCCGAGCCGGCGGGCACGACCGCGCCCTACGTCCACGTGCTCTCTAACGCGGCACAGGCCCGCGGGGCCTACGAGCGGCTGCTGGCCGAGGCGCGCCAGGAGTTCCTCGTCCTGAACCGGCCCCCGTACTCGCAGGCGGCCGAGCGCTCCCGGGCGGAGCGGGCCGCCACCGACGCGGTCAATCGCGACGAGGTGAATCCCGAGGTGCTCCGTGCGCTGGAGCGCGGCGTCTCGATGCGGGTCCTCTACGAGCGCGGCCCGTGGGAGGACGCCGCGGCCGCGCCCTTCCGGGCGGCCATGGCTGAGTATCACGCCGCCGGCGTCGAGGGGCGCCTGGTGGATGCGCTGCCGATCAAGTTGGTCGTCGCCGACCGCCGTTTTGCCCTCCTCGCCCTCACTGACCCGAAGCTGCCCGACCTCGGGTTCCCCTCCAACCTCGTCATCGAACATCCGGGGTTCTGCGAGTACCAGGTCGACGCCTTCGAGCGCCGCTGGGAGAAGGCGACGCCGTGCCCCGTTGCCGCGCCAGGCTCCGCCCGGCGGGACGTCGCGCCGGCCGCTCGCCGCGCCGCGAGCTGAAGCCGGGGCGGACGGTCCCCTCAGCCGCGGGCGCGGGAACGGCCGGCAGCCGCGCTGAGACCGATGGCGACGGCCGCCAGTGCCGCAAAGAGCGCGAGCGGTCGCCGGTCGGTCGAGGACGAGCGGCCGGGCGCCAGAACGGGCGCCGCCGATAGCCCGATGGCGTCCACCTCGAACGGAAGCCCCGCGAGCCGGCGCCCGCCCGCCGCCAGGACCAGGTACGAAGCGCCCGGCGGGGCGTCGGGCACGAGCACGTCGGCGGCGAAGGAGTGGCCGTCCAGCGAGGGCGTGGCGAGGATCGGCCCGGCCGCGTCGCCCCAGCGGATCTCGACCGTCGTGCCTGGCGCGACCCCCGCCGCCTCACCCACGACCGACACCCGGGCGCCGGGGGCGGCGATCTGGGCGCTGGCGGCGATGGTCGACGTCTCGTGCGCCGATGCGGCCGCCGCGCCGGCCGTGAGGGCGCCGGCCACGCCGACGACCACCGCCACGGCCGCCGTGCCCGGTCGTTTGGGCGGCGCCGTGCCCGCCCGCTCCCCAGGGTCTTTGTGGGTGCGGCGGCGCGTGCGGGCGAGAACGGCGCCCAGTCCGACGGCCGCGGCGAGGGCGACGCTCGCAACTAGGACGAGCGGTGAGCGGTGTGTCCCGCCCGCCGCGCCGGCGCCCGAGCCGCCCGCCGCCGAGTAGAGCTGGGCGCCCGCACTGTCGCCGCCGAGCACGAGCACCGCGCCGCAGTGCGCTCCGCACGGCTGACGGTCGAGCAGCGTCGCCGAGTGGTGGCCGCCGAGCATCCAGACGCGCATGTCGCGGTTCGCCTCCGAGGTCGCGGGCATCGGCGGCGCGGCGATGTCCGTCCACTGGCGGGTGGCGGGATCGAACACCTCGGCCGGCGTCACGCCGTGGGCGTGGCGCGTCTCGTCCTCCTTGCCGAGACCGCCGATGGCGAGCACGGCGCCGCCGGGCAGCAAGGTCGCGGTATGGGCGATGCGGGCGTGCCGCAGCGGGGGCGCCGGCACCCAGTTCTTGGTGCCCGGGTCGTAGATCTCCACCGAGGCGGTCGGCTGGCCGCCGCCGCCGTGGTCGACGTCGCCCGCGCCGCCCGCGAGGAGCACCTTGCCGTCGGGGAGCAGCGTCGCCGTATGGCCGGCGCGAGCGGCGTTGAGGAGGTGGGGAACGGTGCTCCATGCGCCGGTGGCGGGATTGAAGAGCAGGGAGTCCCGCAAGGTGGACCCGGCCCCGTAAGGCAGGCCGCGACCGCCGGCGACCAGCGCCGTCCCGTCGGCGAGCAGCGTCGCGGTGTGCTCGGAGCGGGGCTGGCCCATCGGCGCGACCGCGGTCCACGTGCGGCGGGCGGGGTCGAACACTTCAGCCGAGTCGGTGAACTCGAGGGGAGTCTCGGCGCCCTTGGCGAGGCCGCCGGCGACCAGGACCCGGCCGTCGGGCAGGAGGGTGGCCGTATGCCCGATACGTCCCTGGACCATCGTGCCGGCGGCCGCCCACCGGCCGGAAGCGGGGTCGTAGATCTCGGCGTCGGCCACCAAGGTCGACTCGAGTATGCCGCCGGCCACCAGCACGCGCCCGTCGGCCAGGGCGGTGGCCGTGTGGTACTGGCGTCCAGACGCGAGGGCGCCGGCGGGGGTCCAGCGACCGGTCGCGGGGCTGAAGAGCTCGGCCGCGGTGGCAGCGTCCTTGCTGTAGTCGCCGGCGGGAATGCCCCCGACCACGAGCACCCGGCCGTCGGGCAGGAGCGTGGCGGTCTGGTCGCTGACGCGTGGAGTGCCCGGCCTCGCCGCCGCCCGCCACGTCCCCACGCCGGTCTTGGCCATCGCCGGCGCCGCGCCTGAGGCCCAGGTGGCGACAGCCATGACACCTAGGGCGGCACAGGCGGCCCATGCCGACCTCCGCCCGCCGACGATGGCGAGGGAGGAGGGCGCCGCCGTCATGGGACCCGATCGGCCGTGCGTCAGCGGCGGGCGACGGCAGCCTTGCGGCTGCGGAGCGCCGCGAACCCGAGGGCTGCGAGCGCAAGGGCGCTGGCCGACACGAGGCCGGCGCCGATCGCCAGGCTGGGCCCGTCGTGGTTGGCCGCACGGTGGTGCGAGGACACGGCCGCCGAGGGGTCGATCTTGGGCCAGAAATCGGTCAGAGCCGGCGCCGACGCGCTCTCGGCGCCGCCGGTGGGAAGCACCTGGAACGCAACGCTGGCGAGGCGTCGGGCGCCCGACGTGGCGACGAGGTAGGAGACGCCGGCGGGAGCTTCGGGGATGGTGACATTGGCGGAGAACCCGCCCCCGTCGGGACTGACGGTGGCGAGCGTCGGACCGGTGAGGCTGCCCCAGCGGATCTCCACCGGGGCGCTGGCGGTCGCCGTGACGACCGTGCCGCTGACCGCCACATGGGAACGGGGGGCGCCGGACACCACGCTGGCCAGCAGCGTGTTCTGGGCTGTGCACGCCCAGCTGACGGCGCCGGACGACAGCCCGGCAACTGCCGCGACGCCGAAACCGAACACCGCCGCACGCTTCCGGATCGCCATTCTTTCCTCCGCTCAGATCGTTGTAGTAAAAGAAAAATACTCGATGGCGGCCGGGCTGTCAACGGGCACGCCGGCGAGCCGTTCCGACGGTGGCGACGCCGGCGGCCGACGCCAGCAGGGCAACGGCGAGCCCGGCGGCCTGCAGCGGCCGGCGGGCCGGTGACCCCGACGAGAGCCGGGTGGCGGCCACGGCCACGTCCTGCTTGAGCGAGACGTCGGTGCCGGCCCGGGTGTCGGCCCACGCGGCCAGGGCGCCGGCCTTCGTCGACGCCAGGCCGAGGCGGCTGCCGAGGTCGGGCAGCGCCCGGTCGGCGCCGAAGCCGATGCGAGAGTCGAAGGCGCGGTCGCTGAGGGGCAGCCGGCGGGAGAAGGTGCGGCCGTGGTCGGCGGACGACTGGATCGACACCTCGGTCATCACGTTGGCGGGGTCGGCCCGCCGGTCGTAGTAGGCGACATCGAGGCGCCCGTCCGGCGCCACCGCCAGCTTGGGCCGGTACTGGTCGGTGCGGTCCCCCTTGGGCGTGTCGTTGACCCGGGCCGGCGCGGCGAAGCGCGTCCCCCCGTCGTGGGACGACCAGACCCACACGTCGGCGTCCCCCAGGCGGCCGTCGGCGAACGCCACGTAGACGTGGCGGCCGTCGACCGCCAGCGTGGGTGCGGGTGGGAACAGGGCCACCACCCGCTCGGTCGGGGTCAGCGCGGCGTCGACGACGGTCTCCGTCCAGGTCGCGCCCCCATCCTGCGACCGGCTCACGACGAGCCTCCACGGGCCGCCGTAGGGCTCGCCCCCCAGGCCCTGGTGGGCGCCGTCGTAGTCGAGGCGGTCGTCGAGCAGATCGAGGTAGGCCACGTACAACCCGCCCCGGCGATCGGCCGCCGGTGCGGGCGCCAGGAGCCGACGCCCGCCCGCCGCGCCGGCGGCGTCGTCGACGGTGACCGGCCGCGACCAGGTGGCCCCGCCGTCGCCGGACCGGGCGAGCACGACGTGGACGGGGCCCGCGAACGACAGGTTGCCCACGGCCGATGCCTGCAGCCACGTCAGGTACAGGCCGCCCGTTCGCACCGGGTCAGCCAGCAGGCGCAGGTGGAAGGCCAGCGGCCCGGCGACCTTGGTCGGGGCCGACAGGGTGCGGCCGCTGTCGGTCGAGGTGACCAGCCAGACCGCGTTGGGAAGGTTCCCTCGGCCGGCAAGGGTCACGAACGCGAGGTAGAGCGTGCCGTCGGGACCGAAGCCGGCGTCCGGCGCGAAGCACCGCGGCGGTTGCTCCTCGCCGGCCGGGAACGGGATCGGGACGTCGGCCCAGGTCGCGCCCGCGTCGTCGGACACGTGCAGGGCGCACGAGAACTGGGGCAGGTCGACGCGGTTGACGATGGCCAGCTCCGCGGGATTGACCGGGTTGCGGACGACGGTCGGCGAGTTGTGGGCGCCCAGGTCGAGGGGATTGGCGGCGCCCCCGTCGACGGGCCGGTTGGGCAGGCTGACGACGGCCGAGCCGGAGGGCAGCGACGAGCCGAGGACGAACAGCCCCCCGCCCAGGCCGGCCAGTGCCAGCGCGACGACGGCGGCAGTGGCGGCGCGCCGGCGGCCTGGTGCGGGGCCGGTCTCGCCCACCGAGCCGGTCATCGCCACCGGCCGCGGCCGGTCAGGCGCCCGCCGCACCGGGCCGGGTCCCCAGGAGGCGTTCGAGGTCGTCCGCGGTGAGCGTCTCCCGGTCGAGCAGTGCGGCCGCCACCCGCTCCAGCCCGTCGCGCGCCGAGGTGAGCGCGGCGCGCACGACGCCGTCCGCCTCGGCCAGAAGCCGGTCGATCTCGGTGTCGATCGCCTGGGCGGACCGCTCGGAGTAGTCGCGCCGGCCGTCGAAGGCCCGGGCGCCCAACCCGGGGCCCATGCCAAGGTCGTAGACCATCTCCCGGGCGATGCCGCCGGCGATGGAGAGGTCGGAGGCCGCGCCGGAGCTCGACTCGCCCAGCGCCAGCTCCTCGGCCGCCCGCCCGGCGAGGGCCACCGCCATCCGGGCCATGAGCCACGAGCGCGTGCGGATGACCCGGTCGTGGCTGTCGATGTGGGCGCTGTGCCCGGCGGAGCGTCCCCGGGCGACGATCGTCAGGCGGTGGGGCGGCGAGGCGTGGGGCAGCAGCCATCCGGCGAGGGCGTGGCCGGCCTCGTGGTAGGCGACGGTGCGGCGCTCCTCGTCGGACAGCACCTGGCCTCGGGACGACAGGCCCAGCAACGCCCGGTCGACCGCCTCGTGGACGGTCGCCATGCTGATGGTGTCGACCTCGGACCGGGCGGCCAGCAGGGCGGCCTCGTTGACCACGTTGGCCAGTTCCGCGCCCGACAGCCCGCGGGTGAGCCCGGCGACCGCGTCGAGGTCGACGTCGGGGGCGAGCGGCGACGATGTCGCGTGCAGCCCGAGGATGGCCCGGCGGCCGGCCCGGTCGGGGAGCGTGACCTCGATCTGGCGGTCGAAGCGCCCCGGCCGCACGAGCGCAGGGTCGAGGATGTCGGGACGGTTGGTGGCGGCCATCACCACGACGGCGCTGCGCGACTCGAAGCCGTCCAGCTCGACCAGGATCTGGTTGAGGGTCTGCTCGCGCTCGCGGTGGCCCTCGACACCCATCCCCCGCCGGGCCCCGATGGCGTCGATCTCGTCGATGAACACGATGGCCGGCGCGATCGAGCGGGCCTCGGCGAACAGCTCCCGTACCCGGGACGCGCCCTCGCCCGCGAACACCTCCACGAACTCGCTGCCGGCCACGCTGAAGAAGGCGGCGTTGGCCTCGCCCGCGACGGCTCGTCCCAGCAGCGTCTTGCCACAGCCGGGCGGGCCGTACAGGAGGATGCCCCGGGGTGCGCGAGCGCCGAGGCGGGCGAACCGGTCGGGGTCGGCCAGGTAATGGGTGACCTCGCCCAACTCGGCGATGGCGTCCCCGGCCCCGGCCACGTCGGCGAAGGTGACGCGTTGCTCGGAGACGAACCGCCGCCCGATGCTCCGTGCCCGGAGTGACAGCCGGCGCTGGCGCTCCGGGGCGTCGAGGATGCGCCGCAGCGCCTGGTCGAGCTCGGCCTGGGATATCTCGCGTTTGCCGGCGCGGGCCGCCAGAAGGGCGCCCTCGTTCATGACGCTCGCCAGGTCGGCGCCGGTGAGGCCGATGGCCCGCTCGGCCACCGACGCCAGGTCCGCCCCCTCCGCCAGCGGCTTGTCCTGGGCGTGGAGGGACAGGATGGCCAGCCGCGCCTCCTCGTCGGGGCGGTCGAGGCCCACGGTGCGGTCGAACCGGCCGGGGCGCAACAGGGCGGGGTCGAGCACGTCGGGCCGGTTGGTGGCGCCGACCACGATGATCCCCTCGGACGTCGAGAAGCCGTCCATCTCGGCCAGGATCTGGTTGAGGGCCTGTTCCTGCTCGCCGTGGGCGATCGCCGCGCCGCCGCCGGCGCGCGCCCGGCCGATCGAGTCCAGCTCGTCGATGAATATCACCGCCGGAGCGTTCTGGCGGGCCTCCTGGAACAGGTCGCGCACGCGCGACGCCCCGACGCCGACGTAGACCTCGACGAAGTCGGACCCCGAGATCGTGAAGAACGCGGCGCCCGACTCGCCCGCCAAGGCTCGGGCCAGGAGGGTCTTGCCGCAACCGGGCGGTCCGAACAGGAGCACGCCCTTCGGGACCCGCGCGCCGAGGGCGGTGAAGCGCTCCGGGTCGGTGAGGAACTGGGTGATCTCCTTGAGCTCGGTGATGGCGGCCTGCTGGCCGGCCACGTCGGCGAAGGTGACCTTGGCGTCCTCGGCGGCCACCCGGCGCGCCCCGCTGCGGATGCCGAACAACCCTGTGCCCTTGCGGTAGGAGACGATCAGGTACAGGAACAGCACCGTGATCATCAGGCCCGGAAGCAGGATCGAGGCCAGCGACGCCACGCGCTTGCCGACCTGCTGGTCGATCGTGGTGGGGACCTCGGCCTTCACCAGCAGGCCCAGCAGGTCGGCCTGGCTGTTGCGGACCAACGGAGCGTTGAAGCGGACCAGCGCGCCGTCCGGGCGGGCGTAGTTGCCGACCACGTAGGCGTCCTCGTCGAGGATGCGGGCCGACTCGATGCGCCCGGTGCTGACGAGCTTGATCAGCTGGTCGAAGCGCAGGCGCTCGCCCCCGACGTGGGGGCGGGACAGCTCGAGCACACCGACGTAGGCGAGTACGAGCACGCCCAGCGCGAGGCCCGTCAACAGCCCGGCCCGGCTCTTCCGCGGTCTCTTGAACCGCCCTTGCGGTTTCGGCGCCACGTCCCGCTACCCGAACTCGGCCGTCTGGCGAGCGGGCTGGTAGGTGCGGGCCGACGCCCACACCATGTCGAACAGGGCGGCCAGCAGCGAGGCGAAGCCGGCGTGCTCGATCAGGAGGTTGGTGGGGAAGCCGTCCTCGGGCTCCTCGGGGTTGGGCAGGGCGATCATCGCCACGGAGCGGTCTGCGATGACCATCTTCAGGGGCAGCTCGTCGACGACCCGGCCGTCGACCCCCGCCGCGTGGTAGGCCTCGATGTCACTGCGCAGCGCGTGCCAGCCGGGCTCGTCGAGCTGGACGGCCTGGTAGAGCGCTCTGGTCCGCACGCCGCGCTGAACGTTGTGGACGATCGCCTCGTTGACCGCGCCCGGCGCCCACGAGTAGGGCGGGCGGTTGAAGACGAGGAACTCGAACGCCGCTTCAGCCATGATGCGCTCGTAGGCGAGCTTGGTCTGCGCCCGCCCGTGAATGAGATGGACGAACGGGGAGGCGGCGATCGGCGCCTCCGGCAAGCTCTGGCGGAGGAGGTCGCGCACCTCGTCCGCCTTTGCTTGGTGGTCGCGCATCCGGGCCTGGTTCTGCGCCTCCAGCTGGGCCTCGAGCTGAGCGAAGATCTCGTCCCGGCCGGCTGCGGACCACACCGCGGGGCCGTCTCCGGGAATTCGGTACGCCAGGCGCTTGGCCCCGAGCGCCTCGAGCACTTGGTACGTGCTCGTGCGCGGCACGGCCGAGAACTGCGCGATCTGCAACGTGGTGGCCGAGCCGAGCTGGAGCAGAGACATCAGCACCCGGGACTCGTAGGGGCTGAGCCCGAGGTCCTGCAACTCGCGAGGCAGGCGGTCGCCGCCCGGTCGGTGCCCCTCATCCTCGGCCTCGCGCTCCCGCTGGCGCATCATGTCCCCCAACCGTGCACCAGCGGATTGTAGCGGCAGTAGTACTAATTTGAAAATTGGTACTTGGGTGCGGGCCCCCCGGCGCATGGTCCGCGCGGGCGCCGGCGCGCCTCCAGTACCCCGCCCCCTCGTCAGGCCCCGACCGCGGCGGCGGCAGTACAGTGCGCCCCGATGGGGGGCACCTCAGGCGTTCGGCTCCCCGAAGTGCTGGTCGCGCTCTCGCTCGCGACCGACCTCGGGCTGGGACAGCCGGCCGAGCACATGGTCAGGTCGGCGCGGATCAGCATGCGCCTGGGCGAGCGGCTCGGCCTCGACGACCAGCAGCGGGCCACGCTCTACGACGTCAGCATCCTCACCTACGTGGGCTGCCCGGTGTACGGGAACGAGGCGGCCACCCTCTTCGGCGACGACATCGCCTTCCGGAACGAGTTCGTCATGACCGATCGAGCCGGCCTGCCCGCCATGTCGTTGTTACTGCGCCGCGTAGGCGCCGACGCCCCGGTCCTCCACCGGATCCGCTTAGCGGCCGGGATCGTCGCCACCGGCGGTCGGTCCGTGGCCGAGCAGATGGCCAACCACTGTGCCGGCGTGGGCGAGCTCGCGTCCCGGCTCGGGCTCAGCCCCGACGTGCAGGCGGGCGTGACGCAGTCCTACGCCCGGTGGGACGGGCGCGGCGTTCCCCCGCACCTGGCCCGTGAGCAGTTGTCGTTGTCGGCCCGCATCTGTCACGTGGCCGAGGCGTGCGAGGTGTTGAACCGCACTGAAGGAGTCGACAAGGCGGTTGAGCTGCTCCGGGCCAGGCGGGGCGGGCACTTCGACCCTTCCGTCGTGGAGGCGGTGGAGCACGACCCGAGGACGTTGTTCGACGGGATCGACGACGACACCGTGGACGAGCTCCTCGAAGCCGATCCCGCCGAGCGCCCTCCGCTGACCGACGAGGAGCTGGACGTTGTCCTGGCGGCCGTGGGCGACTTCTGCGACTTGCGCTGCGGGTACTTCGCGGGGCACAGCCGGGGCACCGCCGAGCTGGTGTCGGCGGCCTGCGCGCTGCTGGGCGTGGCTCCTGCCGAGGCCACATTGGCCCGGCGGGCGGCCCTCGTGCACGACGTGGGGCGCTTCGGCGTGCCGGCGAATGTGTGGGACCGACCAGGGCCGCTGTCGAGCGGCGACCGCGAGCGGATGCGGATGCATACCTACTACGTCGAGCGCATTTTCCGCCGGCCGGAGCCGCTGCGGCGTGTCGGCGACCTGGCTGCCACCCACCATGAGCGTCCGGACGGCTCGGGCTACCACCGCTCGCTCGGTGGCACCACCCTCTCCCTGCCGGCCCGCGTGCTGGCGGCCGCCGACGCCTACCACGCCATGATGCAGCGGCGACCGCACCGCCCGGCGCGCACCGAGACCGACGCCGCCCGGGAACTGCGGAAGGAAGCCGACCAGGGACGGCTCGACCCTGTCGCGACCGACGCGGTGTTGGCGTCGGCCGGGCAGGCAACGGGCCGCACCCGCGCCGGCGGACCAGCGGGGCTGACTGCCCGGGAGGGTGACGTGCTGGCGCTGCTGGCCCAGGGCCTGCCCAACAAAGCCATCGCTCGGGAACTGGACATCAGCCCCAAAACGATCAGCAACCACGTCGAGCGGATCTACATGAAGCTCGGAGTGACGAACCGGGCGGCAGCGACGATGCGAGCCTTGCACCAGGGCCTGGTGTCCACGGGGCCGACCCCCGGCGGGTGACCGCTTCCCGAGGCTCGGCTTGCTCGCCGCAGGTAGGGCGGGACGGCTACAGCGCGAGCGAGCCGGTCCAGCTGATGGTGAACGCTCCCGTGGCGAAGTTGGCGTGAGCGCTGACCGAACCGCTGCCGGTCACGCCCGCGAACCGGCCCGTGCCGCCCGTCACCGTCCAGTGACCGCTGCCTTGGAACTCATATGCGGAGATCGGGCAGCCCACGTCGTGGCCGGTCAACGTCAGGGTGTCCCCGTCGGCCGCGGTCAGCGTGGCGGTGTGGACGTTGGCCACGCCGCCGGGGCAGCTTTCGTCTCCACCGGTGAGCACGATGTTGCCGCCGCCGGTGGCGGCGCCCAGTTGCATGCCGAGGCCCGTGCCCGACCACGCGACCGTCGTCTCGCTGGTGAAGGCGATCTGGCCTTCAAACGCGGCTCTGAACGGCACCCCGGCGTTGGCCGCGCGCGCCGGACCGCTCCCCAGCAGCAGTGTGGCGATCACAAGCCCAGCAGCTGCGGCCCCGCCGATCCCCCGTCGTGTCCTCATCTTGCGTTCCTCCTTGGTCGAGATGGGGTGATCTTGAAGGCGACGGCGACTCCGCGCATGAGGCATTTACCCCAGGCCGTGCCCGGGGACAGGAAACGACGACGCCCGTCAGCTGTAGGACGCGTAGGTGTCGCCCCGCCTGCCCCGGCGCGACGATGTCGACCTCGACCTCCACCTCGAGGCCGAGTTCAGGCCCTACTATCGCCTCCTGTCCTACTCCGAAACGCCAAGCTGATGGTCGCCTCGGACGAGGCGACGTCGAGGTGACGCGCTGATGGTCACCTGTGCGAACTGCGGGGCGCGCAACACACCCGGCGACGCGTTCTGCGGCAACTGCGGGGCGTTCCTGGAGTGGACCGGCGAGAAGCCGAAGCAGCCGCCCCAGCCCGCCGCGCCCGCTGCGCCCTCCACGCCGCCGGGGCCGGTGCCCGGGGCAGGGGGCGTCGGCGGCAAGTACCTGCCGCCGACGCTCGTCTTCGAGCAGTCCACGCTGGCGGTCGACCCGGGCAGCGACGTCGTGGCGCGGGTGGAGGTGGCCAACCGCAGCGGGATCGTCGACCAGTACCACGCCGAGGTGTCCGATTTGCCCCTCGAGTGGATCGAGGTCGACCCCGCCAGCTTGTCGCTGTTCCCCGACGACCGCGGCGAGCTTACGATCCGCTTCAAGCCCCCCCGGTCCGCGGCGACGACGGCCGGCTCGCGGCCGTTCCGGGTCGCCGTCGTGTCCGGCGCCGACCCGGCGGTGCGGGCCACCGTCGACGGGGTGCTGGAGATCGGGCGCTACCACCAGTACAAAGCGGAGCTGAACCCCTATACGTCCCGCGCCCGGCTGACTGGTCGCCACCGCGTGTCGGTCACCAACGAGGGCAACGCCGACGCCCGGGTTGTGCTGTCGGGCAAGGACCCCGACAGCGCGCTGAAGTTCCGGTTCAAGTCCGACGCGGTCGCGGCGGCCCCGTCCGCCACGGCCGAGACGGGGGTGCTGGTCAAGCCCAGGCGATGGCGGTGGCTCGGTCCCAGCCGGGGGCACACCTTCTCGGTCACGGCCGAGCCCGACGGCGGGGAGCCGATCGTCCTCGACGGGAACATGGAGCAGAACGCGATCCTGCCGCGGTGGACCATGCGGGCCGTGCTGGGCCTGGTGGTCGTCGGCGTCGGGGCGATCCTGCTGCGGTCGACGGTCTTCAACAAGGAGGAGAAGGCGAGCTCCAGTAAGGACACGACCACGATCGCGCCGGTGACGACCGCGCCGGCGACCGTCCCCGTCACGACGGCGCCCGTCACCACCGTTCCCGGCGGCGCCACCTCGACCACCACCGCCACGACGCTGCCTGCCAAGGTCTACTTCGTGAGCACCCGCCAGGACGGGGAGCAGATCTGGACGATGAGCGTGGACGGCGCCAACCAGGTGAAGATCACCTCGTCGCCTGGCGCCAACACCCAACCGAGCGTGTCGCCCAACCGCCTCTCCTTGGTCTTCGTCTCCACGCGTGACGGCAACGACGAGATCTACGTGATGGACGCGAGCGGGTCGCAGGAGCGGCGGCTCACCAACGCCGCGGCTGCCAAGGACAACTTCCCCCGCTGGTCCCCGGACGGGCAGCGCATCGTCTTCTCCAGCAACCGCGCCCCGGGCGACACCGCCCAGGCCGATCTGTGGGTCATGGACACCAACGGCGGCGGCCTTGTCAACATCACCCAGTCGCCCAGCGTCCTCGACGTCAAGCCCACCTGGTCGTCGGACGGGCAGTCGATCGCGTGGGAGCGGACGGTCCCGAACCAGCCCCCCCAGGTCTGGATGATGACGATCAACGCCGCCAACCAGGTGAGCAACGTCCACATGGTGGTCGGCAACGGCGGGCGGCATCCCGCCTTCTCGCCCCGTGACCCGACCAAGCTGGCGTACAGCGACGGCACGAACATCTTCACGGCCACGGTGTCGACCAGCGGGCCCGCGACCCAAACGGCCGCCCTCACCGCGAACGCCAACGTCAACGTCGACCCGTGGTGGTCGCCGGACGCGACCCATCTCGTCTTCGTGAGCCTGCGGGACGGGAACGAGGAGATCTACATCATGGCCGCCAACGGGACCGACCAGCGGCGGCTGACCAACTCCACCGGCGTCCCCGCGGCTCTCAGCCTGGACCGTTTCGCCTCGATGTAGGCCCGGCGCCCCCGCCGCGTCACGGCGGCGCTCTGCGGTCTTGGCCCAGCCCGGCGTCCCGGGCCCGGACGATGGCTTGAGCACGGGTCGACGCTCAATCGCACGCGCGCACGAGTGTTCGGCGTACGCGCAAATCCGTGCGAGACGGGGGCAAGCCGGCGCAAGACGGCGCAAGGGAGCCGCAAGAGCGAAGGCGCACAGTCGTCTGGTCCCCGTCCTGAGCGGCGGGCTGTTCGCCATTGAGCACCTGGCCGCGGGACGGATCGCGAAATTGTCGGGAGGCGTCGCCAGTGGCGACGGAGTGCGCGAGAGGGGAGACCACCGTGTCGACGAGGGGTATCAGCGTGAAGGGTTGGCCTCGACGAGTCCTGGCCATCGTCATCTCGTCGCTGGCCGTTGTGAGCGGCCTGGGCGGCCTGACGGCCGGACCTGCGGGCGCCGCGCCGTCCAAGAACACGACGACGACAACGCCCACGACAACGCCGCCTACGACGACGGCTCCGGCATCCGGTCCCAACGGTGTCGCCAACCCCAAGTTGACCGCCGTCGTGTCGTTGAGCCTCCACCGGGTGCTGGCGACCTATGACAAGGACCTGGACGCCGCCGCGCTGCAGCCGTCGAGCTACGCCTTCTACTCGACCCAGGCGGTCAACCTGCCGGTGACCGGTGTTTCCCGGGCGACGAACAACCAGGCCTACGTCACGACGGCAGCCCAGGAGCCGGTGACCTACACCGTCAAGCTCCCGAAGACGTCCAAGGCGATCACCTTCACCGGATCGGCAGCGAGGGAGCCGAAGCTGGTGAGCGCCAAGCCGATCAGCAAGACGCAGATACTCGTCACGTTCAGCGACCCGATGGGGCCGAGCGCGTTCCTGCCATCCTCGTACCAGATCACGGTGCAGGGCTCCACCAACACGCTCGCCGTGACCGGGGCAGCGCAGTTCGGGTCGGACAAGACCCAGGTGATCCTGACGACGGCGCCCCAGGCGCCGGTGAACTACATCCTGACCCTCGGCGACGTCATCGCCAACGCGACCGGCATCAACATCGAGCCGGGCACCACCTCCACCCAGGTGACCGGCAGCACGGTGGCGCCCGGACCGATGCTGCTGAGCGCGACGTCGGACGGTGACAGCAGGATCGTCCTCACCTTCGATGGCCCGCTGAACCCCGCCTCGGCCACGAACCCGGCGAGCTACAGCGCAAGCCCGAACCTTTCGATCCTGAGCGCCACCCTGCAGGCTGACAACCGCCAGGTCGTGCTCGTGACGAGCCCCCAGTACCAGGTGCCGTACGTGCTGGTGGTCAGCGTGACCGGCGCCGATGGAAGCCCCGTGAACCCCGGCTACAACACCACGACGTTCACCGGCAACACCGCGATCGACACCAGCCGGCCGAAGGTCGTGAGCGCGGGGTCGACCAGCAACAAGTCGGTGGTCGTGCAGTTCTCCAAGCCCATGGCCGACAACACCGCCGACACCAGCCACTTCGCCATCGTGCAGACGGTGACGAACCCCGAGGTGGGCGCTTTGCTGGTCACCGCGGCCGAGTTCGCCGGCGCAGACCACAGGAGCGTGCGCCTCACCACCGTGTCCCAGGCCGAGGTCACCTACCAGGTGACTGCCAACAACGTCACTGACGTGATAGGGCTCCCGCTCGCCGAGAGGACCAATGTCGCAGGCGTGATCGTCGACCCGACCAGCTTCGTCTTCCCGGGAACGCCGCCCACCGAGTGCGCCGGCAACCCCCCGCCCGGCACCGTCGCCACGAACGGCAAGGCGGCTCCCCCCGTTCCTCCCGCGGCGGACGCGAGGACGGTCCTCACCGG
>JAHFUQ010000172.1 GCA_023265045.1 Acidimicrobiia bacterium
GGCACGGCCGCGGGCACGCTGCTCGGCAGCCTGACGCCCGGCCTGCCCGCCCTGGGACCCGCCCCCGCCACCTTGCCCGGCGGTTCGCCCTCGACGCCGCCGAGCCCGCTCACCACTCCTCTCGTCGCCGCACCGGTGGGCGCCGCGCCTGCGCTGACCCAAATATCCGCGCCGTTCGAACGGACGCCGTAAACTTTCAACTGTCGCAGCCACCGTCGGAGTGGCTAGCGTTCGGTTTGGGGGGAGAGGCTGCCCGGGTTCCCCCAGCCCCCGGGAACGGCCCTCCCCCCTCCTTCGCCGCCGGAGCGGCCCAGCCAGAGTTCGCGCCGTCGCCGCCCCCAGGCGTAGCTGTCGTACCCCCCTGTCATCGTGGTCCCTGTGTCGGGATACCATGCGAGCCACAACCGAAGACCCTGCCCCACGTACCGCGCGCGGGGCCCTGCGCACTGGCGTAGGTCCAGAGGAGGCGTTGGACGCACATGCGCCCTTACGAAGTCATGATCATCTACGAACCGGGCCTGGAGGAAGACGCCATCCGGGCGGCCGTCGACCGTTCCACCCAGTTGATCCGATCCCAGGGTGGGAACCCCGGCCGGGTCGACCGGTGGGGCAAGCGCCGGCTCGCCTACGAGATCAACCACCAGCGTGAGGGGTACTACGTCCTGGTCGAGGCCAGCGCCGAGCCCGCCGTCATGGCCGAGCTCGACCGTTCCCTCCACCTGGCGGACGAGGTGCTCCGCCACAAGGTGATCCGCCTTCCCGACAAAGTCGCGGGTCGTTCGCGCCGTGCGAGCGCACCCGCCCCCGTCGCCGCTGACGCGGCCGACAGCAGTCAGCGTTCGAACGGAGCGTGAGCAAGCCATGTCCAACGGGAACACGGTCACACTGGTAGGCAACGTCACTCGAGACCCCGAATTGCGGTTCACCAACACCGGCCAGGCCACCGCCACCTTCGGGCTGGCGGTCAACCGGATGTGGAACGACCGCCAGACCAACGAGCGCCGGGAGTCGACGTCGTTCTTCGACGTCGTGTGCTGGCGCGAGATGGCGGAGAACGTGAGCGAGTCCCTGCAAAAGGGCTCCCGCGTCCTGGTCACCGGCCGCCTCGAGCAGCGGAGTTGGGAGACGCCGGAAGGCGATCGCCGCTCCAAGATCGAGGTCATCGCCGACGAGGTCGGCCCCTCGCTGCGGTGGGCCACCGCCGAAATCCGCAAGAACGACCGGAGGGGCCCGTCCGACGGCCCCTCCGGGCCCTCCGCTTACGGAGGGCCCGGAGGCTCGTCGGCGCCCCCTGCCCGTCCCCAGCCGTCGGGCTCGGGCGACCCCGGGCCAACGTATGACTACGGGGAGGAGCCCTTCTAATGGCTCGTGACCGCGACCGCGACCGCGAACGGCGGCGCACGCCGAAAGACACCGGCCGGCGCACCAAGAAGAAGATCTGCATCTTCTGCAAGGAGCACGTCGACTGGGTCGACTACAAGGACGTCAACGTGCTGCGCCGGTTCATGTCCGACCGGGGCAAGATCCGAGCCCGCCGGGTGTCGGGCAACTGCTCCCAGCACCAGCGCGACGTCGCCGTGGCCATCAAGACGGCCCGCGAGCTGGCCCTCCTGCCCTACACCCAGCGCGCCATCAACGAGCGCGCCCCCGGTCGGGGCCGGGGGCCGCGCGACGGCGGAGGCGGAGGCGGAGGCGGAGGCCGGGGCGGCTACCCGGCCGCGGCGGCGGTGGGCGCCGAGAGCGACGCCGACACCCTTGCGCTCGAGATCGACGTCGACGGCGACGAGGCCGACGAGGAGCCGTCGTGAGGGTCATCCTGCGAGCGGACGTGGCCAACGTGGGCCACAAAGGCGACGTGCTGGACGTGGCCGACGGCTTCGGCCGCAACTTCCTGATCCCCAAGGGCTTCGCCCTCAAGGCCACCGACGGCGCCCTGGCGCAGGCCGAAGCCATGCGCCGGGCGCGCAGCGTCAGGGACGCCCGTGACCGGGAAGGCGCCGAGGAGCTTGCTCGCCGGCTCACGCCGGTGGTGATCCGCATCCCCGCCCGGGCCGGGACCGAGGGCCGGCTCTTCGGCTCGGTCACCGCCGCCGACATCGCCGAGGCCGTCGCCGCCCAGACCGGCATCACCCTCGACCGCCGCCGTGTCCACCTCGAGGACCCGATCAAGAACCTTGGGAGCCACGAGATCGCCGTGCGGCTCCACACCGAGGTGGAGGTTCGCCTCCAGGTCGAAATCTATGGGGAGGGCAGGCCCTCCCCATAAGCCCCTCCCGGGCCGCCCGGCGCCGCCCACGTTTGTGCCGGGGCGGCAAAGCCGCCCCTGTGCCATCACGCCATTGCGGGGGCTATCATCGAACATATGTTTGGCCACGGCGATCCCCAGGGAAAACCCGAAAACCCACAGGCATTCCCTCTGGCGACCAGCAGGCCCGTTCGGCCAGGGTGACGGTCGCTCATGGTGCAATCTCTCGACGACGCGCGCCGGCGCAATGACGGCCGCAATGACGGCCGGAGTGCCGGTGGCCGGCCCGCAGGCGGCGCACGGGTCCCGCCCAACAACCTGGACGCCGAAGAGTCGTTGCTCGGGGCCATGCTCCTCAGCCGCGACGCCATCGTCTCGGCGGTCGAGATCCAGCTCACGGCGTCGGACTTCTACAAGCCGGCCCACGGCCACATCTTCGATGCCATCACCTCGATCTACGCCCAGGGTGAGCCCGCCGACCCGGTCACGGTTGCCGACGAGCTGAGCCGGGCGAGCCTCCTCGACGGCGTGGGCGGCTCGGCCGCGCTGGTGGGCCTCCAGCTCAACACCCCCGCCATCGGCAACGCCTCCCGCTACGCCCGCATCGTTGAGGAGCACGCCCTGCTGCGCCGCCTCATCGGGGTGGCGGGGGAGATCGCGGAGATGGGCTACTCCGTTCCTGAAGACGTCGCCTCCGCCCTCGACCAGGCCGAGTCCCTCGTGTTCGATGTCGCCCAGCGGCGCGTCACCGACTCCCTCGCGCCCCTCCGCGAGCTGCTCGAACGGCACTACGACCACATCGAGGCGCTGTACGAGCGGGGTGAGTCGGTCACCGGCGTCCCCACCGGCTTCCTCGATCTCGACGAGCTCCTGGCGGGCCTCCAGCCGTCCAACCTGATCATCGTGGGGGGCCGGCCGGGCACGGGGAAGACGAGTTTCGCCCTCGGCGTCGTCGCCAACGCCGCGGTCAAGAGTCGCACGCCCACGCTGATGTTCTCGCTGGAAATGAGCCACCTCGAGCTCACCCAGCGCCTGCTGTCCTCCGAGGCCAAGGTCGAGAGCACCCGCCTGCGCAACGGTCGCCTGCACGAAGCCGACTGGGCCAAGATCGCCCACGCCACCGGCCGCCTGGCCGAGGCGCCGGTGTTCATCGACGACAACGCCCACCTCACGATCATGGAGATCCGGGCCAAGGCCCGCCGCCTCAAGAGCCGCTCCGGCCTGGGCCTGATCGTCATCGACTACCTCCAGCTGATGACCGGCCGCTCCAACGCCGAGAACCGCCAAGTCGAGGTGTCGGAGATCTCCCGCGGCCTCAAGATCCTCGCCCGCGAGCTCGAAGTCCCCGTCATCGCCCTCTCCCAGCTGTCCCGCAACCTCGAAACCCGCTCCGACAAGCGCCCCGTACTCGCCGACCTCCGTGAGTCGGGCTCGCTCGAGCAGGACGCCGACGTGGTCCTCTTCCTCTACCGAGACGAGGTCTACAACCGCGACTCGCCCGACCGGGGCAGCGCCGAGATCCAGATCGCCAAGCACCGCAACGGACCGACCGGGGTCGTGCAGCTGGCGTTCAACCCGAGCTTCACCCGGTTCGACAACCAGGCCAAGAACGCCTGACCACAACAATCATCCTCCCCGATGGCAACAAGAGCTCGGACGAGCTGGACCGCTTGGGATGGCCGCGAGGGCTGAACTTCTACCGGCCCCTCGTCGGCGGATCATCGCACCCCTCAGGGGCACGAATCCGCCCGCTCCCTATATTGGCGCTCAATGGGAATTGCGGTGCCACCGGGCATGCGTCAATTCGCGGTCGCGGCGGCGTTCTGTGTCGCGGCGACGCTTGGGTACCGGATCGGCGAGCTGACGACTGGCCAGGCGTCCGCCCTGTGGCCGGCGATCGGGGTCGGCGCCGTTGCGATCCTGCTCGGGGGCCGCCGCTTCGTCATCGCCATCTTTGTCGGCGGCCTCGGCGCGGCCCTCGTCCAGGGCCTGTCGCTCGACGAGGCCGTGGCCAACGCGGCCGTCTCGTCGATCAACCCCTTGCTGATCGCGGAGCTGATGCGCCGCGGCGGCTTCGATCCGGCCAAGGGCCGCCTGCGCGACGCCGTCGTGCTGATAGGCGCGACCACCATGGTCACGCCGGTCGGCGCGACGCTCGGTACCGCGACGATCGCGATCTTCCGCGATCAGCACTCGTCGCTCGGACTCGTCTGGCTGACGTGGTGGACCGGTGACTTCGCCGGCGCGCTGCTTGCGATTCCGGTCTTGCTGGCGCTGTGCGGGCCCGGTCGGCGGCGCGGTCTCTGGCGCCCCACCGGCCCGCGGGCCGCCCTCGCCGCGGTCCAGCTGATCGCCGCAGTGGGCGTTTCGATCGCGGTGTTCACCAACCGCGCGCCGCTGGCGTTCCTCGTGCTGCCGGTCGTTCTGTGGATCGCGATCGCCGGTGAAGTCGCGCTCGTGGCGGCCGCGAACGCGATCGTCGCGGGCGTCGCCATCATCGCCACCATTGGCGGCCACGGGTCGTTCGCGGCCGAGGAGTTGACCCCAAGCCTTATCTACCTCTACACGTTCACGGCCTGCATGGTGGCCGGGTCGCTGCTGCTGTGCGCGGCGGCGCACGAGCTCGCATCGGCCCGCCGGGCCGCCGAGGACCGGGCGCGGTTCGAGGCCGACTTCCTCGCGAACATCAGCCACGAGCTCCGCACGCCGCTGTACGGGCTGCGCGGCGCGGCCGGACTGCTCGTCGCGACGGAGCTCGACGAGCGTCAACGCGACCTGGTGGACGCCATCGGCCTCGCCGGCGGCCACATGGCTCACATTGTGGACGACGTGCTTGATGTCGCGAAGATCGAGGCGTCCGGAATACAGCTTGAGACGATCGAGTTCGCGCCTGCGACCCTCGTCGCCGACTGCCTGGCGATCGTCAGCCCGCAGGCCGCGACGCTCGACGTCGAGCTGCGCAGCGCCCTCGACCCGGCGACGCCTGCCGTCGTCACCGGCGATCCGGCGCGGCTCCGCCAGATCCTTCTCAACCTCCTGACCAACGCGATCAAGTTCAGCCCGCGCCGTGCCGCAGTTGACCTGACGGTCGCGCCGGACCCCAACGGGCGGCTGTCGTTCGGCGTCCGCGACCGGGGACCGGGCATTGCCGCTTCGCAACTCGAAGAGCTGTTCAACCGCTTCAAGCAAGCCGACCCGTCGATCTCACGCCGACACGGCGGCACCGGACTCGGGCTTGTCATTGCGCGCTCGCTGGTCACGCTGATGAACGGCGAGATGACCGTGGCGACGGAGGTCGACGTGGGCACGACGTTCGCGTTCACCATCCCAGCGCCTCCCGCGGCCGGGGGCGTGCGCCCCGGCGACCATGCCCCGGCCATCCAAGCGGCGACGGCGCTCCCGGCTGGCGACGCGCCTGCGGCTCAGCAAGCGTCAGGGGTCGCCCGCGCTGTCGCCGACGACCGCGCCGTCGCGCTCATCGTCGACGACCATCCCGTGAACCGGCTGGTTGCGGCGATGCAGCTCGATGCGCTCGGCGTGCGCGTCGAGACCGCCACCAACGGCGAGGAGGCGCTTGAGCTGTTCGAGCCTGGGCGCCACGCGCTCGTATTGACCGATCTGGAGATGCCCCGGATGGATGGGTACGAGCTGGTGGCGGCGATTCGTAGCCGCGAGGATGGAACAGGCGTGCGGACACCGGTGCTGGCGTTTACCGCCGCGGTGATCGAGAACGTCGAAATCCGGCTTCGCGCCGCCGGCTTCGACGCCATCGTCGACAAGGGCGGCGAGTTCGCCGGGGCAATCGAGCGCTGGCTGCCAGATTGAGGAGCGCTCGCGCCGCCGCATCGGCCGCCGCCACGGCTCCCCCGCGCATTCTGGAGCCGGAGTGACCGCAGAGGTCGCCTCGCGTCGGGAAACGCGGAATCAGACGTCCACGATGACGGTGACGGGGCCGTCGTTGACCAGCTCGACCTCCATCTCGGCGCCGAACCGTCCGGTGGCGACGGTGACGCCCGCCCGGCGCAGGGCGGCGACCACGGCGCCGACCAGCGGCTCGGCCACCGGCCCGGGCGCGGCTGCGGACCACGAGGGCCGGCGGCCGCGGGCCGTGTCGCCGTACAGGGTGAACTGGCTCACCACCAGCACCGACCCGCCCGCCTCGACGACCGACCGGTTCATGACGCCGCCGCCGTCGTCGAACAGGCGCAGGCCGGCCAGCTTGGCGGCCATCCGCTCAACCTGCGCCGCGCCGTCGGTGTGGGTGACCCCGACCAGCGCG
>JAHFUQ010000173.1 GCA_023265045.1 Acidimicrobiia bacterium
ACCATGGCCGCCAGCAGGGTGGCGTGGTCCTTGACCGACACGAGCCGGCCCACGATCCCGACCAGCGGCGTGCCGGGCGGGACGCCCAGCGTCCCCCGCAGGGCGCCGGACGGGCCGTCGACGGCGAGGAATTTGGACAGGTCGAGGCCCAGCGGCACGACCTCGTACTGGCCCCGCCGCCCGACGCCCCGGTCCAGCAGCTCGTCGCGGACCTCGGTGCTCACGGCGATGAGCAGGTCGGTGCGGCGGGCCAGCAGCGCCTCCGCCGTTACAATGCCGCGCTCGGCGTTCGGTCCGAAGTACCCCCGGAGGACGTGGCCGTGAAACGTGTGGACCGTCAGCGGGCGGGTGGCGGCGCCGAGGGTCGCGGCCGCCGCGCGCCCGACGGTTCCGGCCTTGGCCGTGTGGGTGTGCAGGATCTCGGGCTGCCGCGCCACCAGCAGGCGGCGGACGGCGGCGAAGGCGCGGGCGTCGTCCGGTGCCGACACGTCCCGCACCAGCGGCACCCGGTGCACGTCCACCTCGGCGTCCGACAGCTCGCCCTCGGTCGCATCAGGCGTGCCCGCGGCGAGGACCGTGTCGTACTCCGGGCGCAGGCCGCGCGTCAGCAGGAGGGCGTGGTGCGCCGGCCCGCCCACGTTGAGGCGGGTAATGAGCCGCAGGACTTTCGTCGCCATCCGAGCCCAATCTTGCCCTGATGTGCGGGATCGCCGGCATTGTCCGGGCCACGGGGCCGCCGCCGGCGGCTGAGGTCGACCTCCTGCTCACCCGGCTGCTGCACCGCGGGCCCGATGCCCAAGGCGTGCACGGCCGGCCTCAGGCCGCCATCGGCCAGACCCGCCTGGCCATCATCGACCTAGTCACCGGCGACCCGCCCATCGCCAGCGAGGACGGGGCCGTCGGGGCCGCCCTCAACGGCGAGATCTACAACTACCGGGCGCTGCGCGCCGAGCTGCGCCAGGACGGCCACCGCCTGTCGACGGCGGGCGACACCGAGGTGATCGCCCACCTGGCCGAGGACCTGGCGCCCGTTGAGGTGGCCCGCAAGCTCGACGGCATGTTCGCCTTCGCCACGTGGGACGACCGGCGCAACCGGCTCATCCTGGGCCGCGACCGCCTGGGTAAGAAGCCGCTCTACTACTGGTCCGGCCCCGGCTGCTTCGTCTTCGGCAGCGAGCTCAAGGCGGTCCTGGCCCACCCCGGCGTCCCGCGGCGGCTCGCGCCCGAGGCCATCCCCGCCTACCTGGCCTTCGGGTACGTCCCCACGCCCCGCACGTTCTTCGAGGGCGTCAACAGCCTCCCGCCTGGCCACGTGCTGTCGGTCTCCCCGGGCCAGGACCCGGTGATCGAGCGGTACTGGGCGCCGCCCGTCGCCGGGCTCGGCGGCGTGGCCGTCCTCGACGTCTCCTACGAGGAGGCGGCCGCCGAGGTGCGCCGGCTCCTCACGATCGCCATCGAGCGGCGGCTCATGTCGGACGTGCCCGTGGGCGCCTTCCTGAGCGGCGGCATCGACTCGTCGGCCATCGTCGCCATCCTGTCCACCCTGACGGACGGCTCGATCCCGACGTTCACCATCGGCTTCGAGGACGAGGACGGGTTCGACGAGCGCCCCTTCGCCCGCCAGGTGGCCGAGCAGGTGGGCGCCGATCACCTCGAGTTCGTGGTCCGGCCCGATGCAGCCGAGCTGGTCGAACGCCTCCTGTGGCATCACGACCAGCCCTTCGGCGACTCCTCGGCGCTGCCCACGCTGCTGCTGGCCGAGCTGACCCGCAAGCACGTGACGGTAGCCCTCAGCGGCGACGGCGGCGACGAGATCTTCGCCGGCTACGAACGGTTCTCGGCCGCCTTGGCCCGGCGCTACGTCGACCGGGCGCCGGGGCCGGTGCGCCGGGCCATCACCGAGGCTGCCGACCTGCTCCCGGCCGGGGCGCTGCGGGGCCGGGCGCCCAGCGTGCAGCGGCTCCTCGCCCGTCCCGACGTCGGCACGCTCGGCGCGTACGTCGACTGGGTGGGGTTCGTGCCCGACGAGTGGCGTCGCCGGTTGGTCCCGGCGTCGGCCGACGGGTGGTGGGCCGACTACCAGGCCGTTTGGCGGTCCTCAGCCGGCGCCGCCCCCCTCGACCGCCTCCTCGACCTCAACCTGCGCACCTACCTGGTCGACGATCTGCTCCCCAAGGTGGACCGCATGAGCATGGCCCACGCCCTCGAGGTGCGGTCCCCGTTCCTCGACGTCGACCTGCTCGAGTTCGCCGCCCGGCTCCCGGCGTCGATGAAGCTGCGCGGCCTCAGCCGCAAGCGGGTGCTCAAGGCCGCGGTGGCCGACCTGCTGCCCCGCGAGATCCTCAACCGGCGCAAGCACGGCTTCGGCCTGCCCCTCGACCGCTGGTTCGCCGACGACCTGGCGCCGTGGGTGGCGTCGCTGCTGTGCTCGGAGGACTCGAGGGTCCACACCCACCTCAACCGCGCCGCGGTGCGGGACTACGTGGCCGACCACCAGCGCTCGCGCGCCCACGGCCACGGCATCTGGGCCCTGCTCACCCTCGAGCTCTTCCTCCGCCGCGAAGGCTGGTGACCCCACCCCCTCGCTCGTTTCCGCGCGTTTGGGCCTTGGAGCCGCCAAGTGCGCGGAGTCCTCGGCGGGAGGGCTAGCGGTTGCGCTCGATGCGGGCCCGGCCGCTGCCGCTGCGGCCGTTGCCGTCCCCGCCGTGCCCGTTGCCGTTCCGGTACTCGTCGTCGACGGCGCCGACGGGCGCGTACTCGGGTTCGGGGTTGCGGGTCGTGCGCCGCCGGACGGTGGCGCCCGTCTCGCGGTCCTCGTAGTAGTAGTAGTACGCGGAGTCGGCGGTGGCGACGCGGTTGAGCACCACGCCGGTGAGCGGGGCGTGGGCCCGGCGCAGCGTGTCCACGGCCTGGCGGACCTGCTTGCGGGTGCTGCGGCCGGCCGAGGCGACCAGCAGGGTGCTGTCCATGACCGAGGCGATGAGCGCGCCGTCGGTCACCGGGAGCAGGGGCGGGGAGTCGACCAGCACGAACGCCCCGTCGGCGCGCAGCTGGCGCAGGATGCCGGTCAGCCGGGTGGAGGACAACAGCTCGGACGGGTTGGGGGGGATCGGCCCCGACGCCAGCAGCGAGAGGCGCTCGATGCCCGGCACCCGTTGGAGGGCGGCGGACAACGGCTGCTCGCCGATCAGCACCGACGTGAAGCCGACGGTGTTGGACAGGCCGAAGAACGTGTGCAGGCGGGGGCGGCGCAGGTCGCAGTCGACGATGACGACCTTGCGCCCCGCGCCGGCGAGCACGACGGCCAGGTTGGCGAGCGTGGTCGTCTTGCCCTCGCCCGCGGACGGGCTGGTGATGCTGAGCGAATTGATCGGATCGTCGAGGCCGACGAAGCTGATCGAGGTGCGGATGGCGCGGTACGCCTCCGCCACCGGCGATTTTGGTTGGGACACCGTCACGATCTCGCCGCGGCGGCCGTCCTTCCAGTCTCCCCAGTTCGGCACCACGCCGACGACGGTGACCTCGTTGCCCAGGGCCCGCCGCACGTCCTCGGGGGTGTTGATTGAGTCGTCGAGGTACTCGAACAGCAGGGCCAGGGCGATGCCGAGGACGAGGCCGGCGCTGCCGGCGATGATCCCGTCCTTGACGGGCTGGGGGCTGACGGGCTCGGTCGGCACCGACGGGGGGGTGATGACGCTGGGCCGCTCGCCCGCCTTCTGGCTGCTGGCGACGAAGTCCCGGCGGAGCTGTTCAAGGGAGATCTGCTGGCTGAGCAGCGAGTTGAGGCGGGGCTTGAGCTGCTCCTCGACCTCCACCCGGGCGCGGGCGGCGTCAGCCAGGCGGCGCTGGGCCTGGTTGGGGGTCTCGCCGTTCACGGGCAGGGACTGGGCGTCGATGGCGGCGCGGCGGGCGTCGAGATCGGTGGTTATCGTGTCGATCTCCTTCTGGAGGTCGTCGATCTTGGCCTGGGTCTGCTCGGTGGACTGCTGCAGCCGCTCCTGGGCCTTGGCCTGGCGGTACTCGCCGTACGCGTCGACGTAGGCGGTGACGCCCTTGGCCGCGATCGTCGGGCTCGTGCTCGACGAGGACACGGACATGATCCGCTTGCTGCCCCCCGGGGCCCCCGAGACGCTGCCGATCCCGGCCAGCTTCTTCTGGGCGATGCCGCGCACCTCGGCGCTCTCCAGGATGCGGATCTCGGTGTCGATGTCCGGCGGCGCCCCGTCGTTGGGGCTGCCGATCAGCAGGATGGCGGTGGCGTCGTAGATCTTGGCCTGGCGCAGGGACAGGAAGAGCGCGCTGCCGAGCACGACCAGGATCGCGATGACGACGGTGAACTTCCGCCGCCGGAGGATCGTCAGGTAGTCGCGAAACTCGAACTCGAGGCGCGGCGCGCCGGTTTCCGACATCGGGACATTCTTACCGGTCGCAGCGCCCCGCACCAGGCACAGGGCCGAAACGGCACGTGAGCCGCCCGCGTGCGCCTGAGACCGCGCCTGAGACGACGGGGCTGATCGCCTCGGGTCAGTGGCCGACGCGCACGGGAAGTTCGGTGAGGCCCCGCAGCGTCAGGCTGTCGCGGTGCGGCGGCGGGCCGCCGAGCAGCTCGATGGTCCGCAAGCGCGCCAGCAGGCGGTCGAACACGACCTGGCCTTCGAGCCGCGCCAGCACCGCCCCCAGGCAGAAGTGGATGCCGCTCCCGAAGCTGAGGGGGTTCCCTTCCGACCGGCCCACGTCGAGGCGATCGGGTTCGGTGAAGCGGGCCGGGTCGCGGTTGGCGGCGCCGAGGAGGCCGAGCACCACGTCTCCGCGGGGGATGACGTGATCGTCGACGCGGATGTCGGCGTAGGCGGTGCGGGCCGTGATCTGCACCGGGCTGTCGTAGCGCACCAGCTCTTCGACGGCCGACCGTACAAGGGCCCGGTCGGCGCGGAGGCGCGCCATCTCGTCGGGATGCTGGAGCAGGGCCAGCAAGCCGTTGCCGATCAGGTGGGTGGTCGTCTCGAAACCGGCCGCGAAGAGCAGGATCGAGGTGGAGATCAGCTCGTACTCGGTGAGCTTGTCGCCCTCCTCCTCGGCTTCGATGAGCTTGCTGAGGAGGTCGTCGGTCGCTTCCCGGCGCCGCTCGGCGATGAGGTCGCGGAAGTACGCCTCCATGGTGTTGCTGGCGGCCGTGGCCTCGGTCACGGCCTCGGGGCTGATCGTCAGTTCCAGCACGGCCGTGAGGGACCGGACGAGGGGCCGGAACTGGGGACGGTCCGCGGCCGGGACGCCGAGCATCTCGCCGATGACTGTGATCGGGAGCCGGAAGGCCAGGGCGTCCATCACGTCGACCTCGCCCTCGAATCCGTCGATCAGTCCGTCGACGATCTCGATGACGTGGGGACGCAGCTTCTCGACGGTGCGGGGCGTGAAAGCCCTGGTCGCCAAGGACCGCAGGCGGGTGTGGTCGGGCGGGTCCGCGAACAGCATGTTGGACCGGTCGTTGCGGAACGCGGCTTGCTCGGCCTGTTGCGCTTCGTTCAGGCCCGCCGTCGCCGCCAGGCCCGAGAAGTCCTTGCCGACCTCGGGATGGCGCAGGAGCGACTGGCAGTCGTCGTAGCGGCTGAGCACCCACATGCCGAACGTGCTGTGGTGCACGGGGGCGATCGTGCGGAGCGTGCGGTACCGCCCGTACGGGTCCGCCCTGCCCTCGGGCGTCGCCACCAGCTCCATCAGCAGGACGTCCGGATCGGTTGGGGCGGCGGGCGTCACCGGCCCAGTCCTACCAAACCGGCGGCGCTATTTGAATCATCCGAATCGTCGTGATTTCCGTCGAAATCCCGAAGATCACGACGCTCCGAGTGATCCAAACGCAGGTGAGAAGTCGTTCTCCTTCTGGAAGCGGGCTGCCGCGGGAGCGAACTTTGGCGTGGCTTTCGCCTGATTAGGGTCCACCGCCTAGTAAGGCGCGCGATGTAGAGTTCGGGATGTGGAGCTGTCACCGGAGGGGCTCGCTGAGTTCTTCGCTGCGGTGACGCCGCTGTTGGACGAGCGTCAGCGCCGGCTGGTGGCGGGGGCGATGGCACGGTCGTTGGGTCGGGGCGGTTCGACGTGGGTGGCCGAGGCGTCTGGGCTGAGTCGCAATACGGTGATTTCGGGAGGCAAGGAGGTCGCGGCGGGGGCGGGGCCGTCGGATCGGGTGCGGGCGCCGGGTGCGGGTCGCCGGTTCTTGATCGACGAGCAGCCGGGCCTGTTGGTGGAGCTCGATGACCTGGTCGAGCCCGACGCCCGTGGTGACCCGATGTCGTCGTTGCGGTGGACGGCGAAGTCGACCGAGAACCTGGCTCGGGCGTTGGTGGCCAAGGGTTTCAAGGTGTCAGCCGACACGGTTGGGCGGTTGTTGCGCTCGATGGGCTATTCCCTGCAGGCCCCGGCCAAGGAACGGGAAGGCACCCAGCACCCGGACCGTGACGGCCAGTTCCGCTACATCAACAAGCTCGTCGGGCAGC
>JAHFUQ010000042.1 GCA_023265045.1 Acidimicrobiia bacterium
CGCAAACCTGCCGGTCAGGGCATGTGAACGAGCAGGTCACCGCCGGTACTCCGGAAGGGTCAGGACCAGGCGCCCTGGGCCTTTGCCCGCGTCCGATGCAACTTCCGAGGGTTGTCGTAGATCGTCGTGGTGCGGGGGTCAGCGTGTCTGGCGGCGATCTGGACGTCGCGCAGTGGGACTCCGGCCTCCAGGGCGCACATGATGAAGGCGGCCCGCAGCATGTGGGGGTGGACGGCGCGATGCCGGCCCGCTTGGCGATCGAGCGCACCCAGCGGTGGGCGGTGCGCCGGTCGAGGCGACTGCCGTCGTGGCGGAGCAGGATCGGGCCGGCCGTCCGCTCGCCGATGGCCAGGTCGATGGTCCTCGCCGTCCTCGGCACCAGCGGGATCACCGCGGGCTCGTTGCCCTTGCCGACGATGCGCAGGGTGCGGTGTCCCCGCTCGAAGCCGAGGTTGTCGATGTCCGCCGAGCACGCCTCGCTCACCCGCAGGCCGTTGCGGCCCAGCAGGACGGCCAGGGCGGCGTGGGCGTGGTCAACCCGCTCCGCCGCGAACAAGAACTGCCCGAGCTCGGCGCGGTCGAGTCCGCGGGCGTCGGTGGGGTGGACCTTGGGTCGGCGAACGTACTCAGCCGGGTTCGAGGCGATACGGCCGTCGATGTGGGCGAAGCGGTAGAAGCCGCAGACGCTCGAGAGCCGGCGGTCGATGGTGGTGGCAGCCAGGCCACGAGCCTCCATGGCCCGCACGTACAGCTCGATCTGAGGACGGGTGGCCTTGAGGATGTCGAGGCGTTCGTCGGCCGCCCACTGGAAGAACGCCCGCAGGTCATAGCGGTAGGCGTCCAGCGTGCGTTCCCGGTAGCGGGCCAGGAAGGCAGCGGCAGCCAGTTCGGCTTCGTCGACAGGAGCGTCCCTCTCGGCGGCGCGCCCGATCTTTGGCATGGGCATCAGTTCGGTATTTGGAACCTCCCGGAGTCGGTGAGGTCTCCAGCGAACCTCCCAACCGAAGGTTGTGCCTATGGCCACCGGCCGGCGGTATGGGACGCGGCCGCTGGCAAGCCTGGGTACGTTCGCCCCAGGCGGTCGTCTACGCCAAGAGCTGCTGACCCGACCTGGAGGCCCGGCTCGGCTGGACAGTGGGGCCCACGGGATTCCCTGCGTTGGCGACGTGCCGGCATCGCGGAAACTGGCTCCGCTGTGCTGGCACTGTGGGCATGCACTGGCTGACGGGCACACAAAGGTTCGATTCTGAGCGTCGTTGCGATCGCCCGAGAGCCCATAGCGGGCGCTCCGCCAACCGCGGGAGCGACACGAGCGACCGCCAACGACTTGTGGAGCACATGCTCGTGCCGGGCACGGCGGACCTACCCTTTCCGGCGTGGACGTCACCGAGCACCCCAACGCTGGGGCTTACCGCCGCACGGCGGACGCCTTCAGGTCCGGCAACCTGACGCTGCTTTCCTCGCTCATCGATGCCGACGTGGTCTGGCACGTCCCAGGTCGCCACGCCATGGCAGGCGACATCCATGGGCGCGATGCACTCTTGGCATGGTTCGGTCTGTTGAGGCCGAAAGGCTTCTGGCTGAGCGAGCACGACGTGTTCGGGAACGACGAGCATGTGTGCGCCTTGAGCGTCATGGGGGCTCGACGGGACGGCGTCGATGTGCGAACACGCGTGGTCAGCATCTTCCACTACCGGAACGGCCAGCAGCTTGAACGCTGGTTCTACCCGGAGGACCCGGTGGCGTGGGCCGCAATCTTCGCAGACTGATCACTTCTGTCTGCTCGCCCGCAAGCCGCTTTCGCGGCCGGTCGCCCTCCGGGCCCCGCCACTGGTGGGCATCATGCCTCGGGTCGCCCTTCGGAGGTCGTGGAAACGCCAGGCCGTCGAGGCCGGCGGCCGTGGCCGGAGCCCAGACGCGCCGGCGGAAGTGCGCGGAGTCGAGCGGGCCGCCGTGGGGCGCCTTGAAGACGAGTTCGCTCGAGTCAGCCCCGGCAAACCCTCGGCGGGCCGGGTGATCGGCGAGGAGGGCCATGAGGGGGCTCCGGAACGGCAATGGTTCGACGTCCCGCCCGTGATTCGGCGGGACCCATCACCATGCGCCCTCACCAGAGATCGGGCGAGGCGCTCGGCGACTTCCAGTGTTGAACTTGACCGAGCCGTATGCGCTACTGGTTCACGAAGACGTTGAACCCGGGCACCTCGACGAAGCCGAGCCGCGCATAGAGCCGCACCGCGGCGTCGTCGTCCGGATCCAGGTGGGCGAGGGTGGCGCCACGTTCGAACCCGCGGGCGATCAACCAGGAGGTGACCGCCGCCCCGCGCCCGCTCCTCCGCGCATGGGCCAGCCTCACCAGCCGGCTCAACAGCCACGCCCGACGGCGGTGGCCGGCGCTCGTGCGGGTCGATGTGGTCCTCCGAGCGGGGTTCGCCTACGTCGACGGGCGGCTGCATGACGGCACGACCATCAAGCTGTGCCTGCCCACCGGCGCCTTCGAATTCACTCTTGCGGCTGCCGGCGAAGCGCCAAGGAACCCGTGCAGGGCGCCGCCCACCAGGTCGTCATTGGACTTCGCGCAGGGTGCCCTTCTCGACTTCGTACACGAAGCCGCGCACGTTCTTGTGCGGGACGAACGGACTGGCCTGAACACGGGCGATCGACTGGCGAACGTCCGCGTCCACATCAGCGAACGCTTCGAGCGCGAAGGGGGGCCGGATGCCGGTCTCCTCGGTGATCGCCGCTTTCACCCCGTCGTCGGTGAACGTGAGCATGCCGCAGTCGGTGTGGTGGATCAGAATGATCTCCGTCGTGCCCAGCAGCCGCTGGGAGATGGTCAGCGACCGGATGGCGTCGTCGCTCACCACGCCGCCCGCATTGCGAATGACGTGGGCGTCGCCTTCGGAGAGACCGAGCAGGCCATAGACGTTGAGCCGGGCATCCATGCAGGCGACGACGGCCACGTGCTTCCCGGGGGGCATGGGCAGCCCGCCCTTGTCGAACCCTTCGGCGTAGTGCTCGGTGTTGCGGAGCAGTTCCTCGGTCACGCTCATCACGACCTCCTGCAGCCTCGGGATATCGTCGCCGAACCTAGGTCCGAAATCCCTACCAATCAAGTCGGGATTCCGGGTGATCCGACGGATGTCGTGACCGGCGGCGCTGACTGCCACCCGTCGCCTCGCCTCGCGGCGCGTCAGCGGCTCCGAGGCCCGGGTCGCCCGGGGGTCCATGCCGAACACCGTCGCGGTCCTGGGCCAACAAACGCAAGGGAGCGCGCGACAACCGGAACCGCGCCACCAGCCCGCACCCGCCGTGGCGACGCGCTGCAAAATCCCGTAGTTGACTACGCGGGTGTCGGGCCAGTTGTCACGTACGACCAACCAGTGGCGCGCCCCGAGCGAGAAGCCGACCGCCAACGTCGATGGGAAGGGGTAGGGACAGTGCGGAGAGAGGGAAGCAGGGCCGTCGTTCGCGCCATCGCAGCCACGGCGCTGGTCGCGGCCGCCGTCGGGGTACAAGGCGAACAGCGTCTATGCGGCCCTGAGCTGCAGCGCCATCAACCCGGCGCCGACTAACGCCGGTCAGCCCAACACCGCCGGCTCAAAGACCGGGCAGTGCGCCGGGTTGTAGCCCTTGCGTCGCCCGACGTATCACGGCGACGTCCTTCGTCCTCATAGGGCCGGTGCAACCGGCCCTTGGCCAGACCGGCGCGACGTCGGCCTCGACCAGGGCGTCCTGCACGGCGTCCTCGGCCGCCGCGAAATCAGCGCCGCGGCGGCCGAGGATCCCGATGACGGTGGGGGTGAGGGTCCGCAGCAGGGCCTCGTCCACCGTGGGTCACTCCGTGATGGTCGGATGCGCGCCCAGGAACGGGCGCACTTCGAGCCACTCGTGGATCGGCTTGCCACCCGCACCCGGAGCCGCCGACAGCTCGCCAGCGAGCTCGAGCGCCCGCTCGTAGGTCTCGACGTCGATCACCATCCAGCCGGCGATCAGGTCCTTGGTCTCCGCGAACGGGCCGTCGGTGACCGGCGGGCGCCCCTTGCCGTCGTAGCGGACGAACGTTCCCTCCGGCGAGAGCGCCTGACCCTCAACGAACTCGCCAGTGCCCTCGAGGCGAGCGGCGAAGTCCTGCATGTAGTTCACATGGGCCGAGATCTCCTCTTGCGTCCACTGGTCCATCGGCACGTCGTTGACCGGCGCCGGCGCGCCGCGGTAGTGCTTGAGCAGCAGGTACTTGGCCATCGTGTTCTCCTTGGTGGCGTACGGCCCATTGTGGCCGTGTTCACTCCGGGGACGGAGCCGCGCCCAGGTTCTCGACATCCACGGCGACATTTCTGGGCGGGTTCGCCACGGAGGCGGCGCCGGCGCGCCCCTCGGTCAGGCGACGACCGTGATCGGGACGGGCATTTGCTGATGGGTTCACCCGCCTGACGGCGGTGTCGCGGCCGGGCGGGCGTCGGCGGGGATGCGGGCGACGTTGTCCACCGCGTCACGCGGCGCAGCGACCAACAGCGCTACCTGGCGCCGGCCATCGCTCGTTCCGGAACCCAACCGAGGGTCCGCACCTTGGGCACCGCGAGCGTGGCCAGGCTCACGCCTAGCGACACAACGGTCAGCGCCGCCATGGCCTGGTGCAGCCCGAGCCATGCCGCCACGGGTCCGGCCAGGGCATAGCCCACGGGCGTGAGGAGGAGGGTGACGAAGTCGTCGATCGAGTCGACGCGCGACAACGACCCCGCGGGCACGTGCTGCTGGATCACCGCGACCCACAGGACGCTGGCGGTCGACATGGCCATGCCCGCGCCCAGCGAGAGCACGACGACGATCGGCAGGCTCAGACCGCTGGCCAGGGCGGCGGGGCGGACTGCGGCGAAAGCCAAGAGCACGGCGACGGCCGCGGCAGGCCGGTGCACGCGGACCCGGAGGCTGGCCATGCTGCCGCAGACCGCTCCGAGCCCGAAGGCGGCGGTCAGGATCGACCACGTGCGGACGCCGCCGAGCTCCTGGTTAACCAGTTGGGGCCCGAGCACGAGGACACCCGGGATCACCATCGCGCCGAACACCATGGTGCTGGCGATGGAGGAGGAGAGCCAGGGCCGGCGCAGCACCTCCGCCCAGCCCTCCCGGAAGTCGGCCAGCAGGCGGACGGCGGACGCCCCACCGGGGCTGGGGGCCGGGGCTCCGACCCGCACCCGGCTGAGCAGCGCCGCGCTGGCGACGAACGTCGCGGCGTCGACGCCGATCGCCACGCCTGGGCCTGCGGTCGCGACGAGCAGCCCTGCGAGGGCGGGCCCGGCGACGATCGAGAGGTCGAACGTCAGGCGAAGCAGGGCGTTGGCCGCGCGCAGGCGCTCCGGTTGGACGACCTGGGGGACGAGCCCGGCCAGCGCTGGCGTGAAGAACCCCTCAGCGCAGCCGTAGGCCGCCTGCAGGCCGAGGATGGGCCACAGGCCCGTTCTCCCCCAGAGGAGGGCGGCGGCGAGGAGGAGTTGCACCGCGGCGCGGACGACATCCGACCCGATCATGATCCGCCGGCGGGGGGCGCGATCGGCGACGACGCCGCCGATGAGGAGGACGGCGGACAGGGGGACGAACCGGGCGGCGAGGACCAGGCCCAGGGCGGTCGGCGAGTGCGTGATCGACAGCACGCCGAAGGCGACGGCGATGGTGGCCGTCGCGTCGCCGAGCGTTGAGAGGGCCCTGGCGCTGAACAGGGCGCCGAAGTTCGCTTCGGTGAGGACCTGGGCCGCTCCTCCCCTGGGAGCGGCGCCGGTCATGCCGCGCCCGCTGTTCTGGCCCGCTCGGCGAGCCAATCCCGCACGATGGCGGCCGCCTTGTCGGGACCAGGCATGGACAGGGAAGGGCCCTTGGCCCCCCGCCACATCTCGAACACGACCTCTTCGACCGGGGAAACGACGGTGTCGCCCCGCTGGCGCAGGGTGGCGATGTGTTCAAGGATGAAGGGCTTCCTCCACAGGACACCGTTCATGTGCGGGAAGTAGAGGGTGGGCGAAGGCGCGGCCGCCAGTACGGTGAGCGCGGGAGTGGACATCAGGCCGAGGGCGGCGGACGAGAGGGTGTTCGCCGTTGCGGGGAGCACAACGACGGCGGCAGAACGCAGGGCGACCTCGACCGGGTTCACGCCGGGGGTCGCGCACGTCAGGACGGTGTCGGCGAACCAGCCCACGACCTCCGGCCGGACAAAGCGCTCGGCGGACGTCGTCATGAGCACGGTGATCGGGTGATCGACCTCAGCCTTGAGCTCGGTGAGGTATTCGCTAAGGACGATCGCGGCGCTCGATCCGGTCGCCACGATAAGCAGTGGGGCTTTGTTCATCTGGTTCCTCCAGGGCGATGAGCGGCCGATTGCGCTCAAAGGATCCGACAGGCAAGGGCCCGGTCCGATGGGGTCGACCGGGCCCTTGCCCGACGAACGCAACTAGCAGACCGGGGGCGGCTTGATGGCGAACATGTCATTCCCTCCTTTCCAGAACGAGTGGCAGGCGGCCCGGGCGTCCCGACCTCAATCGGGACAGCCGGGAGGGGTGGCCTCGGCGACGCCGGCGTCGGCGCCCGGAGGGAGGATGAAGACGACCGCGAACACGAGGTCCTCTCGGCCGTCGTTGCGGGTGGCGTGCACCGTGCCTGGCGCCTCGGCGACGCCTTCTCCGGCGTGGTAGTCGCGGCGGGCGCAGTCGGCGGAGACGAACGTCGCCGTTCCCCGGATCACCGAGACGACGACAGGCCCGGGATGCGAGTGCCAAGCGGTGGACGCCCCCGGCCGGAGCGTGAGAACGGAGATCTGGAGGTCCGAGTCGCCGATCTGGGAGGCCGGAACCCCGCCGGGCACGAGCGATCGGGAGATGACCTTGACGTGCACGGGCTCCGGCGCGCTGCGAGCGGCGGCCCGCCACGCGACCGGACCTACGACGAGCAGCGTTCCGGTGACGGCTGCGGCGAGCTTGGTGCGGGGGCTGATCTTCACGGCGGGTTCCTCCTTGAGAACAGCGGCCGGCCCGGGCGAATCTGGCTGGAAGCCAGCCGCCCGGCCCACCTTCGGGTCGAGGTGTCGGCGGGTCAGCCCCGTCGTCACGCATCGTGCGCATGCCGTCGTCGCTGTCCGCGGAGTCGGCTGCTGAGAGGCCCCCTCCGTGCCCGCTGATACATGAACCGGCAAACCCCGACGCGCCAAGGCTCGAGGCGCGCCCGCTCCACGCCGGCCGGCTGCACCGGGCGTTGAAACACCCCGCCGACGAGCGCTCACACCGCGTGCGCCAGGCCGCCGTCACTCCGCGGGAAGGAGGCGCCCGGACTCCGGGTCGACCAGGCGGATTCCGGCGGGGTCCCGGTGGCGGGCCGGAACACGCACCGCGACCCGGGCGGCGCCGACCCTGGCCCACACGAGCCGCTCGCTCCCGAGTAGCTCGACCTCCTCGACGACGCCGACCATGGTGGGGCCGTCCGAGTGATTGGAGGTGACCCGGAGTACTCGGCGCGGATCCCCAGCACCGTCGGGCCCGATGGCGCGGTCGCCAGTCCGGGGACGGGAGATCGATCCCGTCGGCTCGCAAGCTCGTGCGGTCGCCATCGCGCCGGCAGTCGACCGGGATGACGTTCATAGGCGGCGAACCGAGAAAGTCGGCGACCACGAGGTCGGCCGGGTACTCGTAGACGCTCTCAGGCGTGTCGATCTGGCGGAGGACTCCGCCATCGAGGACGGCGACGTGGTGGCCCATGGTCATCGCCTCCACCTGGTCGTGGGTGACGTAGACGCTCGTGGCGTCGAGCCGGGTGTGCAGGCGGGTCAGCTCGAAACGCGTGCGGGCCCGGAGCTTGGCGTCGAGGCTCGAGAGGGGCTCGTCGAGCAGGAACAGGTTCGGCCGGCGGACGATGGCCCGGCCCAACGCCACGCGCTGCTGCTGGCCGCCGGACAGTTGACGTGGCCGCCGGTTGAGCAGCCCGTCGAGCTCGAGCAGTTCGCTGACCTCTCGCACCCGCCGGCGCGTCTCCGACCGGGAGACGCCTGCACTCCGCAGCGGGAACCCGAGGTTGGCGGCGACCGACAGGTGCGGGTACAGCGCGTACGACTGGAAGACCATGGCCACGTCTCGGGCGCCGGGCGGCAGCGTGTCGACCCTCCGGTTTCCGATCCAGATCTCCCCTGCGTCGGCCACCTCGACGCCGGCGATGAGCTTGAGCAGGCCGAACCGAGGCTGGAACAGCCACACCCACAACAGCGCCACGGCCACCGAAGCCCCTCCGGTGCCCGCGATCATGACCGGGAGGAACAGCGCGGTGCGGAAGATGCCGCCGCCCTTGGCCCGTACGCTCAGCACGAGCGCGATCGTCATCGACCATTGTCGGTCCGGTGCGGTTCGACCAGGGCCCGATTGGGGACAACATCGGCCATGTTGACCATCCTGCTCATCGTGCTCATCGTCCTCCTGCTCTTTGGCGGCATCGGCGGACCCCGTTACTACCGCGGCCGGGGCCGGCGCACCGTGGTCAGGGAGTACGACACCGACCTCTAACGGGGGCGGAACGGCCCTGCGTCGTCCAGGATGAGCCACCAGGACGCCAGGCCGTGCTCGCACCAATTGTCCGGCGCCACCAGGCACTCGTCCGGGCAACGGCACACGCCATCGGCGACCCACTCGGCGAGGGTGTCCTCGTCGGGTGGGGCCCAGCCGCTGTTGACTTCAAACCAGGCCAGCGCGTTCCGAACCGCGTCGGCGCCGGTCACGCGCCGGTCATCCCGGCCCGCCTTCGAGGTACTCCTGGCATCGGCCGAGGCAGGGGCCGCAAATGCACACGTGGTCCCGGCCGACCAGTCCGACCATGGTGACGGCCGGCGTCCGCTCCCGATCGCAGAACGAGCATGCGACGGCCGCGCCGGGAGCGACGACGGCGAGGGTGGTGCACCCCGTGCCGCGAGGCCGCGGCCATCGCCACGGTGGTGGCGAGCAGAACGCATCGCTCGCAGATGAAGCCGTCCCCGCCGGCGATGAGCGACCTCGCCTCACGCGGGCTGGCGTCGCAGAAAGTCGCAGTGCAGCCGTAGGTTGTCGGACGAGGGCTCAGCCACGCCCGGCATCGTATCCACAGCTCGTGCGAACAACTTGTGGATAACTGCCGGCTCGGGGTCCCTGCATTGTCGGGAATCCCTGAGATCCTCTCGTTCGTCATTGTGGGGATATGACCGGTCCGGTACGGTGAGATCCACCGGGCCGGAGTGACGGTCTGCGCGCGTGGGCGCACACCGGGGCACGGCCATGAGACGAGGGGGCCGGCAACGTCCGAACAGGACTGGGGTGCGTCAGTGGTCCGGGCTCCGCAGGCCGAGCAGGCGCTCGCCAATGACGCCACGGCGGGCGCACGGGCCAGGCGGGCCGGTTCGTTCGCCCCTCGGACCCTCGGCCTGGGCGCTCCTGCGGACGCGCCGGCGTCCCATGTCGTAGCGCCACCGGCGCCCCATGTCGTAGCGCCACCGGCGCCCCATGTCGTAGCGCCGGCGCCCGGCGGGCAGGCCGTGCCCCTGCCGTCCTCGCCCGTGGACCGCGAGGGGATGTACCGGGGGCTGCTCTGGGTCGCCTGGGCGGTCGAGGAATGCAGCCGGGCCTACACCCGGCTGTCATCGCGGGTGAACAAGCTCGAAAGCCGCATCGATCTCCTCGAGTCCGACCCGAGTTGCAGCCGCCCGACGCCTGCGCCGGCGACGCCCGCGCCGCCATCAGGAAGGCTCGATCAGGAAGCGGCCGAGCGGGTCGACGCCCTCGAGACCCGCGTCCGCCAGCTCGAGTACGTCCCGCTCCGGCTGACGAAACTCCAGCGCACGGTCGAGCAGCTCGAGAAGGCCGAGCCGCCGCCGGCGCCAACCCCGCCGCCCGCGCCCGGCCCTCTCCCGGCGGAGGCGGCCTCGCCCGACACCCGCGGGGAAGGCGCTGAGAGCGGCGAGTTGGAGGCGGTCTACCAGGAGCTGGACCGGGTGGCCGAGTTCGTCGCCGCCCGCGCCGAGGCGCTGGACAACGCCGTGCACGAGCTGCGCCGCACGGCCGCGTCCAACGGCCACGACGCCGAGCGCCGCATGCGCGAGCTCGAAGCCCGGTTGGAGCGCTTCGAGCGGCTCTACTCAGCCATGCAGGCCGGTCTGCAGCTCGCCATCACCTAGGACCCTGCTGATGGTCCCCGGCTCCGCCGCCGACGGCCTGACCTGGACTTTCGTGGCCGGGGCGCGGCCCTCAGGCCTCTTAATAAGCAGGGTCCTAGGGGACGTAGCGGGCGCCGTCAGCGGCGGACGCGGGCGAGTCCACCGACACCAGCCCGCCCCAGATGATGAAGCCCTGCCCGTCCCACGCCCCGGTGGCATACCCGCGCGCCAGCAGCGTCGCCCGTTCCAGCCGCCGCCACGTGTTGGTCGCCGGGTTGAAGGTCGCTCCATCGCCGAGCGGGACGATGCCCCCGTCGAACCCCGGCGGCGGCTGGCCCCGGGTGGGAGGGGATGCAGGCTCGCCCATGCCCAGCCCGCCCCACAGCACCATCTCCGTCCCATTCCACACCGCCAGCGCGCCCGCCCGGGCCGCCACCGGGGCGGACGCGATGCGACGCCACGCGTCGGTGGCCGGGTTGTAGGCGGCGCCGTCGGCGAACACCTCAGGCCGGCCTGGGTTCCCGCCCCAGATCACGAGTTCCTGACCGGTCCACACCGCTGACGGCGCGACGCGAGCCGCGAGCGGAGAGGCGGAAAGCCGCCGCCACGAGTCCTTGGCCGGGTCGTAGGCAGCGCCGTCGGGCAGGGCCACGCCGCCGGATGCCGAGAGCGAGGAGGACGCCCCCGACCAGATCACGACTTCCTTGCCGGTCCAAGCGGCCGTCGCTCCTTCCCGCGGCTCGAGCGGCCCGGCCGCCAGCTTGCGCCACGTGTTGGCAGCGGGGTCGTACGCGGCCCCGTCGGCCGCGTCGGTCCCGCCCCACACGATCATCGCCTGCCCCGTCCACACCGCCACGGGCTCGGCGCGCGGCCCCAGCGGCGACGGGGCGACGGCGCGCCATGCGTCCCTGGCCGGGTCGTAGGCGGCACCGTCGGCGAGGGGCTGGTCCTGGCTCGTCCCGCCCCACACGAGCAGCTCCTTGCCGGTCCACACCGTCGCAGTGCGGTCGCGGGCCACGAGGGGCGACTTGGCCAGCTTCCGCCATGCGTTGCTCGACGGGTTGTACGCCGCGCCGTCCGCCATCCGCGGCGCCTGGTCGGGCGGGCAGGTCGCGCCCGCGCAGTTCTGGCCGCCCCACACGAGCAGCTCCTTGCCGGTCCACGCCGAGGAGGCATAGAAGCGGCCGCAGAGCGGCGAGCGGGCCAGCTCCTTCCAGTGCAGGCCGCCGCCCCGGTCGCCGATCCCGACATCGGGCGCGGCCCGGGCCGGGCACGGGAACGTCGCCGGCTTCGAGATGCTCGCCTGGCGCAACGTGAGGGCGCCGACGATGAGACCGAGTAGGAGAAGAGGGCCGAGGAGCTTCTGCCGGCCGGCGCGCCGGCTCCGCCCGCGGCCCGGGGCGGTGGCGTGGTCGGGGCACTTGAAGCCGACGGGCGTCTTCACCGCGCACTTGGGGCAGATGGGCGTCGAGCACTCCGCGCACGACAGCCGGGTCTCGGTCTTGTGGCGCACGCAAACGAGCGGGGCCCCGCCGTCCATGTCCTCGACCTACGCGCGCTCGCGGCGCGCCGGGGACCCGACCGCGGCTTGCTCGCCGACCGGCGGCGTTGGCGACGGCGCCGGCGGGCGCTTCCGAGCCCCTTCGAGGGCACTGGTCGTCACGAGCACAGCCGCCAGCCACACCGCGCCGAGGGCGTAGCCGCCGAGCACGTCGGTGGTCCAGTGCATACCGAGGTAGACGCGGGAGAAACCGATCAACAAGGCGACCACCAGCGCCAGCGTCCAGGCGGCGACCTTTGCCGACCACGTGCGGAACCATCCCGCCGCCAGATAGGCCAGGCAACCGTAGGCGGCGACGCTCTGGGTCGCGTGGCCGGACGGGAACGCGTAGCCGTCGCCGTGCCTGGCCCCGGGGAGCGCCGGCCGCGCCCGGCCCACCAGCGGCTTGACGAGGTCGCTCAGCAGGATGGCGCCGGCGACAGAGATGGCGACCACGATCAGCGCGGTCCAACGGCCCGAGACCCGGCGCCCGATGAGCCCGAAGACGATCACGATCGGGATGATGACCGATGCCGAGCCGAAGACGGTCACGCCGGACATCAGGCTCGTCAGCCAGCCCACTTGCCGTTCGAGGATCCAGCGGGTCACGGGCAGGTCGAAGCGGGCCGTGCCGTTCCCCGACAAGACGTCGTGGAGGACCGAGCCGAAGGCCCAGCCCGCGACCAACAGCGCGATCAACTGCAGCGTGAGGGCCAGACCGACGGCCCGGCCTGGCTTTACGCGCCGGACGACGAATCCCAACTGCGCGTGGTAGCGGCGATGGATCCGCGACGGGGTCGGCCGTGCCAGCACGCGCTGGCCGAAGGCCCGCACCCGCTCCGGATGGCGCGACACCCAGCGGCCGAGGGCGGCCACTCCGCCGATCATCACCACCAGCGCGAGCAGGACCAAGCCCGCCTGGCCCGCGTAGTGCTCGATGCGACGGTAGGACTCGCCGCCCAGGTAGCCGAGCCCGACCAGAGACGGGCCCCAGATGAGCGCGCCCAGCGCGTTCCAGAACAGGAACTTGCGGTACGGCATCCGCGACCCGCCGGCCAGTGCGGGAACGAGGGCGCGCAGCACCCCGATGAACCGGCCGAGGAAGACGGCCCGCCCGCCCTTGACCTTGAGGTAGTCCTCGGCGCGCGTCCACCGTTCCTCACCGACCTTGGCCCCGAAACGGCTGCGCCGGATCGACCCGCCCAGATGGCGACCGATCTCGTACCCGATCGAGTCGCCGATGATCGCCCCCACGGTGGCGACGATCATCATCGGGATCAGCTCGGCGCGGCCTTCGTAGGCGATGTAGCCGCCCGCCAGGACCCCGACCTCGCCGGGCACGAACAGGCCCACGAACGCCGAAGCCTCGAGCAGGGCCAGGAGGCCGACGATCAGGTACGCGGACCCGCCCGTCAGCGTTCCGAGCTTCAACAGACCGAGGATGGCCCCGCTCACCATGGACGGACGGTAGCGAAGCGCGCCGTCCTATGTGCCACCGCGTCCCGCTCGACGGGTTCCTTGACAGGTACCCCATACCCCTATAGGGTTATCTCCATGAAGACCGGGTACGCGCTGTCCAAGGACGATTACCGCCAACGGCTCCGCCGGATCGAGGGCCAGGTCCGGGGGCTGCAACGCATGATCGAAGAGGACGCCTACTGCATCGACGTCCTGACCCAGGTCAGCTCGGTCACGAGCGCGCTCCGAGCCGTGGCGGTCGGGCTGCTGAGCGAGCACGTCGGCCACTGCGTCCGGGAAGCGTCCGAGGAGGATTCGGCGCGCGCCGACGAGATGCTCGAGGAGGCCACGCGTGCAATCGAGCGCCTTGTTCGCTCCTGATTCCACCGGCGATCCCCGGCTCGAAGCGCACCTTCGTTCGTACCTCGGCGCGTGGCCGCCGGCGTCGCCGGTCGAGGTGGTGGGCTCGCGATCGCGCGCCGAGCCGGCGTGGGATGGCGCCAACCTGCCGGCCGTGGTCGTCCGGGCGCCGATCGGGACGGTGGTCTCCGTCCGGCCCGAAGCGGTTGCCGCGGCACAGGCGCTCACCGCTCGTGTCGCGGTCGACGACGCCGACTTCCCCACCCGCCTGGCCGACGCCGTGGGCGCTCCGGGCCGGGTGAGCCCGTGGCTGCCGCTGCGGTGGTCGGTCGACCCGGCGCCGCTGGCCGATGTCGGCGAGTGGGTGGACGTTACCCATCCCGCCCTGCCCGATTGGCTCCGGGCCTTCGCCGGGCCCGTCCTCGTGGCGCTGGACGAGGGCGGCGCCTACCTGGGCGGCGTCGGCCTCAAGCCCCATACTGACCACGGCGCCGAGATTGCGGTCGGCACCGACACGGGGGCGCGCGGGCGGGGCGTGGCCCGCCGCCTCGTCGCCCAGGCGGGCCGCTCCATGCTCGCCCGCGGCGTCGTGCCCCTCTATGTCCATGCCCCGGACAACGCGCCGTCGGCCCACGTCGCCGATGCCGCAGGCTTCCCCGACCGGGGCTGGCGGCTGCTCGTGATTTGGGAGGACCACCCGTGATGCCCAATCACATCCACTCGGGGCACCACGACCACGTCGCCATGTTCCGGCGCCGGTTCTGGTGGAGCCTGCTGCTGAGCGTCCCGATCATCGCCACCATGGGCCGCGGCCTCGTCGGCCCGGTGCTCGGAACCGTCATCTTCGTGTGGGGTGGCTGGCCGTTCCTGGCGGGCGGGCTGGCGGAGGCGCGCCAGCGGCGGCCGGGCATGATGCTGCTCATCGCCATGGCCATCTCCGTGGCGTACGGCGCATCCCTCGCTACCAGCCTCGGCCTGCTCGACCTCGAGTTCTGGTGGGAGCTGGCGGCCCTCATCACCATCATGCTGCTGGGCCACTGGCAGGAGATGAAGGCCATCGGCCAGGCCCAGGGCGCGCTGGCGGAGCTCGCCGAACTGCTGCCCGACGACGCCGAGCGAGTTCGAACCGACGGGTCTATCGAGGCCGTGGCCCTCGACCAGCTCCAGCCGGGCGACGTCGTGCTGGTGCGGGCGGGCGGCCGCGTCCCCGCCGACGGCGAGGTCGTCGACGGGGTCGCCGAGGTGGACGAGTCGATGATCACGGGCGAGTCGCGGCCCGTCGGCAAAGGCCCCGGTGACCGGGTGACCGCCGGGACCGTCACCACCGACTCGACCCTTCGGGCGAGGGTCACGGCCGTGGGCGAGGACACGGCCCTCGCCGGCATCCAACGCCTCGTCGCCGATGCGCAGGCCAGCCGTTCGCGTGCCCAAGCGTTGGCGGACCGGTTCGCGGCGCTGCTCTTCTACGTGGCCACCGCCGCCGCGGCGGTGACGGTCGCGGCCTGGACCCTCCTGGGCCACGTCGACCAGGCCATCACGTACGCGGTGAGCGTGCTGGTGATCTCGTGCCCGCACGCCCTCGGCCTCGCCATCCCGCTGGTCGTCAGCCTCTCGACGGCCATCGCCGCCCGCGCCGGCATCCTGGTCAAGGACCGGCTGGCGTTGGAGCGCATGCGCACGGTCCAGACCGTCCTGTTCGACAAGACGGGCACGCTCACCAAGGGGGCGCACGTCGTGTCGGGCGTGGCGGGGTTCGGCGGCATGGCCGAGGGCGACGTGCTGCGCCTGGCCGCCGCCGTCGAAGCGCAGTCCGAGCACCCCCTCGCCCGGGCCATCGTCGCGGCCGCCACCGACACGCCGCCTCCCGCAGGGGAGTTCCGCTCCCGTCCGGGCCGAGGCGTCGAAGCCCTCGTCGACGGGGTGCGTTACGCCGTCGGCGGGCCGGCGCTCGTCCGCGAGCGCGACGTACGGGTGCCGGACGCCGGCCTCGTCGCCGGTTGGCGGCAGCGGGGCGCGGTCGTCCTCTTCTTGATCCGGGAGGACGAGATCGTGGGGGCGCTGGCCCTGGAGGACGAGGTACGGCCTGAGGCCCGGCAGGCCGTGGCCGAGCTGCAGCGCCGGGGGCGGCGCGTGGTGATGGTCACCGGCGACGCCAAGGAAGTCGCCGAGCACGTGGCCGCGTCGCTCGGGGTCGACGAGGTGTTCGCGGAGGTCCTCCCCGAGGACAAGGACCGCACCGTCGCCGAGCTGCAGGTCCGCGGGCAGACCGTCGCCATGGTCGGGGATGGGGTCAACGACGCCCCCGCGCTGGCTCGAGCCGATGTCGGCATCGCCATCGGCGCGGGAACCGACGTCGCTATCGAGTCCGCCGGCGTCGTCCTGGCGCGCAGCGATCCTCGGCTCGTCTTGTCGGTCATCCGCCTGTCCGGGGCGGCGTACCGCAAGATGCGCCAGAACCTGGCGTGGGCGGCCGGCTACAACGTCGTGGCCATCCCGCTGGCCGGCGGCGCGCTGGCGTGGGCGGGGGTCACCCTCGCGCCCGCCGTGGGCGCGGTGCTGATGAGCGTGTCCACCATCGTGGTCGCCCTCAACGCGCAGCTCCTTCGGCGGCTGGACCTAACGTGGGACGATGCCGCAGCAGGTGTTCATCGTGCGCCACGGCGAGACCGAGTGGACGCTCACCGGGCAGCACACGGGGCACACTGACATCCCCCTCACCGAGCGGGGTCGCGACGAGGCCCGGGCCTTGTGCGCCGAGCTGTCGCATCAGGCCTTCGCGGCGGTCTTTTCCAGCCCCCTCAGCCGGGCGCTGGAAACGTGCCGCCTGTCCTGCCTCGGCGAGCAGTGCGAGGCGGCCGAGGACCTCATGGAGTGGGACTACGGCGAGTACGAGGGCTTGACCACGGCGGAGATCAGGGGCCACAAGCCGAAGTGGTCCCTCTGGCTCGACGCCGCGCCCGGCGGCGAGTCGGCGGCCGACGTCGGGGCCCGCGTGGACCGCATCGTCAAGGAGATCCGCACGCTCGAAGGCAACGTCGCCGTCTTCGGCCACGGCCACTCCCTGCGCGTCCTCGCCGCTCGTTGGGTCGGCTTGTCGCCTGCCGACGGCCGCCTCCTCGCCCTCGACCCCGCCACCATCTCCGTGCTGGGCTACGAACGCGAAACGCCGGTCATCCGGCGTTGGAACGACCCCGGCGGTCACCTCTGAGAGAGGAGCGGCTGTGCAACTCGGGATGATCGGTCTCGGCCGGATGGGCGCCAACCTCGTCCGGCGCCTCATGCGCCACGGCCACGATTGCGTGGTGTTCGACGTGAACGCCGCATCGGTGGCCCAGCTCGAGTCGGAGGGAGCGACGGGCTCGACGTCCCTCGAGGATTTCGTCGGCAAGCTGACCAAGCCCCGGGCGGCTTGGATCATGGTGCCCGCGGGCTTCACCGGCGCGACCGTCAACAAGCTCTCCACCCTCATGGAGGCCGGCGACATGATCCTCGACGGCGGGAACTCCTACTACCGCGAGGACATCCACCGCGCCTCGGCGCTGGCCGAGCTCGGCCTGCACTACGTCGACGTCGGCACCAGCGGCGGCGTGTTCGGCCTCCAGCGCGGGTTCTGCCTCATGATCGGGGGGGAGACCGAGGTGGTCGCTCACCTCGAGCCGATCTTCCGCGCCCTCGCCCCGGGCGTCGACGCCGCGCCCCGCACGCCCGGCCGCACCGGCGAGCCCAGTCCGGCCGAGAACGGCTACCTCCACTGCGGGCCGGCCGGCGCGGGCCACTTCGTCAAGATGGTGCACAACGGGATCGAGTACGGGCTCATGGCGGCCTACGCGGAGGGGCTGGCCATCATCGAGGCGGCGGACATCGGCATGCGCCCCCAGGCCTACAGCGCCGAGGAAGCGCCGCTGTCCAACCCCGAGTACTACCAGTACGACGTCAACATCGCCGAGGTCGCCGAGGTGTGGCGGCGCGGCAGCGTCGTTTCGTCGTGGCTCCTCGACCTCACCGCGACCGCGCTGGCCGGGAACCCGGACCTGGAGGGCTTCAGCGGCCAGGTGTCCGACTCCGGCGAGGGACGGTGGACGGCCATGGCGTCGATCGACGAAGGCGTCCCCGCGTACGTGTTGATCTCGGCGTTGCAGGAGCGCTTCAGCTCGCGCGGAGAAGGCGTCTTCGCCGGCAAGGTCTTGTCGGCCATGCGCAAGCAGTTCGGCGGGCACGACGAGCGCACGATGCAGTAGGACGGCGCCGGGCGGCCGCCGGCGGGTCAGCCGCCGGACAGCTCGACGAGCTTGGTGACGGTGTTCCAGTTCCGGGTGGTGGCTCGGAGCTTGGTGCGGCGCTCGAAGAAGTCGTTGCTGAGCTTCGTGCGGCCGTAGCCGTTCGGGTAGTGCAGGTAGAGCTCGCGCCCGACGAGTTGGAATTCGTCGGGCGCGTACTTTTCGACGTCGACGCCGTCCAGCGCGCCCTTCTCCGGCTGGTCGGCCAGGAACGTGACGTACAGCCTCGAGCGGTCGGCGCCGGCGTCGGCGGCCAGGTACGGATTGCCATTGAGGACCTCCGCCATCTCCCTGGCGGTCCGCAGGATGACAGTGACGTCGAGGCCGAACGCCGCCTCGATCGCGACCTCAAGGGACTTGGCCGACGGTTGCTTGCCCGCCCTGAAGACGACGTTGCCGCTCTGCACGTAGGTCGCCACGTCGCTCAGGCCGAGGTCGGCGAAGACCTCCTTGAGGCGCTTCATGTTCACCTGGCGGCCGCCGACGTTCACCGCTCGGAGCAGGGCAATGTGCGCGTTCGTGCCGTCTACGGTAGGCGAGTGACCCGGCTCGTCGATGTGCCCGAATGGAAGGCCCTGGCCGCGCACCACGCCGCGATCCACGGCGCCCACCTGCGGGAATTGTTCGCGGCCGACCCCGATCGGGGCGCGGCCCTCGCCACGGACGCCGCCGACCTCCACCTCGACTACTCCAAGAACCGGATCACGGCCGAGACCGTGGGACTACTCGTCGCCCTTGCCGAGGCGACCGGTCTGCGGCAGCGCATCGACGCCATGTTCGCAGGCGGGAAGATCAACGTCACCGAGGACCGCGCCGTGCTCCACGTCGCCCTCCGCGCGCCCGAGTCGGCGTCGATCGTGGTGGACGGCGAGGACGTCGTGCCCAAGGTCCACGCTGTGCTCCGGAAGATGGGCGGGTTCGCGGAGCGGGTGCGTTCGGGCGAGTGGAAGGGTTTCACCGGCAAGCCCATCGCCAACGTGGTGAACATCGGCATCGGCGGTTCCGACCTCGGGCCGGCGATGGCCTACGACGCGCTCAAGGACTTCAGCGACCGGCGGTTGCAACTGCGCTTCGCGTCCAACGTCGACGGGGCCGACATCTGGGAAGCGCTGCACGGCCTCGACCTGGCCGAAACGCTGTTCATCGTGGCGTCGAAGACGTTTACGACGGTCGAGACGCTCACCAACGCCCGTACGGCGCGGGAGTGGCTGGTAGGCGCCCTGGGCGACGAGAAGGCGGTGCGCGACCACTTCGTCGCCGTCTCCACGAACGCGGCCGAGGTGGCGAACTTCGGGATCGACACCGAGAACATGTTCGAGTTCTGGGACTGGGTGGGCGGCCGCTACTCGTTCCCCTCGGCCATCGGCCTGTCGCTCATGGTCGCCATCGGGCCCGACCACTTCCGGGACATGCTCGACGGCTTCCGCCGCATCGACGAGCACTTCCGCACCGCGCCGTTCGACCGCAACGTCCCGGTGCTGCTTGGCCTGCTCGGCGTCTGGCACCGCAACTTCTTCGGCGCCCAGACCCACGCCGTCCTCCCGTACAACAACGAGCTGTCCCGGTTGCCCGCCTACCTGCAGCAGCTGGACATGGAGAGCAACGGGAAGTCGGTGACCCTCGGCGGCGAGCCGGTCGAATGGGACACGGGGCCGGTGGTGTGGGGCACGCCCGGCACCAACGGCCAGCACGCCTACTACCAGTTGATCCACCAGGGGACGACGATGATCCCCGCCGACTTCATCGGCTTCTGCCGGCCCAACCACGCCGTCGGCGACGACGACGGCGGCCACCACGATCTGCTCATGGCCAACTTCCTGGCGCAGACCGAGGCCCTGGCGTTCGGCCGGACGCACGACACGCCGCACCGCACGTTCGCCGGCAACCGGCCGACCAACACGATCCTCGCGCCCCAGCTCACGCCCAGCGTCCTCGGCCAGCTCGTCGCCGTCTACGAGCACAAGGTGTTCACCCAGGGGACGATCTGGGGCATCAACTCCTTCGACCAGTGGGGCGTCGAGCTGGGCAAGGCGCTGGCAAACCGGATCCTGCCCGAGCTGTCCGGCGACGCGACGCCGACCCACGACAGCTCGACCAACGCCCTCATCCGCCGCTACCGCGAGGGTCGCTAGCCGCTCGCTGCAGCTCGGCGAGCTGGGCGGCCACGAACCGGCGGTCGACGACCGCGCCGTGGCCGGGGACCACCGAATCGTGCTCACCGATGAGATCGAGAAGGCGCCGGTTGGTGGCGGGCCACTCGGCCGGATAGCTCAGCTCGTCGTACTGCGGTGGCCCGGACTCCTCGACCAGGTCGCCTGCGAACACGACGCCGGGCGCCAGCACGACCACGTCCTCGCCGGTGTGGCCGCGGCCGAGGCGGCGGACGCGGACGGACCGGTCGCCAAGGTCGACGGTGGCGTCGGTTGCGGCGATGACGTCGGCTTCGGGAAAGCAGCCGTTGCCGCCGACGTGGTCGAAGTGGGCATGGGTGTTGACGATCCAGCGCGGCGGCCGGGTGTCCAGCTGGCGCAGGTGCCCGCGTAGCTCCGCGCCCTCGGTGGCGTTGGCGCGGGTGTCGATCACGAGAACGCCGGCGGCGCCGATGACGACGCCCACGTTGACGTCCCAGGGCTGGTAGCGCCGAAAGAACACACCGTCGCCCAATTCTCGCCACTCCACCGCCCCAGTCTGGGCGATCCTGGGGCGTGCTGTTCGGGGCCCAGGTCAAGCAGGCAGGCGGGTTGCATGCCGCCTTGGCGCGCGCGGAGGCGATGGGCGCACAAGTCATGCAGGTCTTCGCCCAGAGCCCGCGGCAGTGGCGCTACCCGGAAGCCAACCTGGAGCGGGCGACCGAGTTCGGGAAAGCGTGGCCGACCAGCGCGGTGGTGGAGCGGGTTGTCTGCCACGCGCCCTACCTGGTCAATCTGGCGACACCCGACAACGTCCTCTACGAGCGCTCGTGCCAATGCCTGGCCGACAACCTCCGCGCCGCCACGGCCATGGGCGCAAGTGGCTTGGTCCTCCACCTGGGCAGCCACCTCGGCCTCGGGTTTGAGGCCCGGCTCGACGCGGTGGCGACCGCGATTCGACGGGTGCTGGACGAGAGCGACGGCGTGCTGGTGCTGGAGAACACCGCCGGCGCGGGCGGGACGATCGGCCGCTCGTTCGAGGAACTGGGCCGGGTGATCGAGCGGGCAGTCGACGATCCCCGGCTCGGCGTGTGCATCGACACGCAGCACCTGTGGGCGTCGGGCGTCTCGTTCGGCACCGTCGCCGCCGCCGACCGCGTCGTCCGCTCGCTCGACCGGGCGGTGGGGCTCGACCGCCTCGCGTGCCTCCACGTCAACGACTCCAAGGTCGGGCTGGGCTCGGGTGTCGACCGCCACGAGACGGTGGGGTACGGCGCCATCGGCGCGGCCGCCTTCCGCGCCTTGCTCGGCCATCCCCGGCTGCAACGGCTGCCTGCCATCATGGAAGTCCCAGGGGTGGAGGGCCATGGTCCCGGCCCTCTCGACCTGGCCATCGTCCGGCGGCTGCACGCCGAGGGCCTGGCCTTACGGCGCCGGCGCGGCCGATGATCCGGGCCGCTAGCGCCACCGATCTTCCGGCCATCCATCGGCTCGTCCAGGAAGCGGCCCGCTGGATGGTCGCCCGCGGCATCGAACAGTGGCAGCCCGACGCTTTCCTGACGCGCCGGGTCGACGACGTGTTCGCCCGCGGCGAAACGCTCGTCGCTTACGCCGACGGCGTGCTCCTCGGCTCCGTGTCGCTCACGTGGGAGGACCGGTTCGGATGGGGCGAGGACGGCGATGACGGGCGGGCCGGCTACGTCCACCTCCTCGTGGGCCGGGGCTACGGGCGGCGCCTCCTCGCGGGCGCCGAACAGCTGATGACGGCCAGGGGCCGGGCGCTCAGCCGGCTTGACTGCGTGCTCGCCAACCCCAAGCTGCGCTCGTACTACCAGGCCGCGGGCTACCGCCTTGTGCGCGAGACCGACTTCGGCGGGCGCATCGACATTCCCCGGTGCGGCCTGTACGAGAAGGCGCTTACAGCGCCTCCCGATCCCAGAGCTTGATGCCGCCGAGGATGCCGGCCGCGTTGTCGACAAGCGACGCGTTGGCGGGCAGTTCGAACGTGAGCTTGGACGCGTTGCCGCCCCCGATGAACAGGTGGTCGAAGTTGAACAGCGAGTGAAGAACCTCGACGGCGTCGGCCACCCGCTTGTTCCACTTCTTGTTGCCGACCTGCTTGCGAGCGACCTCGCCCAGGCGCTGGTTGTAGGTCTGATCCTTGCGCAGCGGGTGGTGGGCGAGCTCGAGGTGCGGGCAGAGCCGGCCCTCGTAGAACAGGCCCGTCCCCACGCCGGTTCCCAAGGTGACCACCAGTTCGAGCCCGTTGCCCTCTACCACCGCGGCGCCCTGCATGTCGGCGTCGTTGACGACCTTGGCGGGCTGGCCGAGCGCCGCCGCCAGCGCCGCCGCCAGGTCGAAGCCGGCCCACGCCTCCGCCAGCGCGGGCGCCACCTCGGTGCCCGGGCCGTCCTTGGTCACGAAGTGCGGCGCGGTCAGCACGCGCCCGGCCCGCACCATCCCTGGAAAGCCGGCGGACACCCGGTCGAAACGGGGGAGTGACGCCGCAAGCCGGCTCAGGGTCTCCACCAGCTTTTCCGGAGGCATGGGGTAGGTCGTCGGCGTGCGGGCTCGGTCCACCAGCATCGTCCCGGCGGCGTCGAGCACCGAGGCCTTGAGCCCAGTGCCGCCGATGTCGATGGCGAGGGTGTTGGGGCCGGATGTCTCCGCGTTCACGGTCCGACAGTCTTGCCCGTAGTCTCGGGCGGTGCCTGACACGACCGACGTCCTGATCGTCGGGGGCGGCTTCGGTGGGGCGTTCGCAGCCCGCGCCCTCGAGCATGCGACCAAGGGCCGCGGCGTGCGGGCGCGCCTTGTCGCCCCCGAGAACTTCCTCCTGTTCTCGCCCTTGCTGCCCGAGGCGGCGTCGGGCACGATCGAGCCGCGCCACGCCGTCATCCCGCTGCGCGACCTCGTCCGCGGCACCGAGCTCGTCGCCGGCGAGGTCGTCGCGGTCGATTTGGTGGCGCGGGAGGCGACCGTCGCGCACCCGTCGGGCGAGCAGCGCTCGCTGTCCTTCCGCACGATCGTGCTCGCGCCCGGCTCGGTGCCGACGACGTTCCCCGTCCCCGGCCTGCTCGAAAACGCGGTGGGATTCAAGACGCTCGCCGACGCCATCTGGCTCCGCAACCGCGTGCTGCACCAGCTGGAGGTGGCCGACGGGGAGCCCGACCCTGAACGCCGCCGACCCTTGCTCACCTTTACGTTCGTCGGCGGCGGCTACGCCGGCGTCGAGGCGCTGGCCGAGCTGGAGTCGCTGGTGCGCGACGCCCTGCACCGCTACCCCCGCCTGCGGCGGTCGGACTTCCGGTGGGTCCTGGTCGAGGCGCGCGACACGCTGCTTCCGGGCCTGAGCCCCCGGCTCGCCGCCTACACGGAGCGGGAGCTGCGCCGGCTCGGCGTCGAGGTCCACCTGGACACCCGGATGGAGAGCTGCGTCGACCGGCGGGTGGTGCTGTCGGGCACGACGATCGAGCCGTACGCTTCCGACACCATCGTGTGGACCGCGGGCCAACGTCCGTCGCCACTCGTCGCGAGCCTCGGGCTCGACCTCGACGGCCAGGGCCGGGTCGTCGTCGACGACCACCTGCGCGTCCCCCAGGCCAACGGCGTGTACGCGATCGGCGACAGCGCGGCCGTGCCCGACCCCGACGGCGGGACGTGCCCCGGCACCGCCCAGCACGCCCTGCGCCAGGGCCGCCGCTGCGGGCGCAACGTCGCCGCCGACTACGGCGCGGGCCGCGCCGGCCCCTTCGACTACCGCACCCGCGGCCTGGCCGTGACCCTCGGCCGCGGCAACGGCACCGCCCAGGTCAAGCGGTGGACGTTCCGGGGCTGGCCGGCCTGGTGGATGGGCCGCTCCTACCACCTCCTGATGATGCCCGGGCTGGGCCGCAAGACCCGCGTGGTCATGGACTGGTCCGTCGGCCTCGTCTTCCCCCGGGACATCTCCCAGCTCGGCCAGCTCGGCCGCCCGACGCCCCTTCAGCCGTGAGGGAGTAGTAGACCCTTCGCCATGAAGGCGATCGCGGTGATACCCGGCAAGGCCGGCAGCGTCCACCTCACCGACCTCCCCGAACCCTCGCTCGACCAGGTCCCCGACGGCCGGGGCGTTCGGGTCAAGGTCATCCGCGTCGGCCTCGACGGGACCGACAAGGAGATCAATGCCGCCGAGTACGGCGCCGCGCCGGAAGGCGAGAACGTGCTCGTCATCGGGCACGAGAGCTTCGGCGTCGTCACCGAGGTGGGGCCCAACGTCACCGAGCTGGCGGTGGGCGACTACGTCGTCTCGCGCGTTCGCCAGGCACGGGGCGACAGCGCCTATGACGTCATCGACGCCCCCGACCTCACCACCGAGGACACGTACTGGGAGCACGGCATCAGCCTGGTGCACGGCTTCCTCACCGAGCAGTACGTCGAGCAGCCGCGCATGCTCATCCGGATCCCGGCCGGGCTGCGCCACGTGGGCGTGCTGCTGGAGCCGACGAGCGTGGTGCAGAAGGCGCTGGCCGTCGGGTGGGAGACGCAGCGCCGGCTCAAGGTGTGGCAGCCGCGGCGCGCCGCCGTACTCGGGGCCGGCACCATCGGGCTGCTGGCGACGTTGGCGCTCCGCCTCCGGGGCCTCGAAGTCGTCACCTTCGGCCTCGCCCCGCCCCCGTACCTCAACTCCGACCTGATCCAGGCCCTCGGCGCCCGCTACGTGAGCACCCAGGAGACTCCCGTCTTGGACGAGGTCGACAACAGCGGCTCGTTCGACTTCATCCTCGAAGCGACCGGTTTCTCGCCCCTCGTCTTCGAGGGCGCGCGGGCCCTGGCCAAGAACGGCGTCATCGTGCTCTCCAGCGTGACCGGAGGGTCCCGCACGACCGAGGTGCCGTCGGACAAGTTCAACCTCGGCTTCGTCCTCGGCAACCGGGCCATGCTCGGCACGGTCAACGCCAACCGGGAGCACTTCGAGGCGGGCGTGCGCGACCTGGCCATGGCCGAGGCCCAGTACGCGGGCTGGCTGCCCCGTCTCCTCACCCACCCGATCACCGGCCTCGACAACTACGAGCAGGCCATGGCCGCCCTCGAGGCCAAAGGCGCGATCAAGGTGTTCGTCGAGGTCGCCCCAGACTGAGACACGGTGAGGCCGGCGGGCCTGTGGCCTCGGCGGCCCCTGCCGTTGCAGCGCCCTCAATGCCTCCCTTGATCAGACGGAGCGACGGACTCCATTTCTGCCAGGAACGACGAGTAGGGCGTCAGCGTCTCCACCAAGTTGGTTTGATCTGCATTTGCCGCCATGTCGGCGAGAGTCGACCAGTTCCTGTCCAACACTCCGCAATAGCGGTCGATCACGTCTTGACTGTCGCCGCCCGGGCAAACGGTCATCGCCAGCGCGGCCCCGGCGACGCCGCCAAAGGGGACTGGACAGCGAACGTATGTTTGGGTAGAATGACGGTGTACTTCCCCTTTGGTCATGCCCCCAAATCAAGCGGGGGCGGAATGCTTGAAAATCTGACGAGCGCGATCGATGCGTTGCGCGCGGCAGCTCCCTTGGGGCTGGCTGATGGCGAGACAGTCGTGGCGCTGCACCGACAGCTGGAGCGGCTAATGCCGTAACTCCTCGGTCAGCTGCCGCGTTCGACGCGGCGCGGGCGTGGGAGGCCGACGGCGCCCGCTCAGCGGCGGCCTGGATCTCCGGCGGTGCCGGCAGCCGCTGACAACGGCACGGCGGCGGGTGCGGCTGGGAGGCGCCCGGCGCGCCATGCCGGCGACCGAGGCGGCATGGTTCGCGGGAGAGATCGGCGAAGCCCATATCGAGTCGTTGGCGTCGGCCCGGACACGGGCGCCCGAGCAGTTCGACGCCGACGAGGAATCGCTCGTCGAGCACGCTCTCGAACTTTGCCACCGGGATTTCTTGCGCGTTGTGACCTATGGGACGCAAGCGGCGGACCCGGACGGGGTGGAGGACGACGCCCAGGCTCAGCGGGAGGCCCGGCGTCTCCACCTCTCGCAGAGCCTAGACGGCATGTGGTTCCTCGACGGCGTGCTCGACCCGATGAGCGGCGAAGTGGTCTCCCGGGTCCTCGGCGCCATCGAGCGGGAGCTGTTCGAGGCCGACTGGGCCGAGGCGAAGCAATTGAAAGGCGACAAGGTCTGCGTCGCGGATCTGGCTCGCACGCCCGCACAGCGACGGGCCGACGCCTGGATCGAGATGGCGAAGCGTGCGACGGCGATGCCTGCCGGCGCACGGCTGCCCGAGCCGCTCATCACGGTGTTCGTCGGCTACGAGACGTTCGCAGGCCGGATCTGCCAGCTCGCAGGAGGGACCGTCGTCACGCCCGGGTCGGTGCTCCCCTGGCTCACCGAGGCGCACGTCGAACGGATCGTGTTCGAGAGCCCTGATCGGGTGCAGAACGTGGGCGTGCGGCGGCGGCTGTTTACGGGCGCGACCCGCCGCGCGGTGGAAGCCCGGGACCGGGAGTGCTTCTCCGAGTTCTGTGAGGCGCCGGCCGAGGCCTGCGAGATCGACCACGTCGAGCCGTACAGCGAAGGCGGGCTCACGACTGACGACAACGGACGGCCCGCCTGCGACTACCACAACAGGCACCGCAAAAGGTCGCCATAGTTCCTGCCGCACGCGTCACATCAGACCTGCGAGCCGGTACAGCACCAGCGAGCCGGCGACGGCGACGTTGAGGCTCGGTCCCCGAGCCACCATTGGGATCTCGACGACCTCGTGCACGAGCGGCCACACCTCCTCCGGAATCCCCGCGTACTCGTGCCCGAGCAACACGACCGTGCGGACGCGCGCGGGTTCGAGGCGGGTGAGGGGCGTGGCGTCCTCGGCCGGCTCGACGGCCACGATCCGGCTCGTCGCCTGCTTGCGGAGCCAGCTCGACTTGGACCGGTCTATCCAGTGGACATGAGGCCGTTTGACGAGCGTGTCACCCGTGTCGAGCGCCTGCCGGTAATGGGCGGTCTTGGGGACGGCCATGCAGGCGCCGACCGCATCGCAGGAGCGCAGCAATGTCCCCAGGTTGGCTTCGTAGGCGACCCAGAGGGGCGAGACCACGAGGTGATCCCAGCAAGTGTTGGCGCGGGCGGCGCTGGGGCCCGCAGGTCCGTCCGGCGGTGCTTCGGCCCGGCCGTCAACGCGCGGCCGAGGGGCTCCTCGTCATGCTCATTGTCGACGCGCTTGGCGGCGGCGTCGTGCCATCGACAGGCCCCGCGGGGCGTAACAGGGGCAGGATACTGCGCCCGTGGAGATCGACATCGCCTGGCACACAGGCCCGCGAGCGGCGCTCCGGCCGCTGTTCGAACTGGCTGAGGACTCCCAAAGCCAGTTGGACGACTACCTGGAGTCAGGGCGTGTCCTCGTGGCTCGTCGCGGTTCGGCAGTGGTCGGTCACCTCCAACTCGTGCCGGCGTCGGGCGCGGGCGAGATCGAGATCAAGAACATGGCCGTCGTCCCCGAGTCACGAGGCTCCGGCGTCGGAAGGGCCCTTCTCGCCTCGGCGATGCGGCAGTGCGGCGGCGAGGGCTGGCGGCGGATCGTCGTGGGCACGGGCGCGGCTGACGTCGGCAATCTGCGGTTTTACCAGCGCGTCGGGTTCCGCCTGCTCGCGGTCGAGCGGGACGCATTCACTCCCGCCACGGGCTACCCGGATCCCATCGTGATCGACGGGATCCTGCTCCGAGATCGGGTCTGGCTCGCCTACGACCTTGGGAGTTGAATCAGCGATGGGTGATCGTCCGCGTTCCATCGCGTGGTTCGGATGTGGCGCCGCCGTCGTCTTTCTCCTTTGGCTGCTCCTGGTGCCCTGGGACCTTTCGGAGGTCGATCGAGACGATCAACTCCGATCGCACGGGCTCCAGAACACCTGGCCGCGAGTCGTACTGGTCGGCACCCTGGCAGGCATCACGGGTGCAGGAATCACGATGCGGAACCCGAAGCGGGGGCGGCTAGATATGTTCGGCGCGTTCGTCGCGCTGGTGACGCTATTCATCTGGCGGACGTGCACAGCGCGCACG
>JAHFUQ010000174.1 GCA_023265045.1 Acidimicrobiia bacterium
GGCGCTCGACGATGGCGGCGAAGGCGGCCGCCTCGCGATCGGAGAGGCCCGGGCCCATGGTGGTCACGGGATGCGGCGGGGGTCGGCCACGGCTGCCTTGGCCTCTTGGCAGATCTTGAGCGCCCTCACCTCGTCGCTCGCGGCCTTGCACGCGTTGTCCACGAACTGCGGCTCGCGGCCTTTGAGGTCGATCCCGAACGCGTTCGCCGCCGCAGTCCACGCCGCCAGCGACCCGCACGCCTGCACGGACGGCAGGAACGGGGACGGTTTGCCGGCTGCCTCCAGGTTGTGGCCGTCCATGATCGCCTGGCCGCACGCGTCGGACGGCTTGCCCGCGAGGGCCAGGGGGTCGTCCTTGGCGCCGCCGCCTCCTCCGCAGCCTCCTCCGCAGGCCGCGAGCAACAGGAGCGCCATGAGCGCCCGCCTTCGCCGCTGCGCCCCGGCCGATGTCGCGTTCATTGATCCGGCTGCCTCCCGTTTGCGTCCCCCTGCTCTGCACCTTCCATCGGCAGGAAGGTCAAGGAGCCGGCACGGGCTTGTCCGGGCCGGAGGCGCGAGGCGCGGCCGGCGGCCGCCTTCGCTTGTGGCCGGCGCAGCGGGCTGCCGACGGCCGATCTCGGCGTGCTCGATGACGGCGCATGAGCACCCTTCCTCCTGAGGCAGATCGTCGGCTCCCGCCTTGAGCGAGATCAACTGCTCGCGAAGCTGCGCCATCTCCGCCATGCGCCGATCGAGATCCGCCACCTGGCGGTCGAGCACGCCGAGCACGTACTCGCACGGGCGCTCGGTGCGCTCGCGGAACCCGAGGATCTCGGCCTTCTCCGACAACGAGAGGTTCAACCGTCGCGCCGTGTTGACGAAGCGAAGCCGCTCCCCGTCGTCATTCGTGTCGTCGCGGTAGCCGGACGGAGCGCGTTGCGGGTCCGGGAGCAGCCCGACGCCCTCGTAGTACCGGGTCGCCTTCGGATTGACGCATACAAGGTCGGCCAGCTCGCCGATGCGCATCCGTCTCGCCCTGCGCCTGTCAGCCGAGCAGCTCGAGGCCGACGTACACATCCAAAGGGTCACGGGCGCGATCGTAGATTTTCGTCCAGCCCGAAGCGCGACGCACGAACGGCTTGACGTTCCAGCGGCGGGAAGCTGTTGGATCGTCCTGTGCGCTCCGGCCCTGGGACCAGGAACTCGTCGGCCGTGGCCCGGTGACCCGGCTCGGGCCTGAAGGTGGGGACGACGGTGGCGTTCGAGATCGCCCCCGTCCCGCGCCCTGGCTTCGTGGCGGGGGCGGTGGTGGACCGCCTCCCCCGGCGCCTGCACGGTCCCCTGGCCCGCAGCGCCATGCGCCGGGCTGGCATCGCGGCGTACGCATCTGTCCGGGAGACGCCTGAGCGGCGGGCGGTAACGATCGGGGTGCTGACGCCGTTCCTCGCCCTCGACCTGCGCGGGGTGTACGAGGAGCTCAACCGTCTCGAAGGCTGCGGGGCGCTCCATCGTTGGGGCGGGAGCCAGACCACCTTCGGAGGCTCGCCCCGCGCCGCCGGCACGTCGCTCCGCGTCGCCACCAGCCTGGCGGTCCTCGCCCGGGCCAGGCGGGCAGGCGACCTGTTGTCCCGACAAGCCTGACGAGGACCACGCCCGGCTCCACGCTGACGCTCCACACACCGGGATCGTCTGAGCTCCATTGGCGCTGATACTGCCGGTCGTGAACCCGTGCCCGGCGGCCTCAGCGGCGGCTCCAGCGGGATCCGCTACGCCCTGGCCGCCTTCGGGGCCGTGGCCCTGGTGGGCCTGACCCTCCTCGGCATCAGCCTGGTGGCCAGCCGCCGGCCCGGCGTGCCGGCGGCGGGCAGAAGCAGTGTTCCGACGAAGGTTCTGAGCGCCCGGAAGTAGTTGGATCTGCGCCTTCCGGCCACCAATTCCCTCGGCCGGGAGTTGGTGGCCGGAAGGTCGCTTGTACCATACGGGCGTGTCGCTGACACAGGAGAGTGCTGGGGCCGTCGACCTGCTGGAGCTCGGAACCCAGGCCATGCGGCGCTCGGATGCGGACTCCGCCGTGCTGCACCTCTCTGCCGCGGCTCGGGCGTTCATCGCGGCCGGCGAAACCCGCAGGGCGGCCATGGCGTGCGCCAAGGTGGGAGACGTCTTCGCCAACATGATCGGCAACCGGGTCGCGGCCCAGCCGTGGTTCCGCCGGGCCGACCGGCTGGTGGAGCACGAGGAGCCCTGCATCGAGCAGGGGTGGGTCGCGCTCGCGGGGCTGGGCTGCGAGTTCGCAGACCCAGCCGTGCTGACCGCCCGAGCCGAGCTGGCCCTCGACCGGGCGCGGCGCTTCGGCGACGTCGACCTCGAGATCAAAGCCTTGGCCGACGGCGGGTTGGCCCACGTGGAGGCGGGTGACGTCGCCGGTGGCATGGCCCTCCTCGACGAGGCCATGGCGCTGGCCTGCGGGGGCGGGACCGACGACGCGGTGGCGGTCGGCAAGTCGGTGTGCTCCTTCTTCACCGCCTGCTACGTCTCGGCCGACTTCGAGCGGGTCGAGACCTGGAGCCCCCTGCTCCGCCAGCGTGGCATCCTCGGGCCCGCGCCCGGCCCGCAGGCCTACACCAGCAGCCACTGCAGCACGCTGCAAGGGGTCCTCCTGTGCCATCTCGGCCGGTGGAGCGAGGCCGAGGAGGTCCTGCTCCGGGCGTACGACGCCATCGAGCCGATCATGTCCGGCGCCGAGATGCACCCGACTATCGCGCTCGCCGAACTCCGTATCCAGCAGGGCCGGCTGGCGGAGGCCGAATCCCTCCTGCTGGGGCGAGACGACCACATCCAGGCGTTGACGCCGGCGGCGCGGCTCTACGTGGCGCGCGGCGACTACGACCTGGCCGCCGCCACCGCCCGGCGAGGGCTGCGGATGATGGCCGACGATCGCCTGCGGGCCGCCTCGCTCCTGGGCGTGCTGGTGGAGGCGGAGTTGGGGCGCGCCGACCTCGCCGCCGCCGCCGCGGCATCCGCCGACCTCGACGCCCGCACGGCGGGCCTGGGGCTCCCGCTGTTCGCGGCCGAGGCCGCCCGCCTGCGGGCCAGGGTGCGGAGCGCGTTGGGTGACCGTGACGGCGCGATCGGGGCGCTCCAGGAGGGGCTCGATCACCTGGCGGGCGCCCCGCTGCCTCACCTCCAGGCCCGTTTGCAGCTCGATCTCGTCCGCCATCTCGCCGACGGGGGTGATCGGCCCGCGGCAACCGTCGAGGCACGCGCCGCCGCCGCCCTGCTGGCGCGCCTCGACGTCGTGCTCCCGGCCGCCGACAGCCAGCTCCTCGACCAGCTCGGCGTCGGCACCTCCGCCGCGAAGGCTCCCCACGGGGCCCCGCAGTCGGCCACCCTGCGGCGCGACGGCTCGTGGTGGAGCGCGGCGTGCGGGGAGACGACGGCTCGCCTCCGCAACACCAAGGGCCTGGCGTACCTGGCCGAGCTGGTCGCCCACCCCGCGACCGAGCGCCACGTCATCGATCTGGTCGACCTGGTCGAGGGGGTTTCCCCCGACACCGGGATCGATCGCCGCCGCCTCGGTGAGGCCGGCCCCCTGCTCGACGCTCGCAGCCGGGACGCGTACCGCCGGCGGGTCGGCCAGCTCAAGGACGAGGTCGAGGATGCGCTGGCCGTCGAGGACGACGACCGAGCCGCTTCGGCCCAGTCCGAACTGGATGCCCTGGTCGCCGAGCTGGCCCGCGCCTTCGGCCTGGGCGGGCGGGAGCGCAAGGCGTCCTCCGTCGCCGAGAAGGCCCGTGTGAACGTCACGCGCGCGATCCGCACCGCGATCGCCACGGTGAGCGATGTTTTGCCGGCGGCGGGCGGCGTTCTCGACCGTCGCGTCCGCACCGGGCTGTTCTGCGCCCACGAACCCCAGCCCGACGACGAAATTCTTTGGAGTGTTCATTCCTGAATGAACGGGGCGTCCCGCGACCGAACGCCTTCAGGACGACAGCACGAACAAGGGAGACGGGGATGAAGGCTCAGCGGGACGAGAACATGACCACCGACGATCTGGACCTGGCCATCGAAACGCTCAAGGACCTGACGCCGACGACGACCCAGGCCGACGCCGTTCGCGGCGGTGCCACCACTCGCGTGAGGGCCTGCTACTGCGGAACCATCTAGCCCTCGCCCTCGCCGGACGGTACGACGGGATTGACCGGCTGCCCCGGCCACCCTTCGCCTCCTTCGGGCACGGCGCCGCCGGGGTTGCGTACTTCCTGCTCCGAAGTGCGGCCGTCAGCGGCGAGCGGCGGTGGCTGCTCTCGGCCGGGGAGTGGGCACGGGCCGCCGAATCCGCCCTCGGGCATCCACAAGCCTTCACCGGTGACTCACCTGCGTTTCCTGATGCTCGGGCGTCCATCCCGGCCTCGCTCGCCTTCGGCGAGGCGGGCGTCTGGTGCTGCGGCGTGCTGGTCGCCGCCGCCCAGGACGACGCCGTCGCCGTCGACCGCCGCCTCGAGCGGTTCACGACGGTCGCCGAGGGGTGTCCGCCGGAGCGACCGGACGTCGTCTCGGGGTCCGCCGGACTCCTGCTGGCCGCCGCCGCCCTGGTCGAGCAGCTGGCCCCCTCATCCCCGGGGCCGCTGCTCGCCACGGGCGACCGCCTCGCCCACCGGCTCACCCGCCTCGCCGCCGCCGGCCTCCGCCAACCCCCGGGCTCGCTCGGATGGCTCGGCGCGGCCCATGGCTGGTGCGGCATCGCCCATGCCCTGCTGCGCTGGTGCCAGGCGACCGGCAGCGCGCCAGGCGCCGACGTCGCCGCCCTCCTCGACCTGCTGGGCGGGCTGCGCCTGCCGGACGGCCGGTGGCCCCGCAGCACTGGATCGGACGAGGTCTGGCCCGGGTGGTGCCACGGCAGCGCCGGATGGGCGCAGCTGTGGACGCTGGCGGCCGAGGTGCGGGGCGACGACGAGGCGCGGCTCCGGGCCGAGGACGCCGCCCAGGACGCCGTCGCCATCGCCGATGCCGGTCCGGGCCTGTGCTGCGGGGAGGCCGGGGCGGCCTACGCCGCCCTCAGCCTCTACCGCGCCGGCGGTGACGGGGCATGGCTCGACCACGCCCGCCGGCTGGCGCACAAGGCGTCGTCGGCGGTGCCCGGCGCCGACTTCCCCGAGCACAGCCTGTGGCAGGGCGACCTCGGCGTGGCGCTCCTTCTCGTCGAACTGGAAGAGCCGTCGTCCGCGGCCATGCCGCTGTACCGGCGCAACTGACCCGGCGTCAGTTCAGTCCCCGACCTGCTCGGTGACCATGTCCCGGTAGAGGCCGGGGCGGGCCAGCAGCTCGGCGTGGGTCCCCTGCTCGGCGATGCGTCCGCGATCGAGCACGACGATGCGGTCGGCATCGGTGACCGTGCTGAGGCGGTGGGCAATCACCAGCCGGGTGCACCCCGGCAGGGCCGCGTCGAGCCCTTGCTTGACCGCCCGTTCGGAGCCACGGTCGAGCGACGAGGTGGCTTCGTCCAAGATCAGCACCGACGGACGGCCGTAGACGGCCCGGGCGATGGCGATGCGCTGCGCCTGGCCGCCCGACAGCCGCACGCCGCTCTCGCCGACCCGGGTCTGGTAGCCGAGCGGAAACCGTTCGACGAACTCGGCCGCCCCCGCCACGTGCGCGGCCCAGCGAACCTGCGCCTCGTCGGGGTCCTCGTCGCCCAGCGCGATGTTCGCCGCGATCGTGTCGTCGAAGAGGTGGTCGTCCTGCAGGACGTAGCCGATCCGCCGGCGGAGCTGGCGGTGGTCGAGGCTGTCGAGGTCGATCCCGTCGTAGAGAATCCGCCCCGACGTGGCCGGGAGCAGGCCCAGGAGGCAGCGGGCCAGGGTGGTCTTCCCCGCACCGCTGAACCCCACGAGCGCCACCGTCTCCCCCGGCGCGATCGCGAGGGTGAGGTCGTCGAGGATCGCCACCGGCGGCGAACCGTCGGTCCGCACCGTCAGCCCCTCGATCGATACCGAGCCACCGAGGGACGGGACGGGGCGGAGCCGGCTCCGGTCGGCGCCCTGCTCCGGTTCCTGGGCGAGCACGTCGTCCACCCGCCCCAACAGGACGCTGGCGTACTGCAGCTCGTCCCACAGGCGCAGCAACCCGCCGACGGGCCCGTTGGCCAGCACGACCAGGCCGTTGAAGGCGACCAGCTCGCCGATCGTCAGCCGCCCCTCGATGACCAGCAAGCCGCCGAGCCACAGCACGAGGGCCAGCGTCACGAACCGCACCAGCTCAATGGCGGCGTCGTAGCGCATGAAGGCCACGTCCGATCCGTACACCCGCCCCGTCAACCCTTCGAACTGCCTCCCGAGCAGGCGCCGTAGGGCGTTCTCCGCACCGCGAGCCTTGACCGTCTCGATGCCCCGGATGGCGTCGATCTGGCGCGAGTGATAGCC
>JAHFUQ010000043.1 GCA_023265045.1 Acidimicrobiia bacterium
GGCGGCCCGCGCCGCAACCGCGAGCGCCGGCGCCCGCGCCGGTAACGCGGCGGTGACGCACGTCGCCGGTCACGGCGCGCCGTGACATCGCCTGTTCGTCGCACCGCGCTGCCCAACGGGCTGTCCGTGGTCACCGAGCACATGCCGGGATCGGGCGCGGTGGCGCTCGGGTTCTGGGTCGACGCCGGGTCGCGCGACGAGCGACCCGAGGTCGCCGGCGCGTCGCACTTTCTCGAGCACCTGCTGTTCAAGGGCACCGAGACGCGCAGCGCCCAGGAGATCGCCGAGGCGGTCGAGGCGGTAGGTGGGGAGATGAACGCCTTCACCACCAAGGAGTACACGGCGTTCTACATCCGGCTGCTGGACGAGGACCTGCCCCTCGCCCTCGACATCCTCTCGGAGATCATGTGGGGGCCGGCGTTCCGCCCCGCGGAGATCGACGCCGAGCGCCAAGTCATCCTCGAAGAGATCAACATGCACGAGGACGAGCCCGCCGACCTCGTGCACGACCTGGCCCAGGAGGCGCTCTACCCCGAGCACCCGCTCGGGCGCGAGATCCTCGGGGAGCGCGCGACGATCACGTCGATGACGCGCGACGACATCGACACGTACTTCCGGGCCCACTACCGGCCACGGAGCATCGTCGTCGCGGCCGCCGGCAACGTCGACCACGACGCCATGGTCGACGGCATCCACCGCCGCTTCACTGGCCCTGAGGGAGAGGCGCCGCTCCGCAAGAGCATGGCGCTCGCCCCCGCCCGCCCTCTCGCCGTCATCAAGCGCTCCACCGAGCAGGCCCACCTGGTGCTGGCCATGCGCGCCGGCGCCCGCGACGACGAGGACCGGTACGCCTTCGCCGTGCTCAACCAGCTCCTCGGCGGCGGGATGTCGAGCCGGCTGTTCCAGGAGGTGCGGGAGAAGCGGGGCCTCGCCTACTCGGTGTACTCCTACCGGGGCGCGTACCTGGAGTCGGGGCTCCTGGCGATCTACGCCGGCACGTCGCCCGCCCGGGTGAAGACGGTGCTGGACGTGATCGACGTCGAGCTCGACCGGTTGCTGCAGGACGAGATCCCCGAGCGCGAGCTGGCGGTGGCCCGCGGCCACGTGAAGGGCTCGATGGTGCTGTCCCTGGAGGACTCGTCCAGCCGCATGAGCCGCATCGGCCGCAGCGAGCTGGTCCACCGCTCGGTGTTGACGATGGACGAGCTGGTCGAGCGCACCGAGGCGGTCACCGCCGACGACTTGCGGCGGGTCATCGAAAACGTCGTGGGCGGGCCGCGGACGCTGGCCGCCATCGGGCCGTTCGACGAGGACGCCTTCGCCGAGCAGGTGGCGTAATTGGCGATCCGCGTCGGCGTGTTCGGCGCGGCGGGGCGGATGGGGTCCCTTGTGTGCCGCACCGTCGCCGGCGACCCCGACCTCGAACTGGTGGCGGGCATCGACACGCTCCACGAGGGGATCGACCTGCGGACGGTCACCGGCGCCGACGTGCGTGGGCTGCAGGTGGCGGCCACGCCCGACGCTCTGGTCGAGGCCCGCGCCGAGGTGGCGATCGACTTCACCCACGTCGACGCGGCCCGAAGGAACCTCGCTTGGTGCGCCGACCACGGGCTGCACGCCGTGGTCGGGACCACCGGCTTCGTGGCCGAGGACTACGAGGACCTGCGCGGGCGCTTCACGTCTTCCAACTGCTTCGTCGCCCCCAACTTCGCCATCGGCGCCGTGCTCATGATGCGCTTCTCGGAGATGGCGGCCCGCTATTTCGAAAGCGCCGAGATCATCGAGCTGCACCACGACCAGAAGGTGGACTCGCCCTCGGGCACCGCCATGCTGACGGCCGAGCGGATGGCGGCGGCGTCCTCGGACTGGTCGGCCGACCCCACGCAGAAGCTCGTGGTGGAGGGCTCACGGGGCGGCGCCGCGGCGGGCGGCATCCATATCCACTCGGTGCGCCTGCGGGGCCTCGTGGCCCACCAGGAGGTCTTGTTGGGGACGACGGGGCAGAGCCTGTCCATCCGCCACGATTCCTACGACCGCAGCTCCTTCATGCCCGGGGTGCTGTTGGCGGTGAAATCAGTGGCCGGCCGGCCCGGCCTCACGATCGGGCTCGACGCGCTCCTCGACATCTAGCGGCTCGTCGGCGCCCTCGAAGTCGCCGCGCTCGAGGTCGTCGATGTCGTTGATGGACAGCTCGGCCTTGCCCTGCACCCGTCCCGCCCAGATCGACAGCACCACGAGCAGGACGCTGATCACGCTCGTCAGCAGCAAGTTGCGGTCGAAGAAGCCGACGACGGCGTCGACGGGCGAGGCCACCACGTCGCCGAAGGCCTTGAGGGTGATGACGGCGGCGAGGGTGCCGGCGACGTTGAGGGCCATGAACGTGGCGAAGCGCATCCGCACCACGCCCGCCAGCGCGCAGACGATGGCGCCCGGGAACAGGAACACGGCCGGGTACGAGGCCTTCTTGAACACGCGCTCCATGAGCCGGGCGTAGCTCCCCAGGCCGGCTTTCACCTCCAGCCAGCGCACCGCCCGGTCGCCGTAGTGGTAGCCCAGCAGGTAGTAGAGCGGGTCGGTCAGCATGCGGCGCACGCTGGCCACCAGCACGAACGGCACGACGTCGACCCGCCGGGCGAGGATCAGGTTGCGGTTCCGGGCCTCCATGATGATGAGCAGGAGGGGGTGGTGGGAGGCGAGGTACGGCGTCATGGCCGTCGTGGCCGTGCCGACGACGGCGAGCACGACGATCGGCACGACGATCAGCAGCAGCTTGCGGCGCGGCAGGCGCGGCCCGTCGTCCTCCGCCTTCTCGGCGTCGGCGCGCCGCTCCTCGTCCACAGTGCGCCGACGCTACTGTCAGCGGCGGAGGCCCGGTGCGGGGAGCGGCCGCCCACAAACCAACGGCCGCAACCGCGAGTGCGAGACTGCGCCGGCCAGCCCACGGAGCGCAGGGACGGCGAGCAACCCGCCGGCGACGACGACGGCGCCGCCCAGGAGAAGGCCGGCGATCACGTCGCCCGGGTAGTGCGCGCCGGCGTAAACCCGGGCGGCGCCCATCATCAGCGCCAGCACGACGGCGGCGGCCCCCAGGCGCCGCCGGGCGAGCAGCAGCCCGGCCACGACCGCGCCGGCGACGACGGCATGGTCGCTGGGGAAGGAGGCGTCGGTCGTACGGGAGATCAGGACGTGAACGTGGGGCATGGCGGCGTAGGGGCGCGCCCGATCGACCAGGGCGCCCACGACCTGGTTGACGCCGAGGGCGACCAGGGCGCCGGCGCCGGCCCAGAGCACGCGAGCCATCAGGTCGAGGTCGCCGCTCGACCGGGACAGCCACCAACCGGTGAGCAGGAGGGCCGCGAAGGCGACGAGGCCCAGCCTGGCGTAGGCCGCCACCGCCCCGTGGGCCCAGGGCGTGCGGTCGGCGAGGCGGTTGACGGCGCGAAACAGCGAGGCGTCGAGACGGGTCACGTGGGTGCGCCCTTCGTGCCGAGGAGGCGTTCGAGCAGCCTGGGCTCGGCCGGCCAGGCCTCGAAGAGCACGTCGCGCGGCACCTGGCGGGCGGCGTAGCGCAGGGCCAGGGCGACGACCACGACATCGTCGAGGGGGCCGATCACGGGCAGGAACTCGGGGACGAGGTCGATGGGCGACAGCACCCACAAGGCGGCGAATCCCACGGCCGCCTTGGCCCGCCGGGGGACCCTCGGGTCGCGGCGCAGGCGGCGGGCGACGGTGACGCACGCCGGGAGGAACGCGGCCAGGTCCTTGAGGACCCCCGGAGGGAGGCGGCGCGCGAGCACGACCAGCAAAGCCCATGACGCCACGAGCACGGCCACGCCGATCAGGAGCCATCGGATCATCTCGGTCCACCTCCTTCGTCCTTGTAACGGCTGCTACTCAGGAAGCGTAACCTGTATCGGTGGAGTGGATCGTCGTCGTGGTGCGGCTGGCGACCGAACCGTCACGTCACCGGGTCGCGGTGTGGCGCGAGCTGCGGCGGGCCGGCGCGGTGCAGCTGGGGCCGGGGAGCTGGGCGCTGCCCGCCCTACCCGCCTTCGCCGAGCCGGTCGAGCGGGTGCTGGAGCTGGTGCGCCGCGGCGACGGCGAGGTCATCTCCCTCACCGCCCGCGGCCGCGACGAAGCCAGCGCCACGGGGCTGGAATCCACCTACACCGCGGCACGGGAAGCGGAGTGGACCGAGTTCATCTCCGACTGCGGGAAGTACCTGGCCGAACTGGGCAAAGAGGTCGCCACGGAGAAGTTCACGCTCGCGGAGCTCGACGAGGAAGAGCAGAGCATGGAGCGCCTCCGCCGCTGGCATCGGGAGCTGAGCGTGCGGGACGTCTTCCCAGCGCCCTCGGCCGGCCAGGCCCACGCCTGCCTGGAGGAGTGCGCCCGGCGGCTGGAGGATTACACCGACCGGGTCTTCCGCGCCCTCGACCCTTCCTGACGGATCGCCTCGCCCATGTGCGCCTCGAGCTCGGCGCGCGACGTGCGGGCGTTCAGCCCGCTGGTCGAGGGCATCACGTAGGCGCGGGCGCCGCCGAAGCCCGACCGTTGCCAGCCGGGCCCGGCGCGGCGGTCGATCGCCGCCCGCCAGCCGCTGAGGCCGACGAACAGCACGACCCGAGGCTGGAGCCAGGTGACGAGGCGCTGCACCCGTGCCGCTCCGGCCTGGTACTCCTCGGCGGTGAGCTCGGACGCCGACGGGGTCGCCCGCTTGACCAGGTCGGTCATGCCCACGCCGTCGACCTCGAGGGCGCCGACGGAGTCGCGGATGCTGGTGACCAGCCCCGATGCCTGCGCCGCGGGCCAGAAACGATTGCCGGCGCGGGCGTAGCCGAAGCCGGCGTCGGCCGAGAACACGCTCGGGTTGAGGCCGCAGACCAACACTCGCATGCCGGGCCCGACGGTGTCGGCCAGCGTGCGTACCCGGCGGATGACGCCCGGGGCGGCGAGCTCGAACCCCGCCCCGATGACGAGCTCCTCGGGCACGGGGACCCGCACCGTGACCGTTTCGCCGACCGCCGTGTCAGCGTGCAGGTGGGCGAGCGCGAGGGGGAGAGACGAGGCACCCCCGCCATTGCTGGCGGGGGTGTCGGAGAGCAAGGTGGGCCAAACTCTCAAGGCCATCATACGACCCGGCCCCCAGGGCCCGGTCAAGGGTTTTCTTGCTCGATCGTCGCCGCGGCGCTTACCATAGGTGCGGTAGTTGCGTACGGAGGCCGCGGCCCCCAAGATGGAGCCGCCATGAACGTCGTCACCATCGTCGTCCTCGCCTTCGTGGTCCTCGCCGCCGGCTTCGTGCTGTTCCTGGTCGTGCGCCAGCAGGGACGCCTCCTGCTGCGCATCGAGGAACTGGAGGGCCTGCTGGGCGTGGGCGGCCAGCGCGTGGGCACGTTGGGCGCCGTCGCCCACGGGAGCCACGCCGTCGGCACGCCCGTCGGCCTGCCCATCGGCTCCACCCTCGAGCCGGTCACCCTTCAGGACCTCGACGGGAACGAGGTGGCGCTGGAGGAATTCCGGGGCAGGCAGATGATCCTCGTCAACTGGAGCCCGACGTGCGGCTTCTGCGACGCCATCGCCCCCGACCTGGCCGCCGCCGCCCCCGCGCTCGAACAGGCGAACGCGACGTTGGTGCTGCTCGCCCATGGCGAGGCCGGCGCAAATCGCACGCTGGCCGAGAAGTACAACCTCGAGAGCCCGATTTTGCTGCTGGGCGACGCCAACCCCGCCGGTTTTCAGGCGTTGGGCACTCCCACCGCCCTGCTGGTGGACGCCGAGGGCAAGGTGGCGACGACGCTGGCCATTGGCGCCGACCAGGTGCCCCTCCTCGTCAACGATGTCGCCGCCGCGGGCGGGCCGGAGGCCGACGGCTCGGGCGCGCAGGGCGACGTCGGCGCCTCGCCCAAGCTGCGCGGGATGCGGAACCTGAGCGAAAGCCGCCTGGTCAGGGACGGCCTGAAGGCCGGCGCCCCGGCGCCGGGCTTCTCCCTGCCGGACCTGGACGGCAACCCGGTCACGCTGGAGGACTACCGCGGCAAGCGGGTGCTGTTGACCTTCACCAGCCCCGACTGCGGGCCGTGCGACGCCCTCGCGCCGCACTTGGCGCGGTTGCACCAGGAGCACGCCGGCAACGGCCTCGCCGTCATCCTGGTCGGGCGGGGCGACATCGAAGAAAACCGCAAGAAAGCGCTCGAGCACGGGTTCGAATTCCCGGTTGTCCTGCAGGATGGCTGGAAACTTTCCCGGGAGTATGGGATCTTTGCGACGCCAGTTGCGTTTCTGATCGACGAGCAAGGTACGATCAGCCAGAACGTCGCGCAAGGTGTCGACCAGATCGTGGCGTTGGTTCCCTCATCGGGCAGCAGGGCGGACGGGCGGTAAGAGGAGGCAATGGTGGGAAGCGGGGAGCGGTTTGACTCCATCTCCCGATTACTGGGAGGCAGCGTTTCGCGTCGGCGCGCGCTGAAGCTCGCATTCGGAGGCGTCGCGGGTGTCGCCGGCACGTCGGCCATCGTGGCGATGAACACGGGCGTGGCCAGCGCTCAGTGCAACCCCGGTTGCGCGGGTGGCCAGCAGTGCTGCACGACCAACAACGCCCCCAACGCGCCGTTCTGCGCGCCTTCGAGCTACGCCTGCTGCGGGAACCAGGCGTGCCCGCCCGGTGAGCAGTGCTGCACCACGGCGGTCCCGAATTTCTGCGCCCCGCCGGCGCCCGTGTTCTGCTGCGGCCGCTTCGCGTGCCCGCCGCTGACCAAGTGCTGCACCACGGGCTCCGAGCCGCACTGCGAGCCGGCGATCTTCACCTGCTGTGGCAACACCTCGTGCCCGCCCGGCTTCGTCTGCCAGGGCTACCCGGCCCCCGGCACCTGCGTCCCCATCTAATGACGTGGGGAGGGGCCGAAGCCCCCTCCCCCCGGACCCCTCCCGATGACGGGCCGCCTTCGGCGGCGCTCAGGCTCCTCGGCCGCAAAGTGCCCTGCGGGCCTCAGCGGGGGGCAGCGCCCCCCGCACCCCCACGGTGCGGTGTGCAGCGGAGTTCCTGCCAACGGGCCAACACGGGCGGGCGGCGCGCTGGCCGCTGGTAGCGTTCGACGTTGATGCCACCCCGTTTCGGGGCCGTGATCACGGCCATGGTCACCCCCTTCGCGCCCGACGGGTCGCTCGATCTTGACGCCGCCGTCGCGTTGGCGCGCTGGCTCGTCGAGCACGGGAGCGACGGCTTGGTCCTGGCCGGCACCACCGGCGAAGGTCCCGTCCTCACCGACGACGAGAAGCTCGACTTGTTCCGCGCCGTCGCCGAGGCGGTCACCGCCCCCGTCTTGGCCGGCACGGGCAGCAACCACACCGCCCACAGCGCCGAGTTGACCCGGCGGGCCGCCGGCTGCGGCGTGGCGGGCGCCCTCGTGGTGTGCCCCTACTACAACCGACCCTCCCAGGCCGGCATCGAGGCGCACCTCCGAGCGGTGGCGGAAGCCTCGGACCTGCCCGTTCTGGTCTACGACATCCCGGTGCGCACCGGGCGGAAGGTGTCCCACGATGTGTTGGTCCGGCTCGCCCAGGACGTGCGTCAGGTGGTCGGCGTGAAGGACGCGGCCGGCGACCCGGCCGGCACGGCCCGCCTGATCGCCGACGCGCCCGACGGATTCGAGGTCTACTGCGGCGACGACGGGCTCACCCTGCCCCTGCTCAGCGTGGGCGCGGTGGGTGTGATCAGCGTCGAAGCCCACTGGGCCGGCCCCCATCTGGCCGAGATGATCGCGTCGTACGCCAAGGGCGACGTGGCCCACGCCCGCGACGTCAACCAGCGGCTGATCCCGTCGCACCGGTTCCAGTCGGGTGACGAGGCGCCCAACCCGATCCCCGCCAAGGCCATGATGCGGGCCCTCGGCCTGGCGGTCGGGCAGTGCCGGCTCCCCTTGGGCCCGGCCCCCGAGGGCCTGGAAGCCCGGGCGCAGGACGTCTACGCCGCGCTCAACCGTGGCTGACTCCGTCCGCGTCACGTTCCTCGGCGGCCTGGGGGAGATCGGGCGCAACTGCGCCGCCATCGAGGTCGCGGGCCGGATCATGCTCCTCGACTGCGGGCTGATGTTCCCCGACGCCGAGATGCTCGGCGTCGACCTGGTCCTGCCCGACTTCACCTGGTTGCGCCAGCACGCCGCTCGCGTCGAGGGCTGCATCCTCACCCATGGCCACGAGGACCACGTCGGCGGGCTGTCGTTCCTGCTGCGCGAGCTGTCGTTCCCGGTCTACGGCTCGGCGCTGACCCTCGGCCTGGCCCGCCACCGCGTCGAGGAGGCGGGCCTGCTGGACCGCACCCAGTTCATCCCCGTCGCCGACGGCGAGCGCCGCCAGATCGGCCCCTTCGACTGCGAGTTCATCCCCGTCAGCCACTCCGTGCCCCACGGGTTCGCCACCGCCTTCCACACCCCGCAGGGCGTGATCCTCCACACCGGAGACTTCAAGCTCGACCTCACCCCCGTCGACGGGCGGGTCACCGACCTGGCCCGCATGGGCGCCATCGCCAAGGAGCCGGGCGGCATCCGCCTCCTGCTGGCCGACTCCACCAACGCCGAGGAGCCGGGCCACACGGCCAGCGAGTCGTCCGTCGGCAAAGTGCTGCGCGACATCTTCCGGTCCTCCGGCGGGCGGCGCATCATCACGGCCTGCTTCGCCAGCCACATCCACCGCATCCAGCAGATCGCCGACGCGGCGGTGATGACGGGTCGCAAGATCGCCACCCTGGGCCGGTCGATGGCCAAGAACGTGACCCTGGCCCGCAGCATGGGCCTGCTCCACATCCCCGACGACGCCCTGATCGACATCGAGCGCATCGGCGACTTCCCGCCCGGCAAGGTGTGCGTGGTCTCGACCGGGTCGCAGGGCGAGCCCATGTCGGCCATGGCCCTGCTGGCGGCGGGGGAGAACAAGTGGCTCAAGCTGGAGGAGGACGACCTCGTCATCCTCAGCGCCCACGCCATCCCCGGCAACGAGTACAGCGTCAACCGGGTCATCGACGGCCTCTACCGCATGGGCGCCGAGGTCATCCACGCCGGCAACGCGCCGGTGCACGTCAGCGGCCACGGCATGCAGGGCGAGCTGAAGACGGTGCTGTCGATCACCAAGCCCGACTACTTCATCCCCGTGCACGGCGAGTTCCGCCACCTCACCCACCACGCCCGCCTGGCCATCGAGATGGGCGTCCCCGACGACCACGTGCTGCTGGCCGAGGACGGCGACGTCGTCGAGCTCAGCGACGAGGGGCTCGACTTCGGCGACTCCGTTCCCGCCGGCTACCTCTACGTGGACGGCACCGTGGGCGACGTGGGCCACGGCGTGCTGCGCGACCGCCGCGTGCTGGCCGACGAGGGGTTCGTGGTCGTGGTCGTGACCGTGGACGGCCACACCGGCGAGGTCATCGGCGCGCCCGAGATCATCACCCGGGGCTGGGTCCACGCCCCCGAGGCCGAGGCCCTCCTGGACGAGGCCCGCGAGCAGGTCGTCAAGGGCCTCGACGGGGTGGCCACCGAAGGGACCGTGGACATGGAGACGCTCAAGCGCCGGGTCCGCCAGGCGGTCGGGCGGGTCGTCTCCGAGCGCACCCGCCGCCGCCCCATGATCGTCCCGGTGGTCATCGAGGCCTGAAGGCACGCAGGGAGGGCCCGCTCCGCGGCGTCCCAAGCACATTCGGCGTCGAAACCACCTCCACGGTGCGTACGCGGCCGGGCCCAAACTGGCGCCGTTGCTCCTGTTGCTCCTGTTACGGTTGTTGACACTGTGGCCACCAAGGCGCCGGCGAAGAAACCGTCCACGGGCAAAGCAGCGGCCAAGAAGGCCCCCACCAAGGCCACCGCCGCGCCTGCGAAAGCCCGCGCCCGCAAGGCCCCGGCCCGCAAGCCGACGCGCCCGGCCCCCGTCCCCAAGACGCCCGGCCGCGGGCACGTTCAGGACCTGGTCGGGCTCGGCATCGTCGCCGCCGGCCTGGTGGCGGCCCTCGCCATCTTCGGCGACAACGTGGCCGGGCCCGCGGGGCGGGCGCTGCGGGACGGGGCCGCCACCGCGTTCGGCGTGGCCCGCTTCGGCCTCCCGGCTCTCCTGACCGCGAGCGGCTTGCTCGTGCTGTGGCGGCGGCCGCTCGACGACCGGCTCCGGCTCGGTCTCGGCCTGCTGGCCGTCGTCGTGGCCGCCTGCGGCCTCGTCCATCTCACCCGCCACGGGCCAGCGTGGGGCGCCCCGACCCCAGCGCTGGCCCGGGCGGGCGGGGCCGTCGGCCTGCTGGCCGGCCACCCCTTGCGCAGCGTGCTCGGCCCCTGGGGCGCGGGCCTGATCCTGGCGATGATCCTGGCTGCCGCGGCGCTCGTCATCGCCCGCACGACCGTGCGCGACGGCCTCGCCCTCGCCGGCCGCGGCCTGCGGGCGCTGTGGAGGATCGTCACCGACATCGGGCGCCTGGGCGACGAGGCGGACGGCGATCCCGACCGGCTGGCGCCGCCGCCCGGTCCCACCCCGCCGCCTCTCTCGTCGTCGCCGCCCCGGTCCGCGACGCCGCCCGCGCCCTCCGTCGCGCCCGCTGTGGCGCCGGAACCGGTCCCTCCCGTCCCCATTCATGTGCCGGTCGAAGCGCCGTCCAGCGCCGAGCAGCTGGCCATCGACCTCGGGCCGGCGGCCCAGGCGGGCGCATGGAAGCTGCCCCCGCCGAGCCTGCTCAAGCGGGGCACGGCGCAGAAGATCGACGAGCGCCAGATCGAAGCGCAGGGGCGGGCGCTGGAGGAGGCGCTGGCCGCCCACGGCGTCGAGACCCGCCTGGTGGGCATGACCGTGGGACCCACGGTGACCCGCTACGAGCTCGAGCTGGGCGCGGGCGTGAAGGTGGCCCGGGTCACCAACCTCCACAAGGACATCGCCTACGCCATGGCCTCGGCCGACGTGCGCATCCTCGCCCCGATCCCGGGGCGCTCGGCCATCGGCGTGGAGGTGCCGAACCGCAACCGGCAGGTCGTCTGCCTGGGCGACGTGCTGGCGTCCCCCGAGGCCCAACGGGCGAGCCACCCCCTCGAGGCGGCCATGGGGCGTGACATCGCTGGGCGCTCGGTGTTGGTGAACATGGCGGACATGCCCCACGTCCTCATCGCCGGGGCCACCGGCGCGGGCAAGTCGTCCTGCATCAACTCCCTGCTCACGTCGATCCTGATGCGGGCCACGCCCGACCAGGTCCGCATGATCCTGATCGACCCCAAGCGGGTCGAGCTGGGCAACTACAACGGCCTGCCCCACCTGCTCACCCAGGTCGTCGTCAACCCCAAGAAGGCGGCCAACGCGCTGGCGTGGGCCGTGCACGAGATGGAGCGCCGCTACGACCTGCTGGCCGAGGTGGGCGTGCGGGACATCACCGGCTACACGGCCGCCTACGATCGGGGCGACCTCAAGCCCGAGCCCGCCTCCGTGGCCGAACGGCGTGGAGGCTCGGACGTCACCTACCAGCGGCTCCCCTACGTGCTGGTCGTGGTGGACGAGCTCAACGACCTCATGATGGTGGCGGCCCGCGACGTCGAGGAGTCGATCTGCCGCATCGCCCAGATGGCGCGCGCCGTCGGCATCCACCTGGTCATCGCCACCCAGCGGCCGTCGGTGGACGTCATCACCGGGGTGATCAAGGCCAACATCCCGTCCCGGCTGGCGTTCGCGGTGTCGTCGCTGGCCGACAGCCGGGTCATCCTCGACCAGATGGGCGCGGAGCGGCTGATCGGCAAGGGCGACATGCTCATGGCCATCGCCTCGTCCAACGTCCCCCGCCGGGTGCAGGGGTCCTGGGTGGAGGAGGACGAGGTGCGCAAGGTGGTGGCCCACTGGCGCCGCCAGGCGTCGCCCCAGTATGTCGACGGGGTGGAGGGGGACGGGCCCGGGGGCGGCCTGTTCGGCGACGACGGCGGGGGCGGGGCCGACGCCGACGACGATGAGCTGCTGGAGCAGGCGCTGGAGCTGGTCGTGCGCTCCCAGCTGGGGTCGACGTCGATGCTCCAGCGCAAGCTGCGGGTCGGCTTCGCCCGCGCCGGGAGGCTGATGGACCTCCTCGAGCGCCGTGGCGTCGTCGGCCCCTCGGAAGGCTCCAAGGCGCGGGCCGTGCTGATGACCCCCGAGGAGCTGGACGAGCGCCAGCGAGCGGTGTGACGGGGCGCCGGCGAGCTTCGTACCTCGAAACGGGCGAGCTGAGGTATCACGGGGGCGGTGGCGCGCCTCTGAGTCGGCAGAGAGGCGCCCCCATGCCCACCTGGGACGAGCGCTCACGGGAGCGGGCTACCCCTGCCCGCTCCCGCTTCTTCATGGCGTTCGGGCCACGCAGGCTACGGCGCACCGCCTTCGGCGGGCGCCTAAAACCGCGCCGCGGAACGTTCACCCGCGATCTCGCGTATCACGGGCCGCCCTCACAGTTCCTTGCCAGTAACGGAACAGCAGGGGAGGACCAGATGAGACCTACGATGAGGCCGTGGGCGGGGGGCCAAGGGGTGGACCGACCGATGGCGAGCTGCTCGTGCGCGCTCGCGACGGGGACGCCAAGGCGTGGGACGCGCTCTACGACCGGCTCAAGGGGCGGGTGTGGGCCGTCGCCCGTGCCCACCGCCTGTCGCGCGAGGACGCGCAGGACGTCTGCCAGCTCACGTGGATGCTCATGCTGACGCACATGAAGACGATCCGAGAGCCCGAGAGCGTGGGGGCGTGGCTCGCGTCGACGGCGGGCCACGAGAGCCTCCGTTTGCTGAAGCGCTCCGGCCGGCAGGTTCCGACTGGGGACGCGTTCGAATTTGAGGGGATCGATCCCATGGCGCCGGCGCCTGACGCCCGCCTGCTGGCCGATGAGCGCCAGAAGGCGGTCTGGGACGCGCTGGAGCTGCTGAAGCCCGAGTGCCAGCGGTTGCTCCGCCTGCGCATGGCCGAGTTCAGCTACAAGGAGATCTGCGACCTCCTCGGCCGGCCGCCCGGAAGTATCGGCCCGACGCAGCGCCGCTGCCTCGACCAGCTCCGCGAGCGCCTCGGCGGCTTCGAGCCTGGGGAGGGGGCGTCGTGAGCGAGCCGGATTTCGACGACAACGAGCTACTCGCGGAGCTCCGGCATGCGGGCGAGCTCGACGCACCCCCGGCGGCGCTGGATCAGGCGATCAAGGCCGCCTTCTCGCTCATGAGCTTCGACGCCGAGCTGGCAGCGCTCACCTACGACTCGTCGACCGACGAGCGCGCCCTGGCCGGTGTCCGCAACGCGGAACCGTCCCGGTTCCTGACCTTCGAGGCGCCGGGGCTCCTCGTCGAGGTCGAAGCGACGCCCCAGGGCGGCGCCCGCCGGCTCGTCGGCCAGCTGACGCCGGCTCAGTGGGCTCGGCTCGTCGTTCGCCACGGCGGCGGCGCCCAGCCCGTCGAGGTGGACGAGCTCGGCCGCTTCTCGGTCGACGGCATCGCCGCCGGTCCTATCAGCCTGCACTGCCCTGCTGCCGAGGGCGCGGCGGCTGTGTCGACGGACTGGGTCATCGTCTAATTTGACGTCTTGACGCGCCGATGGCGCCTCTCCATTGAGGCGCCATCGGACGTCAGTTGGTGCGTGCTTTTAGGCCGCGATGCGGGGACGGTCGCTGCGGCGACCGCCTCCGGCCGTTCCCTCGGACGCTCCCAGGTACCCGAGCACCGTCTGCCAGGCGGCGGCCAGGCTGCCGACGACGAACCCGGTCATCACCGTCCCGACCCAGTTCTCGCGCACGGCGATCCCGAACCCCTGGAACACCGAGTAGTCGAGCGCCAGGACCGCACCGACGGCGACGGCGAACGTCGTCAGCGTGCGGGCCTTGGCAATGCTGGGCACCAGCTCGGACAGCAGGTCTACGACCTTGAGCGTCGCCAGACCTAGCAATGCGACCACGGCGAATTCGTACATGTCTCCTTGTTCTCCTTTGGCGGTTTGTAGCCACTATTGGGACTGTGGTCCGCGGCCAAAGGTGACACGCGTGCAAAACTTGTAAGCATGAGACGGATCGTTCTTGCGGTCGCCGCGGCGGCGCTGGTCGCCGTGCTCGTCGCCGCTCCCGCGTCCGCGGGTGGGGCCAGCCTCGCCACCGTCCAGGACCGGTACGAACCCGGCGACATCGCCACCGTCGTCGCCTACGTGGGGCCCGGCTCCGCGGGGGGGTGGGTCGACGACGGCCCCTACTTCACCTACGCGGAGGTCGGGCCGAACCGTCGTGTCCCTCTCGGGCGGCTCGGGCTGGAGCCGACGAGGTTCGGCCCGGCCATACAACGCGTCAGCCTGACGTTCGTGGTGCCCGAGGACGTGCCCGCCGGCCACTACCAACTTGTCACCTGCAACGCCGGCTGCACCAAGGGCCTCGGTGAACTGGCCGGGGGCACGCTCAACGTGGGGGTCGACCCCGTGCAGCCCGTCGTGCGGGAGTGGCCGCCGGACGAGTTCGAGATCGTCAACCTCCCGCCCGGCGCCCGTACGACGTGGCCCTCGGCGCCGGCCCCGCCCATCGCGTCGCCGCCGACGACGGTCTCCACTCCCGCTCGGACGCTGCCCCGGCTGGCGCAGCCCCCGACGCCCGCCACTGCGACCTCACACGACGCCAGCCCTCTGGCGCTGGCCCTCGGCGGCGCAGTGGCCGCGGTGTGCGTCGGGATGGTGCTGGTGGCCCTGCGGGACGGCTAGCGCCGGATCGAGCCACCGGCGGGAACGGGTGCGCCCGACTGCGGCCGGTCTCAGGCCGCCGCCGCCGCCCGCCGCCGGCGGGCGGCGCGGGGGCGCGCCGGGGCGAAGTCCTCGAGCAGCACGTCGCGGCCGATCTTCCACACGCCCTCGTCGAGGGGGTGCTCGTCCTCGTCTTGGAGGGTGTCGAGGATGGCCCGGGCGGCGTGCGCGGTCATCGTGCAGGTCCACCACGCCCGCTCGCCGGCGCAGTCGACGGCGGCGGTCAGGGCCGGCCACAGGGCGTGGCCCACGAAGTCGGTGGGAATGAGGGCTTCGCGCTCACGGGCGGCGTGGCCGTCGAAGATGAGCGGCACGGCCCAGTCGGTGATGCGGAGCCGGCTGGAGAAGGTGATCGTCCCCTTGGCGCCGGCGACGAACGGGATGCTGAGGCGCCGGGTGAGCTCGTCGGCCAGGTGTTCGAGTGCTTTGGTGCGGTGCGCGGCCATAAGGTTTTCTATCGGCACGAGGGGACGCGGCCCTGAGGCTTGAATTCGACGCCGTCGTGCATGCCGCGCCCGGTGGGGGCGCGTACGTGGCGCTGCCCGCCGGCGCGGCCGACGTGTTCGGCACGAGAGCCCGGTTCGCCGTCCGGGCCACCTTCAACGGCGTGCTGTACCGGGGCTCGACCATGCCCGCGGGCGGCGGCACCTTCTGCCTCGGGGTCACCAGGGCAGTCCGGTCGAAGGCAAAGGCGGACGTCGGCGAGACCGTCCACGTGGTGGTCGAGCGGGACACCGGGGAGCGGACCGTCGACGTGCCCGCCGAGCTGGTCACCGCCCTACGCCAGGCGGGCCTGCTCGATCGGTTCGAGGCCATGGCGTACACCCACCGCCGGGAGTACGCCCAGTGGATCGGCGAGGCCAAGAAGCCCGAGACACGCGCTCGGAGGGCGGCGAAGGCGGTCGGGATGGTCGGAGAGGGCAGACCCTTCTCCTAACGGCGAATACAGTGCCTACATGGCTGGCCGGTACTGGGTCGAGACGCTCGGCTGCCCCAAGAACCAGGTGGACTCGGACAAGCTCGTCGGCACCCTCCTCGCCGACGGCATGACCCCGGCCGCCGCGCCCGAGGACGCCGACTTGGTCCTCGTCAACACCTGTGCGTTCATCGAGGCCGCCCGCCAGGAGTCGGTGGACACGGTCCTGGCCCTGGCCGACGCCCGCCGGCCCGGCGCCCGCCTGGTGGTCACCGGTTGCATGGCGGAGCGGTACGGCGCCGAATTGGCCGACGCCCTGCCGGAAGTCGACCAGGTGGCCGGGTTCGGGGTTCCCGTCACCCTCCGGGCGAAGGCCGCCACCCCCGACATCCCCGCCGTCCCGGCCCTCGACCTGCTCAACCTGCCCCGGCCCCCCACGACGGCCTCGTGGGCCTACGTCAAGGTGGCCGAGGGCTGCGACCGCACGTGCGGGTTCTGCGCCATACCGTCGTTCCGCGGCCGCCAGCGCTCGCGCACCCCCGAAGCCCTCCTCGACGAGGTGGACCGCCTGGTGGACGGGGGCGTCGCCGAGGTCGTGCTCGTCGCCCAGGACCTGGCGTCGTACGGCCGTGACCTGGGCCGGACGGGCGCGATCGTCCCCCTCGTCGAGGCCGTGACGGCCCGAACGGCCCGCACCCGCCTGCTCTATCTGTACCCCTCTGAGCTGAACGACGGTCTAATCGACGCGATCTGCGCCAGCGGGGTGCCGTACTTCGACCTTTCGCTCCAGCACGCATCGAGGCCGCTGTTGCGGCGGATGCGGCGCTGGGGTGACGGCGCGCGCTTCCTCGGCCGCATCGCCGCCATCCGCGCCCGTGAGCCCGACGCCGCCTTCCGTTCCTCGTTCATCGTCGGGTACCCGGGCGAGACGGAAGCCGATCACGACGTGCTGCTGTCCTTCGTGGAGGAAGCTCAGCTGGACTGGGCCGGGTTCTTCGCCTTCTCCCGGGAAGACGGCACCCACGCCGCCACCCTCGATGGCGCCGTCGCACCCGCGCTCGTGCGAGAGCGGCTCTGCGAACTGGGCGAGCTGCAGGACCGCATCACCGCCGCCCGCCGCGCCGGCCTCGTCGGGCGCCGGGTCGACGTGCTCGTCGACGAGCCCGGGGTGGCCCGCACCCACCGCGAGGCCCCCGAGATCGACGGCGTGGTCAACGTCCCGCGCGCGCTGGCGCCCCGCACCTTCGCCACCGTCACCGTGACCGCCGCCGCCGGTCCGGACCTCGAGGCGGCCTGACCGATGGCGACGCCCGGCTACGGCCCGTCCGCCCTCGCCACGCCCGCCAACGCGGTGACGATGATCCGGGTGCTCGCCACGCCGTTCCTGGTCCTGGCCATCCTCGCCGAGGAGACGGGGTGCGCCCTGGTGGTGGCGTGGATCCTGCTGGCCGCCACCGACGGCGCCGACGGATGGCTCGCCCGCCGGCACGGCACGACCCGGTCGGGCGCGTTCCTCGATCCGCTGGCGGACAAGATCGTGGTGCTGTCGGCCATGGCCGCGTTGGTCTCGGTGCACCGGATGTGGTGGGCCCCGGTGGCATTGATCGGCGTGCGGGAGCTGGCGGTGAGCGCCTACCGGTCCTACGTCGGGCGCCGGGGGGTGTCGGTTCCTGCCCGCCCGTGGGCGAAGGTCAAGACCGTGTTCCAGGACGTGGTCGTGGGCCTCGCGCTCGTGCCCCTCACGTCCGACCTGTTCCGGGGCCTGATCGCCGTGGTGCTGTGGACGGCGGTCGGGCTCACCCTGGCGACCGGCGGTCAGTACCTCTGGGACGGCCGCCGGGTGGTCCGCCCCGATGCGGTGTGAAGTAGTCGCGGTCGGCACCGAGCTGCTCCTTGGGCAGGTCGTCGACACCAACTCGGCCGACATCGGGGAGCGGCTGGCCCTGGCGGGCATCGACTCCTACTTCCAGACCCGCGTGGGCGACAACGAGGAGCGCATCGCCACTGTCATCGGCGAGGCCCTTCGCCGCAGCGACGCGGTGATCGTCTGCGGCGGCCTCGGCCCCACCCAGGACGACATCACGCGAGAGGCCATCGCCCGCGCCCTCGGCGTCCCCCTCGTCCGCGACGCAGCCATGGTTGCCTCCATCCGCGGGCTCTTCGAGGCCCGCGGCCGGGCCATGGCGTCCAACAACGAGAGGCAAGCCGATCGCCCCCAGGGCGCGTCGTTCATCCCTCAGGTGCGCGGCACCGCGCCGGGACTGGTCTGCCCGGCGCCGGGCGGCGGTGTCGTCTACGCCGTGCCCGGGGTGCCGCACGAGATGCAGGAGATGCTCGAGCGGGCCGTCATCCCCGACCTCCAGCGCCGATCCGGCTCGCAGCAGGTCATCGTCAGCCGGACGCTGCGCACGTGGGGGGTGGCCGAGTCGGCGCTGGCCGAGATGGTGGCGCACCGGGTCGACAACCAGACCAACCCGACCATTGCGTTCCTCGCCTCCGGCATCGAGGGCCTGAAGCTGCGGCTGACGGCCAAGGCGGCCGACTTCGACGAGGCGGCGCGCCTGCTCGACGCCGAGGAGGCCGAGCTGCGGGCCATCCTGGGCGACCTCGTCTTCGGCGTGGACGGCCAGAGCATGGAGCGGGCCGTCGCCGAGCTGCTGACGGCGCGCAACCTGAGCCTCGGGGTGGCGGAGTCGCTCACCGGCGGGCTTGTCGGCGCCCGGCTGGCCGAGACCGAGGGCGCCAGCGCCTGGTTCAAGGGTTCGATCGTGGCCTACGACAGCGGGGTCAAGTTCGACCTCCTCGGCGTGCCCGAGGGCCCGGTCGTGTCCGCCGCCGCGGCCGCGGCCATGGCGGAGGGGGCCTGCCGGGCGCTGAAGTCGACCGTCGGCCTGGGCATCACGGGCGTCGCCGGCCCGACGACGCAGGACGGCCAGCCGGTGGGGACGGTGTTCATGGCGGTCGCCTACGGCGGCGCCACCGAGGTGGCCGAGGTTCACCTGCCGGGGAGCCGGCCCCTCGTCCGCCAGCTCGCCACCATCTCGCTGCTCGACCAGCTGCGCAAGCGGTTGTTGAAGGGTTGACCGATCCGGTCGCCGGGTCGAGACTGTCCACGCGGTCGGGGGAAGGTGGGCGACAGGTGGGACGACGCACACGAAAGGCGGCGGGCATCGCCGCGCTCGGGGTGCTGGCTACGGCCGGCGTCGCCGGCGCGCAGGGCGGCAAGGCGCCGCCTGCGCCGACGGTCTACCCGGCGTCGCAGGTCACGACCGACATCGATCCGTCGCGCGCCTACAACCAGCCCCAGATGCTGGTCGATCCCAAGGACCCCGACGTCCGCGTCATCGTTGGCGCCAACTACAACGCGGGAACGTGCGGCGCCCAGGTGAGCGTCGACGGCGGTCGTACGTGGCGCGCCGGGAAGGGCAACGCCAAGCCCCCCGAGTACAAGACCTGCGTGCGCAGCGACTTCGGGCCCTACCTCGGCGGGGCCTACGCCAACGGCGCCATCTACCTCGCCTCCGCGGCCGACGACAAGGGCGGCCAGCAGGACGTCAACAACCTCTACCTGTCGCGCAGCACCGACCTGGGCGACACCTGGCAGACCACGATCATCCACAGGGGCAAGGCCGACAACGCGTTCACCGAGGTCAACGGGACGACCAAGATCGGCGGGGAGCACTACAGCCTCGTCCGCATGGGGATCGACCACACCAACCCGAGCTACGTCTACGTGGGCGCCCGCCTCGGTATCGCCGACCGCACGCCGCCGTACGGGCTGTTCGGCAACGTCGTCATCCGGGGCGTGATCGCGGTGTCCTCCGACGGCGGCAAGACCTTCAGCGACCCGGTCGACCCGATGGCCAACCTGCCCCGCAACGAGTACGCCGGGTCCTACGTCCCGTCGATCACGGTGGCGCCGGACGGCGTCGTCTACGCCGCCATGCGGGAACGCACGCCACCTTCGATCGCCGACAAGCCCTTCACCGCCGGCATGCCCGCGGGCTCGCCCGGTTCCGGCGGCCGGCTCCTGCTGGCCTCCTCGACCGACCACGGCAAGACGTGGGTCACCAAGTCGATCGACGACAGCGCGGTGGCGGGCGCGGGCAACACGCAGGCCAACCCCGAGATCGCCGCCGACCCCACCACCGGCAAGCTGTACGTGATCTTCGGCCAGCGTGACACCGCCACCAGCGAGCTGAACGTGTGGATCATGAGCTCGTCCGACGGCGGCAGGACGTGGAGCGCCCGCACCCGCGTGAACCACGACTCGACGGCGCGCGACCACACGCTCCCCGGCGTCAGCGTCGCCCCCAACGGCCGGGTCGACGTGGCGTGGGCCGACTACCGCAACGACCTCCAGTTCCAGCCCGCCGCCGCTCGTTCCGCCCAGCTGTGGTGGGACGTCTACTACAGCTACTCCGCCGACGGCGGCAAGACGTGGGCCGACGACATCCGCATCAGCGACCGGTCGATGAACAAGAACGAGGGCTACACGTTCCACTCCAACTACGGGCTCGGAGGACCCCAGGGCGTGGCGTCGACCAACGCCGCCGCCGTGTTCGCGTGGTCGGACTCCCGGCGCGGGTCGGTGGCGTTGCCGGTCGAGGACTACTACTTCACGACGGCCACGTTCACGTCCGGCACGGAGCCCTCTGCCGGCGCCACGAGCCACACCGCGCGCGACGTCGCCCTGGGCAGCGTGATCACCTTGGTCGTCGTCGGCATCGTGGTGGTCGCCGCGTACGCCGGGTTCGGCCGCAAGCGCCCGCCGTCGGCGTCGTCGTCCCCCGCGGCGTCCCCGACAACCTGAGCCGTCTCTTCGTCGCCGTCTGGCCGCCGCCCGGCCTGGTGGCGCAGTTGGCGGCGCTGGCGCGGCCGGCGGTGGCCGGGCTGCGCTGGACCCGGGCCGACCAGTGGCACGTCACGCTGCGGTTCCTGGGGGCAGTCGATGACGTCGATGCCGTGGGCGCGGCGCTCGCGGGAGTGGCTCGTGTCACGGCGCCGGTGGCTGCGCTCGCGGGCCCGGCGACGGGGCGCTTCGGCCGTCACGTCCTGCACCTGCCCGTGGACGGGTTGGCGGGCCTGGCGGGCGGCGTCATCGCGGCGACGGCCGGCTTCGGCCAGCCCCCCGAGGCCCGGGCTTTCGCCGGCCATCTCACGCTGGCGCGGGCAAAGGGGCGGGTGAACCTGCGGCCGTTCGAGGGGACGCGGGTGGGCGCCGGGTGGGTGGTCGACGAGCTCACGCTGGTCGAAAGCCGCCTGTCGGGGGCCGGCGCACGCTACGAGGTGGTGGGCCGGTTCCCGCTGGTCGGCGAGGGCGTCGGCGAGGGCGTCGGCGAGGGCACGGGCGCGGCGCCGAACTGAACGAGCAGCGCGACGGTGGCGCCGTCGTCGTGCTGCTCGGCCGCCATGAGGGGAGTCCAGCCGCCGTGCTGGACCGCGTTGGGATCGGCGCCCGCCTCGAGCAGGGCTTTGGTCGCTTGGTAGTTCCGGCCCGCCACTGCCGCGTGCAGGGCCTGGACCTCCATGGCGTTGGTCGCGGCTTGGTGCACGTCGGCGCCGCGGTCGAGGAGGAGCTGGACGGCCGCGGGCTGGCCGAAGTGCGCGGCGAGCGCGAGGGGGAAAAACCCGTCGGGCGCGTAGGCGCTCACCGCGGCGGGGTCGGCGTCGAGCAGGGCGGCCAGCCGGTCGACATCGCCGACGGTGGCGGCGTCGAACACGTCCAGCTCGGGCCCGGCCGCGAGCAGCACGTCGACGATCTCGCGTTGGTTGCGGTACCGGGCGAAGCGCACGGCCGTCACCCCGTCGCCGTTTCGAGCCGTCGCGGCGGAGGGGTCGGCCTCGATCGCCACCCGGACGCCGTTGACGTCGCCCGCCTCTATCGCACCGAAGATGTCCATAGATAGGTAGCCTACCTATCTATGTCCGAACCTGCAATGGTCGCCGACGGCCTGCACTCGGCGGCCATCCACCTCCTCCGGCTCGTGCGCCGGGTCGATGTCGAAACCGGCCTCAGCCCCGCCCGCCTGTCGGCCCTGTCGGTGCTCGTCTTCGGCGGGTCCCACACGGTGGGCGACCTGGCCGCGGATCAGCAGGTGCGGTCCCCGACCATGAGCCGGCTGGTGACCGAGATGGAGGCGGAGGGGCTGGTTGAGCGGTCGACCCCGGCGGCGGGCGACCGCCGCATCGTCATGGTCGCGGCCACCGCCAAGGGCCGCCGGCTCCTCCTCGCCGCCCGCCGCCGCCGGGTGGCGACGCTGGCCGAGCGGGTGGCGACCCTGCCGGCTGCGGACGTCATCTTGCTCGATCGCGCCGCCGACCTCATGGAACGCCTGAGCCGGTAGGCACCCGTTCCGCTCACGGGTGCTTGATCGAACGCTCGTTCGGAACTACGCTGCCGGAACTACACCGAGGTAACTGTCATACCCCCTCCGTACCGTGTGAATGGGTCCAGCGATCCCATCACTCCCCCCTAACGAGTTCCGAAAGCGGCAATGAAAGAGAAGGGAACAACCGTGGATCGTGACAAGGCGCTCGAGATGGCGATGAGCCAGATCGACAAGCAGTTCGGCAAGGGGTCGGTCATGCGGATGGGGGAGACGACGAACATGGAGATCGCGTCGATCCCCACCGGCGCCCTCGCCCTCGACCTCGCGCTCGGCATCGGGGGCCTGCCCCGGGGCCGCATCGTGGAGATCTTCGGCCCGGAGTCCTCGGGCAAGTCCACCCTCGCCATGCACGTCGTGGCCGAAGCGCAGCGCAACGGCGGCATCTGCGCCTACATCGACGCCGAGCACGCCATGGACCCGGTGTACGCCCGGGCCATCGGCGTGAACGTCGACGACCTGCTGATCTCCCAGCCCGACACGGGTGAGCAGGCGCTGGAGATCGCCGACATGCTGATCCGCTCCGGCGCGCTCGACGTGCTGGTCATCGACTCGGTGGCGGCGCTGACCCCCCGGGCCGAGATCGAGGGCGAGATGGGCGACAGCCATGTCGGCCTGCAGGCCCGGCTCATGTCCCAGGCCCTGCGCAAGCTCACCGCCACCCTCAACAAGGCCGACACCATCGCCATCTTCATCAACCAGCTGCGGGAGAAGATCGGCGTGATGTACGGCTCACCCGAGGTCACCCCGGGCGGGCGGGCGCTGAAGTTCTACTCGTCGATCCGGCTCGACATCCGGCGCATCGAGTCGATCAAAGACGGCGTCGAGGTGGTCGGCAACCGGGTACGGGTGAAGGTCGTGAAGAACAAGTGCAGCGCTCCGTTCAAGCAGGCCGAGTTCGACATCGGCTTCGGCAAGGGCATCAGCCGGGAAGGCTCGCTGCTCGACGTGGGGGTCGATCTCGGCCTGATCAAGAAGTCGGGCGCTTGGTACACCTACGACGGCGAGCAGCTCGGCCAAGGCCGGGAGAACGCCAAGAACTTCCTCAAGGAGAACCCCGAGATCATGGTTGAGGTCTCCGAGCGGGTGCGCAACGCGGTGGCCCCCGTCGTGGCGGCCGCGCCCGGGGCGCCGTCGGTCGGGGTCGTCGACCCCGACGACCAGCCCATCTCGCTCGACTGAGGCACCGCTGGCCGTTCTGCGGCGTCCAAACGACCACGACCGTCCCTTCGCCGCCGAATGTGCGCCGGACGCCGCAAAACGGCGACGGTCGCGCTCAAGACGGCGGCGGAACGGGCCGATACCTCCTGGATGATGGCGGTTGGACGCGGGCGGTTCCTCACAGGTTGGCTCGCTCTCACGATCGCGGCCGCGATCGTGCTGAGTGGCTGCGGCCGGTCGGGGCCGGACACGTCGGGCGCCATCTCAGGCCGTCCAACCAGCGCGGCCCCGCCGGCCGTCCCCCTGCCGGCGGGGCCCAGCGCCAGTGCCGGCGCCAGCGCCGGCGCCGGCGCCGAAGGCGCGCCGGCAGCTGCACCCGTACCGGCGGCGACGCCCAATCCCGCATCCGCGCCGGCGGCTGGTCCCATCGTGATCGGGCCGGGCGGCTTGCCCGCGCCGGCCAACGTCCCCGCGCCTCCCATCGCGGTTCCCACTCCGCCGGTTCCGCTCCCCAACCTGGTCGCGCGGTAGCCGGCAACCGGCCGGGCAGGAGATGGCGGATACCCTGTAGAAGTCTTACGGCGAGAGATTCACGGGCTGGGGCGGGCCCGACGCCAAGGTCCGAGGGGGAGAGCATGGTCGAAGTGCTGAAGGTGTCGAGCAAATCGAACCCGAACGCGGTCGCCGGCGCCCTCGCCGGGGTGCTGCGCCAATCGGGGGCCGTCGAGGTCCAGGTGGTGGGGGCCGGCGCCCTCAACCAGGCCGTCAAGGCCATCGCCATCGCCCGGGGGTTCGTGGCGCCCTCCAACATCGACCTCGTGTGCGTCCCGACGTTCGCCGACATCGAGATCGACGGCGAGAGCCGCACCGCCATCCGACTGTCGGTGGAAGACCGGTCACGCCGGGCGGGTGTGGAGCAGACGGTGGCGACGGCCACCGCGCGGGTCGTGCCCGCGCCTGCGCCGTACCGGCCCATGTACAACGGCGCCCACGCCACCAGCAACTTCCTGAGCACGTGAGCCGGACCCCCTAACCTGGGGGTCCTATGCCCGGCCACTACCTCATCCGCACCTTCGGGTGCCAGATGAACGAGCACGACTCGCAACGTCTCGCGAGCCAACTCGAGGCTGACGGCTACGAGTGGACCGACGACGTCGAGCAGGCCGACGTAGTCGTCCTCAACACCTGCTGCATCCGCGAGAACGCCGACAACCGCCTTTACGGCCACCTCGGCCACCTCAAGGCGGTCAAGGCGCGCCGCCCGGAAATGCAGATCGCGGTCGCCGGCTGCCTGGCCCAGAAGGACCGCGAGCTGGTGCGCGAGCGGGCGCCGCAGGTGGACGTCGTCCTCGGCACCCACAACGTGGGCCGGGCCGTCGAGTTGCTTCACCACGCCGCCTCCGCAGGTCCGATCACGGAGATATGGGACCAAGCCCGCGTCGACGACGAGGATTTCGAGTTCCCCTCGGCGCTCCCCGTCCGCAGCGACCTGTCGCACTCGGCGTGGGTCACGATCCAGATTGGCTGCGATAACCGCTGCGCCTTCTGCATCGTCCCTGCGGTGCGGGGGCGGGAGATCAGCCGCCCGTTCGCCGACATCCTCGAAGACATCAAGTCCCTGGCGGCGGCGGGCACGACGGAGGTCACCCTGCTGGGCCAGAACGTCAACTCCTACGGGCGGGACCTCGACAGCCGCCAGTTTCGGCCCCTGTTCGCAAGGCTGCTCCGCGCCGTGGGCGCCATCGACGGCGTCCGGCGGGTCCGGTTCACCAGCCCCCACCCCAAGGACCTGCGGGCCGACACGATCGAGGCCATGGCGTCCACGCCGGCCGTCTGCAACCACCTCCACCTGCCGCTGCAGGCCGGAAGCGACCGGACGCTCAAGGCGATGCACCGGGGCTACACCGCCGAGCGGTACCTCGCCACGCTGGCTGCCGCCCGCGCCGCCATCGGCGACCTGGCCGTCACCACCGACCTCATCGTCGGCTTCCCCGGGGAGACCGACGACGACTTCGAGCGCACCCTCGAGGTCGTGGCCGAGGCCGAGTACGACAGCGCCTACACGTTCGTGTTCTCCCCCCGGCCTGGCACCGAGGCGGCCACCATGGCCGACCAGTTCGTGCCCGCCGACACCATCGCGGAACGGTTCGAACGCCTGCGGGTCGTCGTCGAGCGCTCCGCCCTGGCCAAGCACCGGGCCCGCGTCGGCCGGGTCGAGGAGGCGCTGGTCGAGGGGCCGAGCAAGAAGGACCCGGCGGTCACGACGGCCCGCACAAGCCAGAACAAGCTCGTCCACTTCGCCGGACGGGTCCCCACCGGCGCGTACGCGACCGTCCGGGTGACCGACGCCGCGCCCCACCACCTGCGGGGCGAGCTCGTCGAGGTCACGGCCGCGCCGCACCACCGCACCCGCATCCCGGTGGTCGCCGTCTGACGCACCTCGCGCTGGTCGGCCCGACGGCGTCGGGGAAATCGGCGCTCGCGGTCGAAGTCGCCCGCCGCCTCGGCGACGTCGAGCTGGTCTCGATCGACTCCATGCAGGTGTACCGCGGCATGGACATCGGCACCGCCAAAGACACGCACCAACCGCACCATCTCGTCGACCTGGCCGACCCGACCGAGGACTTCTCGGTGGCCCGGTTCCAGGCCGCCGCCGCCGCCGCGCTGGCCGCCATCGAGGCCCGGGGCCACCGGGCCCTGCTGGTGGGAGGCACCGGCCTCTACCTGCAGGCGGTGGTGGACGGGCTCACCGTGCCCGGCGCGTGGCCCGAGGTGCGGGCCGAACTCGAGCACGAGGACGCCGGGGTGCTGTTCCAGCGGCTCGGGCGCGCCGACCCGGCGGCGGCGGCGCGGATCGAGCCCGGCAACGTCCGGCGCATCGTGCGGGCGCTGGAGGTGACCCTGGGCAGCGGCCGGCCGTTCTCGTCCTACGGTCCCGGCATCGCCGCCTTCCCGCCTACGACGAGGTTCCGCCTCGCCGGCCTCTGGCTCCCTCGACCGCTCCTCAACGCCCGCATCGAGGCCCGCTACCACGCCCAGATGGACGCCGGCTTCCTCGACGAAGTCAAAGCCCTGCCCACCGGCCTTTCCCGCACCGCGCGCCAGGCTCTCGGCTACCGGGAGCTACTGGCCCACCTCGAGGGAAGCATCACCCTCGGCCAGGCCTTGGACGAGGCCATCAGGCGTACCCGTGCCTTCGCCCGGCGCCAGCGCATGTGGTTCCGCCGCGACCCGCGCATCGTCTGGTTCGGCGGCGCGGGAAACCCTGTCGCCCTTCTCCCGGCGGTGCTGGGACACTGGACTTCCTGATGCACCTGCGCAAGTACCACGGCCTCGGCAACGACTTCCTGATCCTCGTCGACCCTGACGGCAAGCAGCCGATCGACGTTGACCTGGCGCGCGCCGCCTGCGACCGCCACCGCGGCGTCGGCGCCGACGGGCTCATTCGCATCGCCAGGCCGGTCGCCGGCGGCCCGCTCACCATGGAGCTGCGCAACGCCGACGGCACTCGGGCCGAGACGAGCGGGAACGGCCTGCGCTGCGTCGCTCTGGCGGTGGTCGACGCCGGCGTCGAGCCCGGCCCCGAGCTCACGGTGACGACCGACGCCGGCCCCCGCCGGCTGACCCTCCACGACGACGGCACCGTGAGCGCGGAGATGGGCGTCGCCACGATCGAGGGTCGCCACGTCGACCTCGGCAACCCCCACGAGGTCGTCTTCGTCGAGCAGTTGACGGTCGTCAGCGGCCCGCGGGCTGGCGTGAACGTCGAGTACGTCACCGTCGGCCCCGAGGCCGACGAGCTGAGTATGCGGGTCTTCGAGCGCGGGGTGGGGGAGACGGAGGCGTGCGGCAGCGGGGCCTGTGCCGCAGCGGCGGTGGCCCACGCCGAGGGCAAGGTCGGCCCCCAGGTCACCGTCCACCAGCCGGGCGGCGCGGTGACCGTCGACCTGAGCGGTCCGACCATCGTCCTCACCGGCCCCGCGGCCTTCGTCTGTGAGGTCGACTTGCCGTGGCCTTAATCGAACGCGATCGCCGCGAGACCGTCGTCCTCGTGGGCGTGGCCATCCCGCCGATCAGCGTGGACGAAGCCGAGGCGTCGCTGGAGGAGCTGGCGGCGCTGGCCGACACGGCCGGCGCCGACGAGGCCGAGCGGGTCCTGCAACGGCGCGACGAGCCCGACCCGGCCACCTTCGTGGGCAAGGGCAAGGCCGAGGAGCTGCGGGAGATCTCCAACACCGTCGACGCCGACACGGTGATCTTCGACGACGAGCTGACGCCCGCCCAGAGCCGCAACCTAGAGAAGATCCTCGGCCGCACCGCCATCGACCGCACGGCCCTGATCCTCGACATCTTCGCCCAGCACGCCCACACCCAGGAGGGCAAGAACCAGGTCGAGCTGGCCCAGCTCCACTACCGCCTCCCAAGGCTCCGGGGCAAGGGCAAGAGCCTGAGCCAGCAGTCCGTCGGCATCGGCACCCGGTTCGGCGGCGGCGAGACCAAGCTCGAGGTCGACCGCCGC
>JAHFUQ010000044.1:0-19486 GCA_023265045.1 Acidimicrobiia bacterium
CTCGTGCTCGACGACCTGCACTGGGCGGCCGCTCCCACCGTCGCCCTGCTGCGCCACCTCGTCACCCGGTCGGACCCGATGGCTGTGCTCGTCGTGGGCACGTATCGCTCGACCGAGGCCCGCGACCTGTTGGGCGAGGCCCGTCGCTCGCCTCGCGTCGGCGAAGTCCACCTGGCCGGGCTCGACCAGGCGGCGGTCGAGGGACTGGTGGCGGCCCTCGTGGGCCACGACCTCGACGACGCCGGCGTCGCCCTGGCACGCCGTATCCACGACGGCACCGCGGGCAATCCGCTGTTCGTGGGGGAACTGGTCCGCCACCTCAACGAGTCCGGGGCTCCGTTCGGAACCGTCGAGCCCGACGTCCCCGACAGCGTGCGCGCCACCGTGCGCCGGCGATTGGCGCGCCTGTCCGACGACGCCAACCGGGTGTTGGCCGTGGCCGCCGTGACCGGGGCCGAGTTCGACACCCGCGTGGTCGGCGCCGCGGCCGCGCTCGACGAGGAGACCGTCGTGACCGGGTTGGAGCACGCTATCGACGCGGGACTGGTGGTGGAGACAGACCCGGCGCACCGCATGCGCTTTGCCCACGCCCTGGTCCGGGCCGCCATCGACGACGGGCTCGCGGCGCCGCGCCGCGCCCAGCTCCACCGGAAGGTGGGCGAAGCGATCGAGGTGGTCCACCAGCGCCGGCTCGACGACCACCTGCCCGCGCTGGCGAACCACTTCGTCCACGCGGGTGACCCGAAAGCGGTGGACTACTCCTACCGGGCCGGCGCGCGAGCACTCGCCCAGCTCGCCCATGAGGAGGCGGCCGAGCACTTCTCGCAGGCGCTCGCCCTCCTCGACGACGCTCCCGGCGGCGAGCTCGACGCCATGGGGTGCGACCTCCTGCTCGGCCTCGGGGAGGCGCAGCGGCGCTCCGGTGACCCCGCCCACCGCCAGACCCTGCTCGACGCCGCCGCGGTGGCGCAGCGCCTGGGCGACGCCGACCGCCTGGCCCACGCCGCACTGGCGAACACCCGCAGCTTTTGGAGCACCACCCGCCAGGTCGACGGTGAGCGCGTCGGCGCCCTGCGGGCCGCGCTGGCGGCCCTCGACAACCGAGGCGAGGGCGACAGCTCGCTGCGGGCGCGGCTCCTCGCCAAGCTGGCCGCCGAGCTCGTCTACTGCGGGGACACCGCGGCGACCCGCGAGCGCAGCGACGAAGCGGTCGCCATGGCCCGCCGTCTCGGCGACCTCCCGACGCTGGCCGCCGTGCTGGCGCCGCGTTACAACACCATCCGGGGCGACCCTGCCACCCTTCCGGGGCGGCTCGCCGACACGGCCGAACTGCTCTCCGTGGCCGAGCAGCTCCCGGACCCTGCGCTACGCGCCGAGGCGTGGGGGTGGCGGGCTGTCGCCGCGTTTGAGGCGGCTGAGGCCGACGTGGGCGAGGCGGCATTTGCCGCCTTCGAGCGGCTCACCGCTGGACTTCGCCAGCCGACGATGAGCTGGTACGCCTCGTACATGGCGGCCGGCCGCGCCATGTACGCCGGCCGCTTCGACGACGCCGAGGGCCTCATCGAGGAGGCGTCGGCGCTCGGCCAGGCCGCGGGCCAGCCCGACGCGGCGATGTTCGCTCTGGCACAGCGGCTCGTACTTTCATTCGAGCGGGGGACGATGGCGCGCTGGGAGCGCCTCCTGCGGATGGCGGTGACGCGCGATCCGACGGCGGCGTGGTTCTTCGGGAGCTGGCAGGCGGTGCGGGCGTGTGAGCTCGATTTGATGGACGAAGCGAAGGCCCGGTGGGCGGACCTTGCGGCCGGCGACCTGGCGGGCCTGCACTTCGAGCCCGCGTGGCTGCACATCCTCACGAACCTCGCGACCGTGTGTGCGGCGGTCGGGGACGATCGGCGCGCCGCCCTGGTCGCCGAGATGCTGGAGCCCCACGCCGGCCAGGTGGTGACGCTGACGTCGCTCGCCTACGGCGGGGCCGTCGATCACTACCTCGGCTTGCTGGCGGCGTGCCGCAACGAGACGACTGAGGCCGCCGGCGCCTTCGCGACCGCCGCCGAGCTCGCGGAGCGGATGGGCGCCCCGGTCTGGGCGGCGCGCAGCCGCCTGGCGTGGTCCGGCTGCACCGCGGACCGCGACGAGGCGGTGGGCCTGGCCACGGCGGCATTGGACGCGGCGTCCTCCCACGGCGCCCGCGCGGTCGAATCCCGCGCGCGCCGCCGCCTCGCATCCCTCGGCGCGCCCGCACCGGTCGCCGCGCCGCACTGACCCGTTGGGGCGGGCTATGTCAGCTACGCCAGCAGATGGATTCATGGCGGACAAGGACGCCAAGATTTCCTTCGGGCTCGGGGTTCAATCACACGACCACTTGCCCGTCGAGGTCGCCGCGCTCCGGCCCCCTCGGGCGAGGGCGAGCCCGGCGGCGGCTTGGCCCGGCGCGCCAGGGCGATTGCGCGCGACCCTGTCGCCCGGATCGGCTCGGGTGGCGTCTGTCAGGTCATGACGACGAGATCACTTCGGAACCTTCGGCGGGCGGCAGGCGCAGGCTGGCTCGTCCTGGTCGCATCGGCCGTCCGGTCGCTCCTGGTGGACGACGGCGACAACTGGGAGTTGCCCTACAACGCCTTTGCCCTGGCGCTGTTCGTCGCGGTGGCCCTGACGGTCGTGGTGCTCTGGGTGTCGACCCAGGACGCCGACCGGCCCCGGCTGCGGGCGGCGGGTTTGGCGGTGACCGCATTGGGCGTCGCCGGTTCGTTCCTCGTGGCGTGGGCGCTGCCGCTCTGGATGACGCTGCTGGGCGCCGGCTTTGCCGTGCTGGCGGCCTCCTCACCGGCGCCCCAGCGGCGCGCCGTCGGCTTGTTGGCGGCCGCTCAGCTGGCGGGGATTGCCGTCCAGTTCGGCGCCCTGGGCCTCGGCGTGAGGGAGGACCCGGCGTCGGACGTGGCGGTCCTGGTCACCGCGGCCGCCATGGCGCTCGTCCTCTGGTCGGGCTTCGGGGATCGCGGCGAGCCCCTACGCGTCGTAGCTGCCTCGGCTGGCGCCTACGACGAGAGGGGCTTGCCTACCTCCCAGTGATGGCCGGACGGGTCGGCCAGGCGGCCGACCCTCCAGCCGTGGCCCTCGTAGACAGGAGCGATCTCGGTGGCGCCGGCCTGGATCGCCTGGGCGTAGACCGCGTCGGGGTCGGCGACGGTCAGGATCATGCGGACCGGCGACCGGCCGTGGAGCGCGTGCGGGTCGGTCTCGGTGTCTCGTTGGACCCAGAAGGCCGCGCCGCCGATCGTCAGCTGCGCCACCTCGACCGTCCCCGGCGCGCTCTCCATCCGTTCGAGCTCCACCGCGCCGAAGGCCGCCTGGTAGAAGGCGATGGCGCCCGTGGCGTCGGCGACCGACAGCCACGGCGCGATCTTGGCGTCCATGGCGTGCAGCCTACGATCGAGGGTATGACCGTGCAGCTGAACCACACGATCGTCTGGTGCCGCGACAACCACGCCGCGGCCCGCTTCGCCGCCGAGATCCTCGGCTTGCCCGCTCCAACCTCGTTCGGCCCGTTCCAGGTGGTCGACGTGGCGAACGGCGTATCGCTCGACTACCACTCGGTCGACCGAGAGGTCGAGTCGCAGCACTACGCCTTCCTCATCAGCGAGGAGGAGTTCGACGAGATCTTCGGACGGATCGTCGAGCGGGGCCTCGACCACTGGGCCGACCCGGGCCTGAGCCGGGCAGGCCAGATCAACCACAACGACGGCGGCCGTGGCGTCTACTTCAAGGACCCCGACGGCCACCTGTTGGAGGTCCTCACCCGGCCCTACGGCAGCGGCTGAGCACTACCACTTCTGGAGCACGAGCAACTGGCGCATGGCGTCCTCGCCGAAGCTGCTCCGGCAGTTCGGGCCCTGCGTCCGGTACTCGCCCAGGTTTGGGAAAGGGTAGGTCGACTGGTCGGCGTCGAGGTGGTACACGATCGAGAAGAAGACCTGGGTGGCGTCGAAGAGATCGTTGGCGACCGCGCCTCGGTACGCAGCGGTGCCATCGGCGCCGGCGACGAACGAGTTGGCGTCGGCCGCGGCAGCGTCGAGCTTGACCGCGTCCAGCGGCAGCGTCCGCTCGACACCCGGGCAGAGCGGTTGCTCGGAGTCGGGGCCCAGCGTTCCCCAGAAGACCGAGTAGTGCCCACCAGGGATGAGGCCCGCGAGCTCGAGCCGGACGTCGCTCCGGGGATGGTGCGCGCCGCCCGCGACCCGCACCGACGACTGGGCGGAGGCCGCCGACCACTGGCCCCAGGTCACGTCCATGTTGACGCCGGCGACGTTGAACAACGGCGCGCCGGGCGGCGTGTCGGCCGTCGGGTTGCGCAACGTGAGGCCGTTGATCCAGAAGACGTCGCGGGCGAAGACCTCGACGCCGTCGGCTTGGTCGGCGGGAGCAGCCGTGGCGACGTCGCTGAGGGGGCCGGCCACGATGACGACGATCGACAGGGCGCCCAGGAGGGTACGCATTCTCATGCCCCACCCGTCTGCGCCGGCCGGGCGAGCGTTACACGAGGTCGCTCGGCGTCACCAGGCTGACGAGGTACGCCTGCCCGGCCGCCAGGCTGGCCCACGGGTGCTGGCCGAGATCGAGCGTCGCCAACCCTCCGGTGGGGAACTTGGCACGCGTCCGGGCCAGGGTGGCTTCGTCGCCGTCGCCTGCCAGGTGGATCGCCAGCTCCTGCATCCCCGGGTTGTGGGCGATCACCATGACCGACGGCGCGTCGCCCGGCGCCCGGCGCAACCGCGCGACGAGTTCGCGAACCTCGGCGCCGTACAAGCCGTCCTCGAAGAGGACATCGGCGGCCTTTCCCAGCGCGGGCCGGATGGCGTCGAGCGTCTCGCGCGCTCGCTGCGCCGACGAGCAGAGGACGAGCGCGGGACGCACGGCCTGCTGCTCGACGTGAAGGGCGAGCTGCCGCGCGGCGCGGCGGCCCCGACCTGACAGCGGGCGCGCATGGTCGGCCACGCTCGGGTCGTCCCAGCTCGATTTGGCGTGGCGCAGAAGGTAGAGGGTCCTCACTGCCTGGTGGACTCGAACCTGTACCCCAGGCCTCGGATGGTGGTGATCCGCTGGGGGGCGGACGGGTCGTCCTCGATCTTGGCCCGCAGGCGCTTCACATGGACGTCGAGGGTCTTGGTGTCGCCCACGTAATCGTGACCCCAGACGCGGTCGATCAGCGTCTCGCGGGTGAGCACGCGCCCGGCGTTGGCGACGAGGAGGGTCAGGAGGTCGAACTCCTTGAGCGGCAGGGTGATCGGCCTGCCGCCGCGGAAGACCTCGTGGCGCTCGGGGTCGACGCGGATGTCGCCCTCCTCGACGGCGCCGCTCTCGAACACATCGGGCGCCCGGGGAGCGCGCCGGAGCGCGGCGCGCAACCGCGCGATCAGCTCGCGTAGGCGGAACGGCTTCGTCACGTAATCGTCGGCGCCCACTTCGAGCCCGACCACGACGTCGATCTCGGAGGACTTGGCCGACACCATGACGATGGGGACCTGCGAGCGGGTGCGGATCGACCGGCACACGTCGAGACCGGAGAGCCGGGGAAGCAGGACGTCCAGCAACACCAGGTCGGGCCGGACGGTGTCGAAGCGATCGAGGGCTTCGAGGCCGTCGCGGGCCACCTCGACGCGGAATCCCTCACGCTTCAGGCCGACGCAGAGCGCGTCGACGAAGGACCCTTCGTCCTCGACGACCAGCACCGTCGCAGCCAGCTCGGCCAACTCAGCCGATTTCCGCGACGAGGGCGCTCGGGTCGCCCGTTACGAGATAGCTGACGCGCTCGCCGATCATCACCGCGTGGTCGGCGATCCGCTCCAGGTTGCGGCCGGCGCCGTAGGCGTACAGCACCAGCCCGGTGGCGTTGTCACCGTGCTGAGCCAGCAGGTGGGCGACGAGGCGGCGGTAGCAGCCGTCGAGTTCGTCGTCGCGCCGATTGAGGTCGGCGGCCAGGGCGAGGTCGAGGTCGAGCCACGCCCGGCGCGCCGCTCCGATCAGCGCGAGGGCCTGGTCGCCCATCCGGCCCAGCAGCGTCACCGTCGCCGGCTCCCGCTCCCAGTCGGCCACCGCCGACTTGGCGATGGACACGGCCCGGTCGCCCACCTTCTCGAAGTCGGACATCACCCGCAGCGCCGACATGAGGAACCGCAGGTCGGTGGCGACCGGCGCTTGTTGGGCGATGAGGGCGTAGCTGCGCTCCTCCAGGGCGACGAACAGGGCGTCGATGCGGTTGTCGCCCTCCTTGACGGCGCCCGCCTGAGCCCGGTCCTGGTCGACCAGGGCGGCGACGGCGCCGGTCACCGCGTGCTGGGCCATCGCCCCGAGCGCATCCACGTCGACCCGTAGCATTTCGAGCGCTTCGTGGAACCGCGCCCTCGGCGGCATCAGCCGAACCGCCCGCTCACGTAACTTTCCGTGCGCTCGTCCGACGGGGTGGTGAAGATCTTGTCGGTCCGGTCGTATTCCACGAGGACGCCGGCGCGGCGGTCCACCGTTTCGTCGATCTCGGCGGTGAAGAACGCGGTCATATCGCTCACCCGCGCCGCCTGCTGCATGTTGTGGGTCACGATGACGATGGTGTAATCGGCCTTGAGCTGCTGCATCAGGTCCTCGATGCGCATGGTCGCCACCGGGTCGAGGGCGGAGCACGGCTCGTCCATGAGGATGACGTCGGGCTGGGCGGCGACGGCCCGAGCGATGCACAGCCGCTGCTGCTGGCCCCCTGACATCTCCATGGCCGAGGTCTTGAGCCGGTCCTTCACCTCGTCCCACAGGGCCGCCTTGCGCAACGCCCCCTCGACGCACTCGTCGAGGTTGACCTTCGTCCTGGCGATGCGGGGCCCGAAGGCGACGTTGTCGAAGATCGACTTCGGAAAGGGGTTGGGGCGCTGGAACACCATGCCGATGCGCCGGCGGACCTCCACGGGGTCGACGCCAGGGCCATACAAGCTTTCGCCGCGGAACTTGACGGTCCCCTCCACGCGGGCGCCGGGGATCAAGTCGTGCATCCGGTTGAGGCTGCGGAGCAGGGTGGTCTTGCCGCAGCCGGAGGGGCCGATGAAGGCGGTGATCTGGCCGGCTCGCATCGCGAGGCTGACGTCGCGCACGGCCCGGAACGAGCCGTAGTGCACGCTCACACGGTCGAGGTCGAACACCAGTGGGGCGTCGGCGACGACGTCGCTCTCGCGCACGAGCGGGCGCGGCGCGAGCAGGGAGTCGCCGTCGGGGTTTGGCTGTCCCTCGGTCAACACATCTCCACGCCGTCCGTGGTGGGCGTCAGTCATCGCGTTCCCGCGGCAAGGTAGCGACCGCGGGTGACGCCCGTCCGTACAGACGGTGAACGGAGGGTGAACGATCGCCACGCGCCGGCGCGGCGCCGGGGTTTCACCTGCCGTTCACCTGGCGTCCACCTGGCGGCTAGGTGTCGGAAAGGATCGCTTCCTAAGTTCCGTGCAAGCACCGAACCGCCAAGGAGGCTCCCCGATGCGCCGAAGGCCAATCCGTCTCGCCGGCCCGCTCGCCCTGGTCCTCACCCTGGCGATGTTGGCTTCCGCCTGCGGGAGCAGCGACGACAAACAGAGCGCCTCCACCGACGGCACCACGGCGGCCGGCCAGACGCAGACGGCCAAGGAAGCGCCGATCTCGGCCACGCTGAACGCCGCCGGCGCCACTTTCCCCAAAGCCTTCTACGAAGTCGCCATCGCCGGGTACGCGAAGCTGCAGCCCGGCGTCAAGGTCAACTACGACGCCACCGGTTCGGGTACGGGCCGCCAGCGGCTGCAGGACGGCGTCGTGGACTTCGCCGGCTCGGACGGCCTGGTGGCCGCCGCCGACGTGCCCAAGTACAAGGGCGAGTTCGTCTACATCCCCACCGTGGCCGCGCCGATCACCGTGTCCTACAACCTGAGCGACGTGAAGGATCTCACCCTGGACGCCGACACGATCGCCAAGATCTTCTCCCGCCAGGTCAAGAAGTGGGATGACCCCGCCATCGCCGCTCAGAACTCCGGCGTGAAGCTCCCGGGGACCGACATCACGGTCGCCCACCGGTCCGACGGTTCGGGTACGACCGAGAACTTCACCAAGTACCTGGTGGCCGCCGCGCCGAACACCTGGACGCTCAAGTCGGGATCGACGGTCGAGTGGCCGGCGGACACGCAGGCGGGCAACGGTAACCAGGGCGTGGCCCAGATCGTCAAGACCACCGCCGGGGCCGTTGGTTACATCGATCTGTCCGACGCCAATGCGTCCGGGCTCAAGTTCGCCAAGATCAAGAACAAGTCCGGCAAGGCCGTCGCGCCGACCGTCGACGCCGCTTCGGCCGCGCTCGCCGCCGCCACGGTCAACGCCGATCTGAGCTACAACCCGCTCAACGCCGACGGCGCCGACGCGTACCCCATCACCGCCCCCACCTGGATCCTCGTGTACAAGAACCAGGCCGACAAGAACAAGGGCGCCGCCATCAAGTCCTTCCTCAAGTACGTCCTGGGCGACGCCCAAAAGCAGGCGAAGGACTTCGACTACGCCGCCCTCCCCACGTCGTTGCAGCAAAAGGCGCTCGCCCAGGTCGAGAGCATCGTGGCGCCCGCCTGAGCGTGCTCGAGGCTTCCCCGCGATCCGACCGCGAGCGACCGATCGTCGCCCGCGGTCGGGTCGCGCGCACCGACCGGACGTTCCGCGCCTTGTGCCTGGGTTGCGGCCTCCTTGTGCTGCTCATCCTCGGGCTCATCGCGGTGTCGATGACGAGGAAGGCGTGGCCCGCGTTCCACCACGACGGCCTGAAGTTCTTCACGTCCATGCGCTGGGCGCCGAACATCGAGAAGTTCGGGTCGCTCGCCTTCGTCTACGGGACGCTCGTCACCGCCGTCATCGCCTTGGTCATGGCGGTGCCCGTCAGCGTCGGGATCGCCCTGTTCCTGTCCGACGTCGCCCCGCGACTCCTCCGCGGCCCCGTCGGCTCCTTGGTCGACCTGCTGGCGGCGGTGCCGTCGGTCGTCTACGGCCTTTGGGGGGTGCTCGTCTTCGCGCCGTGGATCTCGCACGTTTACGCCTGGATCAGCCGCGTCACCCGCCCGATCCCGATTCTCTCGGCGCTGTTCGAGGGGCCGTCGACGGGCCGAGGCCTGTTCACCGCGGGCATCATCCTCGCCCTGATGATCACGCCCATCATCACGTCGATCACCAAGGAGGTGTTCGACACCGTCCCTCGCGAGCAGAAGGAGGCGGCCTACGCCATGGGCGCGACCCGCTGGGAGATGATCCGCGCCGCGGTCTTCCCCCACAGCCGGGCGGGCATGGTGGGGGCGGTCATGCTCGGCCTCGGCCGCGCCATGGGGGAGACCATCGCCGCCGCCCTGGTCATCGGGTCGAGCCCGCAGATCTCCGCCCACCTGTTCCGGTCGGGTGACTCGATGGCAGCGGTTATCGCCAACCAGTTCGGTGAGGCCGGCGCCTTGCACTCCTCCGCGCTGATCGCGCTGGGCGTCGAGCTGTTCGCGCTGACGATCGTCGTGAACGTGTTCGCGCGCGCCATCGTCGGGCGGGGGTTGAGGAAAGCGTGAGCGCGATCACCGCAGGAACAACGCTCATCTCACACGTGAGCCGGGGCCGGCGGCTGCGCGACCGGGCCGCGACGCTCGGCGTGTGGTTGTCCGTTGTCGTGGCCGCAACGCCCCTCGCGTTCGTGATCGCGTACCTGATCCAGAAGGGCGCGAGCGTGGTCGACTGGGACTTCCTTACCAAGGACATTCCGATCATCTCGCGCCTCCCGGGGCCGGGCATGGGCCCTGCGGTGCTGGGGACGCTGATGATCACGGGCGCGGCGACAGCCATGGCCGTCCCTCTCGGCGTGCTGGCTGCGGTATACCTGAACGAGTACGGCAAGAAGGGCCGGCTCGCCAATTTCATCCGCTTCCTCTCCGACGTCATGGCGGGCGTGCCGTCGGTGGTGATGGGACTGTTCATCTACACCGTGTGGGTGCTCAACAAGAGCTTCAAGGTGTGGGTCTTCCACGGCGGCCAGAGCGGCTTCGCCGGCGCCCTGGCGCTCGGGTGCCTGATGCTGCCGATCGTGATCCGGTCGGCCGAGACCGCGCTGCAACTGGTTCCCAACGAGCTGCGGGAGGCGAGTGCCGCCCTCGGCGCCCGGACGTCGCGCACGATCCTGACGGTCGTCCTTCCCGCGGGGTTGTCGGGCCTGGTCAGCGGGGCGCTGCTCGCCGTCGCCCGGGCGGCGGGCGAGACGGCCCCCCTGCTCTTCACCATCGGCACGGTGAACGCGGCGAACTCCAATCTGTTCGACGGGACGAACACCGCCCTGTCGACCCAGATCTTCAAAAACGCCAACCAACCCTTTCCCGCGCCCATCCAACGAGCGTGGGGTGCAGCCCTGACGCTCATTCTGCTGGTGTTCTTCCTCACTGCGTTGGCCCGGCTGGTGGCCCGCCGCTTCACCCTGCGACAGGCGTAGCGTCGGGCCGGCCAGGCCGGCAATTAGTGGTTGATGTCGATCGTCCCGGTGTCGCTGACCGACGTGCAGGCGACGCCTGGCCTGCGGCGGGGCCCTTCTTGAATGGGATGCTCTGCGCCTGCACCACGACGGTGACCGTCTGGGTCGCGCCGGTGCACGCGAAGTCGTTCGTGCCGCCGTAGCCGTTGGCGATCTTGCTGCCGGCGCGTTGGGTCACCTGGACCGACAGGGACTGGAAGGGCGAGCTCGCGGGGCACCGCACCTGCACCGGCACGGACAGCGCCGCGCCCTTCGCCACCAGCGTCGCCTGGCCTCCGAGCCTTACCGACATGATCGAAGGCGGCGAAATCTGTCCCACCGCCGGCAGCGCGGGGACGCCGAGGGCCAGGCCTGCGCCGACCGCAATGGCGGCCAGCCCTCCGTAGGCGTGCTTCCTCATGCTTTCCTGCTCGTTTCGCTTGGTGGTTCGATGGCGATCCCGACGAGCGCGGCGGCAACGAGGGGGATGACGGGCACGTGCCAGCCGAAGTCGAAGAGGCCGTGCACGGTGAGGGCGACGAGCGCGGCGGCTCCGCCGGCGAAGACGGGCGGCGGCGCGGGGCCGGCACGTCCCTGGCGCAGGCTCGAGGCCACCGCCGCCAGAAGCGCCAGCAGCAGGACGAGGCCGACAATCCCCAGCTCGGCCGCGGTCTGCAGGTATTCGTTGTGGGCGAAGCGAGCGATCGCCACGGCGCCGGTGGCCGTGGCCCAGGTCAGGTGCGCCCGCCCCGGGCCGGCGCCCGTCCCTGGCACGACAAACGGCGGAGGACTCGCCCTGAACCCCGCCGAGGTACGAACCGACCGTACCGTGGGCGATGGCGGCCTCCGACGCGGCTCTGGCGTGCCAGCATCGTGAGGTGCTGCCCGAGTTGGTCGACGTGGTCGGGCCGCACCACGTCCTGACCGCGCCCGACGAAGTGGCGCCGTACTGCACGGACTTCTCGGGCCGCTACCGAGGGGCCACGGTCGCGGTCGTGCAGCCGGGGACCGTCGACGAGGTGGCGGGCGTCGTGCGCCTGTGCCGCCGGGAGGGCGTCGCCGTCGTGCCCCAAGGCGGGAACACCGGGCTCGTCGGAGGGGGCGTGCCCGTCGACGGGGAGGTGGTCGTGAGCCTGCGCCGCCTCGATGGGGCCGAGGGCGTGCGTCCGGAGGCCGGACATTGGACAGGCGGCGCCGGGGTGGCTCTGGGCGCCGTGCACGAGGCGGCGGCAGCGGCGGGATGGGCGTATGGGGTCGACTTTGCGAGCCGCGACGCCGCCACCGTGGGCGGGACCATCGCCACCAACGCGGGCGGGCTCCGCGTCCTCCGTTACGGCGACACCCGCGCCCAGGTGATCGGCGTCGAGGCCGTCCTCGGGGACGGCTCGGTCGTCTCCCATCTCGGCGGGCTCGTCAAGGACAACACCGGGTACCACCTCCCCTCTCTCCTCTGCGGGAGCGAGGGCACGCTCGGGATCGTCACCGCCGCGACGCTCCGGCTCGTGCCGCCACCGGAACGCCGGATCACGTCGCTGCTGGCGTTCGATTCGGTGGACCGGGCGGTCCAGGCCGCGTACGACCTGCGGCGCGACGTCCGCACCCTGGAAGCGGCCGAGCTCTTCCTCGCCAGCGGCCTGGACCTCGTCTGCCGGGTATGCGGCCTGCCGTCGCCCTTCGCCACGCCGCACGCCGCCTACCTCGTGGTCGAGGCCGCCGAGGACGTGCGGGCGGTCGGCGCCGCAGACGCGGTGTCGGTCGCGGGTGCGGCGGAGCGCGCCGGGCTGTGGCGCTACCGGGAGGGGCACACGCGAGCCGTCAACACGCTGGGCGCGCCCCACAAGTTCGACGTGACCCTGCCGCCGCCCGCGCTGGCGGAGTTCATGCACGCCGTCGCGCCCGTGGTCGAGGCAGCCGCGCCCGTACCCGTCCGCACGTGGATGTGGGGCCACGCCGCCGACGGCAACGTGCACGTCAACGTGACGGGACTGGCTCCCGAGGAGGAGCGGGTCGACGAGGCCGTGCTCCGGCTGGTCGCCGCGCTGGGTGGGAGCATCAGCGCTGAGCACGGCATCGGGCGGGCCAAGCGGGCCTGGCTCGGGCTCAACCGCAGCGACGCCGAGGTCGCCGCGTTCCGCGCCATCAAGCGCGCCCTGGACCCCGACGGCATCCTCAACCCGAACGTCCTCTTGCCGTGATCGTCCTCGGCCCCACGCCCCTGACGGTCGAGGAGGTCGTGGCCGTGGCGCGGGAGCGGGCGCCGGTTCGGGTGGCGGATGACCTCGACGCGGCGATGGCGCCGGCCCGCGACGTCGTCGCGGCAGCGCTGGCAGAGAACCGGACGGTCTACGGGGTGACCACCGGGTTCGGCGCGCTGGCAACGACGCGGGTCGCGCCGGAGCTGGCCGAACAGATGCAGTACGCCCTGGTGCAGAGCCACGCCGCCGGCATGGGCCCCGACATCGACGCCGAGGTCGTGCGGGCCATGCAACTCCTCAAGGCCCGCACCCTGGCGGCGGGGGCGTCGGGGGCGCGTCCCGAATTGGTGCGCGGCATCGCCGTGCTGTTGAACGCGGGGATCACGCCTGCGGTGCCGGAGCTGGGCTCGCTGGGGGCATCGGGGGACCTGGCGCCGCTGGCCCACGCCGCCATCGTCCTGCTCGGCAACGGCTGGGTGCGCGACGATGCGGACGGCGGAGGGCGGCGGGACGCGGCCGACGCACTGCGCGACGCGGGGATCGAGCCGCTGCAGCTTCAGGCCAAGGAGGGGCTGGCGCTCATCAATGGCACCGAAGGAATGCTGGCCTACCTCTGCCTGGCGCTCGCCGACCTCGACGTGCTGGTGCGCACCGCCGATGTCGCCTGCGCACTGAGCGTCGAGGCGCTCCGCGGCACCGACGCCCCCTTCGCCCAGCGCATCCAGGACCTCCGCCCCCATCCCGGCCAGCGGGCCAGCGCCGCCAACCTGCGGCGGCTGCTGGCCGGTTCGCCGATCGTGGCGTCTCACCGCGGGGCCGATCACCAGGCCGTCCAGGACGCCTACTCACTCCGGTGCGCGCCGCAAGTCCACGGCGCCTGCCGCGACGTCGTCGAGTGGGTACGGCGCGTCGTGCACACCGAGCTGGCGTCGGTCACCGACAACCCGGTGGTCTTCGAGGGCGGCGATGTGGTCTCGACCGGCAACTTCCACGGGCAGCCCCTTGCCTTCGCCGCCGACTTCGCCACCATCGCCGTGGCCGACCTGGCGGCCATCGCCGAGCGGCGGATCGACCGGCTGATGGATCCGTCCCGCTCGGACGGCCTGCCGCCGTTCCTGGCCCCGCAGGCGGGGATCAACTCCGGCTTGATGCTGGCCCATTACACGGCCGCCGCCCTCGTCAACCGGCTACGGGGCCACGCCGCGCCCGCGTCGTGCGACACCATCTCGACCAGCGCCGGCCAGGAGGACCACGTCTCGATGGGGTGGAACGCGTGCGTGTCGCTGCGGCGCGCCGTGCTCGACGCCATGCGGGTCACGGCGATCGAGTTGGTGTGCGCCGCGGAGGCGGTCGAGTTGCGGGGCATCGCGCCTGCAGCCGCGACGGGGGCGGCGGTGGCCTGCCTGCGGGAAAGGGTGCCGAGGATGGACGTCGACCGCTTCTTGGCGCCCGACCTGGTCGCGGCCGAGGGTTTGGTGCGCGGCGGTGCGGTGCTGCGGGCGCTCCCGGAGCCCCTTCAGTGACGGGTGAGCGCGAGTGCAAGGGCTGGGCCCAGGAGGGCGCGCTGCGATGCCTCAGGAACAACCTCGACCCGGACGTGGCCGAGCGTCCCGAGGACCTTGTCGTGTACGGCGGCCGGGGCAAGGCGGCCCGGAGCTGGGCGGCCTACGAGGCCATCGTGCGCGAGCTCAAGGCCCTGGAGAACGACGAGACGCTGCTGGTGCAGTCGGGCAAGCCGGTCGGAGTGTTCCGGACCCACGAGATGGCGCCGCGCGTGCTCCTCGCCAACTCGCTGCTGGTCCCCGATTGGGCCACTTGGGACGAGTTCTGGCGGCTGGAAGCGCTCGGGCTCATCGCCTACGGGCAGATGACGGCCGGCAGCTGGATCTACATCGGGACGCAGGGAATACTGCAGGGGACGTTCCAGACCTTCGCCGCCGTCGGCGATCAGCACTTCGGCGGGACCCTGGCGGGGCGCATCACGCTGACCGCGGGCCTGGGCGGGATGGGAGGCGCCCAGCCCCTGGCGGTGACCATGAACGGCGGCGTAGCGCTGTGCGTCGAGGTCGACCCCGCCCGGGTTGAGCGCAGGATCGCCGAGGGCTACCTGGACGAGCGCGCCCCCTCGCTGGACGACGCGCTCGCTCGGTGCGAAGCCTGGGCTCAGGAGCGGCGGGCCCGGTCGGTGGCCGTCGTGGCCAACGCCGCCGACGTCTTCCCCGAGCTGCTGCGGCGCGGCTGGCCGGCCGACGTCGTCACCGACCAGACGTCGGCCCACGACCCGCGCTACGGCTACGTCCCCAACGCGATGACGCTCGAGGACGCGTTGGCGCTGCGGGCCGCGGACCCCGACGAGTACGTGCGGCGGGCCCGGGCCGCCATGGCCGTCCACTGCGAAGCCATGGTCGGCTTCAGCCGGGCCGGCGCCCAGGTGTTCGACTACGGCAACAACCTCCGCGGCGAGGCGCGCGCCGCCGGCTACGCCGATGCCTTCGCGTACCCCGGCTTCGTGCCCGCCTACCTGCGGCCGTTGTTCTGCGAGGGCAAGGGGCCGTTCCGGTGGGTCGCGCTGTCGGGGCACCCGGCGGACATCGCGGTGACCGACGCCGCCTTGCGGGCTGAGTTCCCGGGCGACCCGTTGCTGCAACGCTGGCTCGCGCTGGCGCCGGAGCGGGTGAAGTTCCAAGGGTTGCCGGCGCGCATCTGCTGGCTGGGGCTGGGCGAGCGCGATCGGGCGGGCGTCCTGTTCAACGACCTGGTGCGCCACGGCGAGTTGCGGGCGCCGGTGGTCATCGGCCGCGACCACCTCGACGCCGGTTCGGTGGCGTCGCCGTACCGTGAGACCGAGGCCATGGCCGACGGCTCGGACGCCATCGCCGACTGGCCCATCCTGAACGCGCTGCTGAACACGGCGTCGGGCGCGTCGTGGGTCGCAGTCCACCACGGCGGCGGCGTGGGCATGGGGAAGTCGATCCACGCCGGCGCCCAACTCGTCTTGGACGGCACCGCCGACGCGGCCCGGCGAGCGGAGCTGATGCTGTGGAACGACCCTGCGACGGGCGTCATGCGCCATGCCGACGCCGGCTACCCGTTGGCCCGCGAAGTGGCCGCCCAGCGGGGCGTGCGCATCCCTATGGATGGCTGACCTCGTCGTGCGCCGGGCGTCGCGGGTCTTCGGCTACGACGCCGAGGGCCCGCTGGCGATCGTCGTCGTGGACGGGGTCGTGCGCCGGGTCGTCCCCGAAGCCGAGCTCAAGCGGGGCGACCTCCCCGAGTTGGACGCGGCCGGCCGGGCCGTGATCCCCGGGTTCGTCGACGCTCACACCCACCTGGTCTTCGCGGGCCATCGGGCCGACGAGTTCGCCGCCCGGCTGGAAGGACGGCCGTACGAGGCGGGCGGGATCATGCGCACCGTCGCCGCCACCCGGGCCGCCGCCTTTGAGGACCTGGTGGACGCCACGGTGGCGCGGGCCGACGCCTGCCTGGCCGGCGGTACGACCACCATCGAGGTCAAGTCCGGCTACGGGCTGGACACCGTCACCGAGCGCCGGCTGCTGGAAGCCGTGGCCGCCGCCAACGAAGTCACCTCCGCCGATCTGGCGCCCACGTTCCTCGGCGCCCACCTGGCTCCCGACCCCGAGTACATCGACCTGGTCGTCGACGAGATGCTCCCCGCGTGCGCCGGGCTGGCGATCCACTGCGACGCCTTCTGCGACGAAGGCGCGTTGACGGTCCCGCAGGCGCGGCGCGTGCTCGTGGAGGGCCGCCGCCACGGCTTGGCGCCGCGCATTCACGCCGAGGAGCTGGCCCGCACGGGCGGGGCGATGCTGGCGGCGGAGTTGGCGTGCCTGTCCGCCGACCACCTGGTACACGTCACCGAGGAGGACGCGGCCGCGCTGGCGGCGCACGGCGTCGTCGGGGTGCTGCTCCCGGCGACCTCGTTCTGCCTCCGTTCGGGGTACGCGCCCGCCCGCACGCTACGCGACGCGGGCGTCACCCTGGCGTTGGCGACCGACTGCAACCCGGGGACGAGCTACACGACCTCGATGCCCTTCGTCATCGCCCTGGCGTGCAGCGAGTACGGCTTGACCGTCGACGAGGCCGTCGCGGCGGCGACGCAGGGCGGCGCCCTGGCCCTTGGCCGCGACGACATCGGGCACTTGCAGGCGGGCGCCGCCGCCGACCTGGTGGTCCTCGACGCCGACCACTGGGTCGACCTCGCCTACCGCCCGGGCATGCCGATCGTCTCGAACGTCGTAAAGGGCGGCGAGGTGGTGGTGTGGGAATGACGGATTGGCCGCGGGCCAGCCACTGGCTGACGGGCGACAGCGACGAGCCGACGGCGCTGATCGTCGCAGGTGTGCCGCTGAGCGAGCACGCGGTGACGCCCTCGCGGTACGAGCTGGCGCCGACCGCCATCCGCGCCCGGCTGGGCAAGCTCTCGACCTGGCATGGCGAGCGGCGCGTGGCGTTGGAGGACGTCGCCGTCCGGGACCTCGGGGAGTCGTTGCAGCCGCCGCCGTTGCGGGCGCCCCTGACGGTCCTGCTGGGTGGACACAACGCGGTGACCTACCACGCACTCGCCGGCGCCGGGCGGCTCGATCAGTGGGGGCTGCTGACCCTCGACGCCCACCACGACGTGCGCCCGTACCCGGCGGGCGCGGTGGGCAACGGCTCGCCGGTGCGGGCCTTGATCGACGCCGGGCTGCCGGGCGCCAACGTCGTGCAGGTCGGCGTCCACGGCTTCTCCAACTCCCGTGCGCACTACGCGTGGTGCGTCGCGCAAGGCGTCTCCGTGCACGGTCCTGACCGCATGGTCGACGTTTCTGAGCTGCTCGATCAGCTGGCCGACCGGTGCGCGGCGATCTACGTCGACATCGACATCGACGTCCTCGATCGCGCCTTCGCTCCGGGGTGCCCCGGCTCGCGGCCGGGCGGCGCCACGCCGGGACAACTCTTCGCGGCCGCCTTCGCCGCCGGTGCCCACCCCAAGGTGCGAGCCGTCGACATCGTCGAGGTCGACCCCGCGGCCGACGTCGCCTCCATCACGGTCGACGCCGCCGCCCTCACGTTCCTCAACGTCGCCGCCGGCTACGCCACGCGCTGGCGTTAGAGGAACTCCACGCCCTGGGCGAGGGGGAGCTCTCCCGAGTAGTTGACCGTGCAGGTCATGCGGCGCATGTAGGCCTTCCACGCGTCGGAGCCGGACTCGCGCCCTCCGCCCGTGTCCTTCTCCCCGCCGAAGGCGCCGCCGATCTCGGCGCCGGAGGGGCCGATGTTGACGTTGGCGATGCCGCAGTCCGAGCCGGCGGGCGAGAGGAACCGCTCCGCCTCGCGCAGGTCGGAGGTGAAGACCGACGAGGACAAGCCGTGGGCGGCGGCGTTGTGGAGGGCGACGGCCTCGTCCCAGTCGTCGTAGGCGAGCACGTACAGCAACGGCGCGAACGTCTCCCGCAACACCAGCGGCGTCTGCTCGAGCACGACCGCGATGGCCGGCCGCACGTAGAAGGCGTCGGGCGCCATCGACTCGAGTTCGCGCGCGCCGCCGGCCAAGGCGCCGACTTCGTCAAGAGCCCGGCCAAAGGCCTCGTACGCGTGCCGGTCGATGAGGGGGCCGACGAGCGTGCGTTCGTCGAGGGGGTTGCCCACGGTCAGCGACTTGTACGCCGTCACCAGCCGGTCCACCAAGTCGTCGTGGATCGACCGGTGCACGATGAGCCGGCGCAGGGTGGTGCAGCGCTGGCCCGCCGTTCCGGCCGCGGCGAAGGCCACGGCCCGCACGGCCAGATCGAGGTCGGCCGAGGGGGCGACGATGGCGGCGTTGTTGCCGCCCAGCTCGAGCAGCGAGCGGCCGAAGCGGGCGGCCACGCGCGGGCCGATGGCGCGGCCCATCGCGGTCGACCCGGTGGCGGACACCAAGGCCACCGACGGGTTGTCGACGAGCCGCTCGCCGACCTCGGCGCCGCCGAGGACGACCTGCGCCACGCCGGCCGGGGCGCCTGCCCGCTGGACCAGCGCGTCGCACGCCAGCGCCGTGAGCGGGGTCTTCTCCGACGGCTTCCACACCACCGGGTCGCCGCACACCAGCGCCAAGGCGGCGTTCCACGCCCACACCGCACAGGGGAAGTTGAACGACGTGATGACCCCGCACACGCCCAGCGGCTGCCAGAGCTCCATCATGCGGTGGCCCGGCCGCTCCGACGCCATGGTCGCCCCGTAGAGCTGGCGCGAGAGGCCGACGGCGAAGTCGCAGACGTCGATCATCTCCTGCACCTCGCCCTGGGCCTCGGAGCGGATCTTGCCCGCTTCGAGGGCGACCAGCTCGGCCAGGTCGGACTTGTGGGCCCGCAACAGCTCGCCCAGCCGACGCACCACGGCGCCGCGCTCGGGCGCGGGGACGATGCGCCACGTCCGGAACGCCTCGGCGGCCCGGGCCACCGCGTCGTCGACGTCTCCGGGTGTCGCCGCCGGGAGCGATCCCAACGAGCCGCCCGTTATCGGCGTGCGGGCGGTCATCCCCTCGCCGATGTCGACGCCGAGCGGCGCCGCGACGCCGAGGCCCGCGAGCGCCCGGCGGGCGCTGTCAGCAAGTTGCGCGGTGGTGGGAAATTCGCTCGTTGAACCGAAGATATAGAGAGTCGGATCGCTTTACCATCGGATGCAGGGTGCGAGCCTTCTCGACGGTCCTGGTGGTAGGTCTGGGCAAAGTCGGGGAGTTGGTCGCCCGCATGTTGGACGGCGCCGGCTACTCGGTAGTCGGCGCCGACCTGCGCGCGCGGGA
>JAHFUQ010000044.1:19496-27436 GCA_023265045.1 Acidimicrobiia bacterium
GGGGACGGTCTCCCGTTCCCGGTCAAGCCGTTGGACGTGGGCGACCCGAACGCCTTGCAGGGCGCGCTGGCGGGCGTGGAAGCCGTCGTCTCTTGCCTCCCGCACCAGCTGACAAGGGGCGTCGCGGCGGCGGCCGTCGACGCCGGCGTCCATTACTTCGACCTCTCCGAGGACGTAGGCGTGACCGGTCGGGCCATGGCCTTGGCCGAGGACGCGGAGGTGGCGCTGGTCCCCAACTGCGGACTGGCGCCGGGGCTCATCTGCATGACCGGCGCGTGGCTGGCGCGGCGCTTCGACCGGCTGTCGTCAATGGAGCTGAAGGTCGGCGCCTTGCCCCGGAACCCGAGCGGCCTGCTCGGGTACGCCTTCAACTGGTCGCCTGACGGCGTAGTCAACGAGTACCTCAACGACTGTGAGGTGATCCGCGACGGGCGCCGGCGGATGGTGCCATCGATGAGCGAGGTCGAGCTGGTGTGGATCGGCGGCGTGCAGCTCGAAGCGTTCACCACCTCCGGCGGGCTGGGGACGATGTGCTGCACGTATGACGGCCGCCTCGACCGCCTCGACTACAAGACGCTGCGGTACCCCGGCCACTGCCAGCTGATGCGCTTTTTCTTCGACGAGCTGCACCTCCGTCAGGAGCGCGAGCTGGCGGGGCGCATCCTCGTCCACGCCAAGCCGCCCGTCGACGACGACGTCGTGTACGTCTACGCCGCGGTGGAGGGCGAGCGCGGGGGCGCGTTCGTGCGCGACCAGGCGGTGCGGGCCTACGAACCGCTGTGGCTCGACGGCCAGCGCTGGCGGGCCATCTCTTGGACGACCGCGGCGTCGGCGTGCGCCGTCGTCGAGCTGGTGGCGACCGGAAGGCTCCCGCGACGGGGACTCGTCCGCCAGGAGGAGGTCGACTACGACGCGTTCGTGGCCACGCCGACGGGCCGGCTGTTCGGGGAAGCGGCGGCGGTCGCGGCGTGAGCGGGGCCGGTGTGCTGCGCGACTTGGTGGCCGCCTCGGTCGGCGGCGAGCGGGCGGGCTGGCTGATCGGCGCGCTCGATCTCCATCCGTCGCTGCTCGCCGCCACCGAGGCGACGCGGGCGGTCATCGCCCAGGCCCTCGGCATCCTGCTGCTCGACGACCTGCTGGCGCGCGTGCCCAGCGGCGCCGCGTACGCGCAGGACCGGGTGGCCGGCGGCGGCCGGATGTTCCTCGACCACGGCGCCGTGCGCACCGTCACGGGCGTGCCCAGCGGCGAGCTCCCCGAAGGCCAACGCAGCCTTACCCGGGCGCTGGAGGCCCTCGGCTATGTCCACCGGGAGACCTACGACCTCAGCCGGCTGAGCATGACGGGCCGCTCGTGGTGCCACCTCGACCTGCCCCAGCACGTCCCCCAGTACTTCGTGAGCGAGTTGCATGCGGATCGGTTTTCGCCCGCGTTCCAGGCGGCCGTGGCCAGAGTGCTCGCATCGTCACAGGACCCGTTGGCCGGCGTCGCCCTCGACCGCCTCGCCGAGCAAGGGTGGTTGCCGCAGCTCGATGCTGAGGCGTTGCTCCCCGCCCTCGTGGGGTGCTTCGCCCGCCACCACGGCCCGCCCGCGCTGGTCGACTACCTGACCCTGCTGGCCGAGTCGGACGAGATGGCCTGGATCGCCACCGAGGGGACGGTGTTCAACCACGCCACTGACCGCGTCGACGACGTCGTCGCGCGGGCGGAGGCCGAGCGGGCCGCGGGGCGACCGGTCAAGGTCACGGTGGAGTTCTCGAAGTCGGGGCGGATCATCCAGACCGCCCATCGGGCGGCGGCGGTCGAGCGCACGTTCGCGGGCGGCGAGGTCCGTACCGTCCCGGGCTCGTTCTTCGAGTTCATCACCCGCCTTCCGCACCCCGACGGGACGGGCGTCGACCTGGCCTTCGACGCCTCGAATGCCCAGGAAATCTTCGGCATGACCCGGGGGGGCGTGCCAGGCTGACGGGCGTGCAGCAGGTGCATCTGAGCTTTGAGGAGCTGGAGGCCGGGCTGGACCACGTCCGCGCCGCGCCGGCCGACGACGGCACGCTGGAGCTGATCGTGCGCCGTCCCGACCGGGACGAGCGGGAGGTGCTGGACGTGGCGACGCTCACCCTGCACGACGGCCTCGCGGGCGACAATTGGCGCGCCCGGGGGAGCACCAGCACCGCCGACGGGTCGGCCCACCCCGACAAGCAGCTGAACATCATGAACGCCCGGGCGTCGGCCTTGGTGGCGAACGACCCTGAGCGGCGGGCGCTGGCCGGCGATCAGCTCCACCTCGACATCGACCTCAGCCACACGAACCTGCCGTCGGGCACGCGCCTGCAGATCGGCGAGGCCGTCATCGAGATCACGGCCGAGCCCCACACCGGGTGCGGCAAGTTCCGCGCCCGCTTCGGCCCGGACGCGCTCCGGTTCGTCAACTCGCCCATCGGCCAGGCGCTGCGGTTGCGGGGCGCCTGCGCCAAGGTCGTGGCGCCGGGCGAGATCCGGCGCGGCGACCGGGTCCGGCGCGTCAGCCGGGAAGCCTGAGCAAAACGCGACCACGGCCGCCGACTGCTTCGTGGGCGGCGGCGATCTCGTCCAGCGGGAAGACGGCGCCAATTGGGACGGCGAGTTCGCTCGCGGCCGCCAGCGCGGTCAGCTCTCGGGCGGCGCGTCGCTTGGCGTCGGCCGGGAAGTCGTCACTGCCCAGCAGCCGGAGGGTGATGTTCTCGAAGGCGAGCGGCCAGTAGGGGATGGCCGAGCGTTCGTCGATTGACGCGTACGACGCGATAACCGCCCCGGGCGCGACCACCTGGGCGTTGAGGTCGATGTTGGCGGCAAACGAAACCTCGATGACCCGGTCGACGCCAAGCGGCGCCTGCTCCCGGATGTCGGCCACCTGGACGCCCCGCTCGGTTCCGATCACGGTCGCGCCGGCGGCGACCGCCAGCTGGGCGGCGATCGAGCCGACGGCGCCCCGGACGCCATGCACGAGGACGGTCAGCCCGTCCACCGGGCCGTCGGCGAACACCGCCCGGTGGGCGGTGATGCCCGGGATGCCGAGGGCCGCGCCGACCTCGTCGGGCACGTTGCCGGGCAGGTCGACGGCCTGGTCCTCGGGCACGACGGCGTACTCGGCGGCGGTGCCCATGGCCCGGTACGACTGGGCGCCGTACACCCACACGCGAGCGCCTATGCAGGCTCGTTCGACGCCCCGGCCGACGGCGTCGATCACCCCCGCGCCGTCGCTGTGGGGTACGACGCGCGGGTAGGGCATGGCCGATCCTCGCCAGCCGGCGCGCTTCTTCACGTCGCCCGGGTTGATGCCCGAAAACGTCAGCCGGACCCGCACCTCGCCCGGCCCCGGCTCGACGGTGGGCAGCTCGCCGACATTGAGGACCTCGGCCGCCGGGCCCTGGCGGTCGTACCAGGCCGCCCTCAGCGGCTCAGCACTTCTTGTCGAGCCCGATGATGTTGTTCCCGGCGCTGCCGCCGCGGACGTTGCCGTTGCGGCCGATCAGGAAGCGGGCCCGGGGCGCGGCGAAGGCCACGTAGGTCCCGGGCTGGCTGCCGTCGACCCCGTACTCGTAGCTACGCGTCAGGTCGGCGCCGAGCAGGTCGAGGACCTCACCGGTCGGCGCCGTGACCTTTCCCATCACCATCCCGTCGGCGTACTTCAGCTCCAGCTTGCCGCCCTGCTCGGACGTGCCCACATGGGTGCGGTCGGCCTGGACGGTGACGTCGAAGATGCCGGCCCCGTCGCCCGCTGGTGCGGCGAAGTACTTGCGCGCCGGCTGGTCGGGCAGGGTGAGATTGCCACTTATCCCATCGGTCGCGACCGTGCCGTCGAGCTTGGCGCTGCCGCTGGCGGACGTCATCGTGAACGTGTTTCCGGTCACCGCGTTCGCGCCGGTGGTGAACCACTCGATGTCGCCCTGCGGCTCGGGTTCGCCGTCGGAGACGTAGACCCGGATCATCTTGCGGTTGCTGCCCAGGTCTTTGATGTCAAAGGCCATCTTGTCGGTGGTGAGGGCCACCCGGCCGTAGTAGACGCCGGGCGTGGGCTTGTCGCTGGCCGGGAGGTCGAGGGCGATGATGTTGTCGCTGGGCTTGCCGCCCCGGACGTCGCCGCCTCGCCCCACGATCTCGGTGCCGCGCCGGGTGACGATCAGGGTGTATTTGTCCGGCGCGCCGCCCTGCTTGGCGTAGCCGAGCCGTCGGGTGAGGTCGTTGTGGTGGAACTTGTACATGTCGCCGCGGGCCGAGCGCACGAGGCCGTCGATCGTCGGCCCCAACTGGTCGGCCTCCAGCGTCGAGCCGTCGAGGGACTTGCCGGCCCAGTGGCTGTCGGCGCCCACGGTGACCTCGAACACCCCCGCCCCGTCGCCCGCAGGCCGGGTGGCGAACACCTGTGGCTGGCCGCCGGCCAGGGTGAGCTTGCCGTGGACATGGAACTCGTCCAGCCGGCCCTCGATCTTGGCCGTGCCGCTGACCGAGGTGAAGCTGAAGGTGTCCTTCGCGGCCTTGCCCTCGAACCACTCGGCCACGCCGCCGGGCAGGCCGTCCGACACGAACATGCGCATGAACGGAGGCTGGTTGTCGCCGGTCTTCTCGAAATGGATGCCGACCAGCGTCGTCGAGTAGGCGACGCCGCCCACGTACACCCCGGCCTGCGACAGGTTGCGCAGGCGCGTGTCCATCGTCTCCTCGTTGCTCCTCTTGTCGCCGCTCGAACACGCCGACGCTCCCAGGAGCGCCGCGATAGCCAATGCCGAACCAATGCGGGCTCGCATCATGTATCCCCCTTTGACTCTGGGGAGCGTAGGTCGAATACGCGCTTCTGTCGCCTGTGGAACGCGGTCGCTACGATCACGGCGCGGCACGGCCTTTGGCTCAGGGGGGCAGGCATGCAACTCGGTATTCGCGGCGTTTGCTCTATCACCGCGGCGGCGGGACTGGCGTTCGGATCGGCAGTGTTTTCACCAGTTGGCGCGTTGGCCGAGAGCCAGCCCCGTGTGACCAAACCGGTGTACGCCACGCGCTCCGACGTCGATCCGGCCCGGACCTACACGTCGCCGTCGATTGCCGTCGATCCCGAGAACCCAAACACTGTGGTAATGGGCTTCGTCGAGGCGCGCACGCGACGGTGCGGCCTGATGCGCTCGTCCGACGCGGGCCAGACGTGGAAGAAGCTCGACGCGTCCCCGTCGACATCGACGTTCCCGTTCTGCTTCGTCATCAGCGGCAACGTCGACATGATCCCCGTCGCCTTTGGCCGCAACCACACGCTGTACTACGGGCTGAGCGGCTACGACGACGGCGACGGCGGGGTCAACAACGGCAATGTCAGCGTCCTGGTCGGCCGTTCGCACGATCTCGGCGACTCGTGGGAGACCACGGTCGTGCGTTCGAACCGCGGCAAGCAGCCACCCGACACCGAGACGGCGAGGCCCGTGTCCGACCTCGTGGTCGACACGCACAGCGGCAAGGAGGACATCGTCTACGTCACGTGGCGAGCCGAGTACCGCACCACGACAGCGCCCAACCTCCAGCCCCGAATCGGGCTCGTCTCCGTGTCAACCGACGGCGGGAAGACCTTCGGCGCGCCCGTCAACGTCGGTGCCCCCGCCTGGGAGTCCGCCCAGACCCGTGCGGAGGCCCTCAAGACGGTCACGACCCTCCCTGGCTCGCCGACCACGACCGCCCCGGCGGCGGGGTCGAGGGCGGCCCAGCCCGACCAGCCCGTGAACTTCGGGAGCAGCAATCCCTCGTTGACCTTGGACGGCAAAGGCAACCTCTACGCCGCGTGGGTCACGCACAGCTCGAACATCACGCCCGCGCCGCTGCCCGCGGTGTGGGTCTCCAAGTCAACGGATAAGGGCAAGACGTTCACGGCGTCCGCGGTGACGCCCTTCCAGCGGGGCCTGTCGACGTTTGGCACCCAGCGGATCCGGTGGAGCCCACGGGGCGGCGCCGACGGCGTCCTGCACCTCGTGTACGAGGGGTCGCGCCACCCCGAGGTCGCGTCCGAGACCGACGCCTTCTACCAGCGCTCCACCGACGGCGGGAGGACGTGGTCCCCGCCGAAGGCGATCGACGACGACGGCGACAATGCCCTGTTCGCCCAGAACTCGCCCAACCTCAGCATCGCCCCCAATGGGCGCGTCGATGTGGTGTGGTTTGACGCCCGCAACGACCCGGGCATCCGCAGCCACGACGTGTATCTGGCGTCGTCCACCGACAACGGGGTGACGTGGTCCCCGAACGTGCGGATCACCGACCGCGTCGACGACCGCCGGATCGGGATCTGGGCCAACAACTTCGACGTGAGCCCGCCGCCCGGCGTCGCGTCGACCGACAAGTTCCTGGTCATCGGATGGGACGACACCCGCAACTTCGACCAGGTGACCCAGGGCCAGGACCTCTACACCGCCGACGTCCAGTTCCAACGGCTCGGTGGGGGGATGTCGAAGGTCGCCAAGGGCGTGCTGGCGGCCGGCGCCGGCATCGCCGTCGTCGGCTTGGTGCTATTCGCTGCCGGCGCTCTGGCTCGCCGCCGGGCGTGAGGCGTTCAGAGGAAGGCGGAGGCTGAAGACGGCCCCACCGTTGGCCATGTTGTCGACCTCGGCTTGGCCGCCGTGCTCAGTGGCGATGCCGGCGACGATCGACAGGCCGAGGCCGGCGCCCGTCCCGGCGCGGGCCTTGTCGGCCTGCCAGAACCGGTCGAACACGTGGGTGCGGGCCTCGTCGTCCAGGCCCGGCCCGTAGTCGCGGACGGCGACCAAGGCGGCGCCGTTTTCGAGGCGCGCGGCGACGTCGATCGGCGTCCCGGCTGGCGTGTGGCGGATGGCGTTGGCGACCAGGTTGCCGATGGCCTGGCGGAGGTGGGCCTGGTCACCGAGGACCACAACCGGTTCGGGCGCGTCGAGGGTGACCCGCCGCCCGGGCGCGGCGGCGACGGCGTCGCTGCATGCGTCCGCGGCCAGGACGGTGAGGTCGACGGGCTTGCGGTCGACCGGTCGGGTTTCGTCCAGCCGGGCCAGTAACAGCAGGTCCTCCACCAGGACGCGCATCCGGGCCGACTCCTGCTCGATGCGTCGCAGGATCGTGTCGGGGTCGACATGCTCGTTGATCTGCTCGCGGCCCGTCCCGAGCCGGAAGAGCTCGGCAAAGCCCTGGATCGACGTGAGCGGCGTTCGGAGCTCGTGAGACGCGTCGGCGAGGAACTGGCGGAGACGCAGCTCGGTGGCGTCACGCTCGGCGAAGGCCGCTTGGATCTTGTCGAGCATGGTGTTGAAGGCGACGCCCAGCTGGCCGACTTCGGTCTTGGGTCCCGAGACGTCGACCCGCTGCGAATAGTCGCCTGCACCGATCGTCTTGGTGGTGACGGCCATGTGCTCGAGGGGCCGCAGGCCACGCCGGAGGATGAGCCAGGCGCCCGTCGTCAGCACGGCGAGGAGGATGGCGGCGCCGGAGGATTCGATGAGGATCAGCCGGTTGAGGGCGTTGGTCACATCGGTCATGGGGACGGCGACCACGATGGTGTTGTCCGGCCCGCCGCGCGGGTTGGTCACGTACACCCGCCAGTCGCCGGTGGTGAAGTAGCCGGAGTCGCCGTCGACCGCGAAGATGGCCGTCGGCAGCTTGGGCGCGTCGGTCGATGTCGACGCCTGGACGTGGCTGAGCAGCGCCCCCGCCCTGTCCCGCAGCTCCGCATAGGTGCCGAGGGGAGCGATGGGACCGGGGCCTCCGCCACCGCCCCCTCCGCCGCCGCCGGGCGGCGGCCCACCCGTTCCTCCGGCGCCGCCGGGGCGGGGGTTCTCGGTGGCCAGGCCCGCCGCGTCGAACAGCTGGCGGGTGACCAGCGGGACGAAGCCCTGCAGCTCGTCGTCCAACCGCTGGTACTGGGAGCGGGCGTAGAGGGTGTACGTCACGACGCCGAACAGCGTGA